>JAZSLS010000080.1:0-7568 GCA_045535465.1 Eubacteriales bacterium
ACCAAAGTCACCCAGCTTATAGTCGCCGTACTTGTTTACAAATATGTTTTGGGGCTTTATATCCCTATGTATAACGTTGTTCTTTTCGCAAAGGATAAGTGCGTTACAAATATCAATACCAAGCTTTACGGTATCCTTTACGGTAAGTGGCTTTTTGTTGTAGGCCGCAGGTAACGGCTCCAAAAGCTCCATACGGATAAAGATATGCCAGGAGTAACCGTCAGGCTGTGGAACAACCTTATGGTCCTCGTAGCTTACAACGTTGGTACAACCGCGGAACTCCGAAAGCAGCTTAAACTCGTTTACTATGTTTTGCGCCTGCTCCTTAAAGATGGTGGCAATGCTTGCAGCGTCGTAGCCTTCGTCGACGTAACTACGGTATTCATCCTTTGATGAAGGGATGGTAATAACCTTAAGGGCAGAAAAATACTCACCGCCCATACCGTCACCCTTGCGTATTTTATATACCGTGCTAAAGCCGCCTGTGCCAATAGAGTTGCCCACTATTTCCCAGCCGGCAAACATCTCGTTTTCGTACATAAAACACCCTCCTTTGTCGAAAATTGTCGCTTTTGTTAAGTATAAATTAAAAACAAGAAAATGTCAATAACTACCTGTTTACAAAAACAAAAAACCTTGCGGCTTTTGCCGCAAGGTTTTTAAACGTTAAATTAAGCTAAAATTACTTAACCTTCTTAGCTACTACAACGCCTGCGAGAGAAACAACTGCGAGAACTGCGAATACGCCAAGACCGAGGTCGCCGGTGATAGGAGTATCGTTGCCGCCATTGTCAGTGCTGGAGTCGGGAGTAGAAACAACGTCAGAAACGTCGGTAGAACCGTTGTCAACAGTGTCGTCGCCGGATTCTTCGGGCATATCTACGGAGTAAACAGTGATTTCATCGAGCTGAGCAATGTAACCTCTGGGGCCGTAGTGAGCGATGGTACCGGTGGTGTCTTCAGTGTCGATAGCAATCTTAATAGCGGAAGCGTTAACGAGTTCGTTAAATACTGCGTATACATCAAAGAACTGGTCGTAGGGTTCGATGGTTTCGCTGCCATACTGTTCAGCGCCTTCGATAGCTACAGCAACTTCTTCGTAGTCAACAGCAACCCAAGCGCCGTTAACGAGAGCTTCGATACCAGCGATGTTGGTGTATCTGTTGTTACCGCGACGAACGGTGCCAAGAACAACAACGCCAACGTTTTCGGTAGCGCCGATTTCGATGGTTACAAAGTGAGTTCTGTTGGTGCCGGCAAGCTCAACGGACTTGTCCATATCGCCAGCGCCTGCAGCAAGAAGCTCTTCTACGTCACGAACGATACCGTCGGTGAGGTAGCCGCCTTCGCCCATACCGTCGTCACAAACACCATTGTAAGTGGGGTTACCATCTTCTGCGTCAGAAGTGATGGTGTAGTCCTTACCAAGAGAAACGTTGATGAATTCGGGAAGAGCGATTTCATCGTCGGAAGATTCAACAGAATCATCGGATTCAACGGAATCAACAGAATCAACGGATTCAACAGATTCTACGGATTCAACGGAATCAACAGAATCAACGGAAGTATCAACGGATTCTTCAGCCATAGCGGTGGTGCCGAAGCAGAGAGAAACCATTAATACAGCGAGAAGGATAGCTGTAAGTTTTTTCATCGTTCATTTTCCTTTCTTAATATATTATTGTGTGATGAAAAGTAGCTAAAGACACTTTCAAGACTTTAGCTATTAAATATTAGCATATTTTCCTTTTATTGTCAATACTTTTTTACCGCTTTTTGTTTTGCAAATTGTATTATGCGCTCATTTTTAGCGAATAATTACAGTAAAAACTTTCTAAGTTCAAAAAAATCGGCAACTACGGCGTCTGCACCCGTATCATAAAGCTCCTTTTCAAAGACAGAGCCGTTTACCACACCAATGCAAGGAATGCCGTTTTCGTGCGCTCCTTCGATATCGTAGCATCTGTCGCCAATCATAACGCAGTCATCCTTATTTGCACCTGCCATAGCCAAGGCCCTGCCTACTATGGCGCTTTTGCTGTCAAGCTCAGGTGAAAAGCAAGCCGCAGAAACGTAGTCAAAATACTGCTCTACTCCTAAGTTTTTAAGACAGCGCTTTGCAAAAACCTCCGGCTTTGCCGTTGCCAACAGAATAACCTTGCCGCTTTTCTTTGCCGCTTCCAAAAAATCTTTTACACCCGCAAAAAGGCTTGTGTTAAGTATGCCCTCCACAGCGTAATGCTCACGGTACAAAGCAACACCCTTTTCTGCATCCTCGGCGGAAAGCCCAAGGTATTCCATATAAGAATATCTGAGAGGAGGACCTATAAACTTTGCAAGAAAGCTGCGCTTAGGGGGAGTAATGCCCATTTTTTTGAGGGAATACTCCACACTGTCCATAACACCCGGGGCAGAATCCGCCACAGTGCCGTCTAAATCAAAAAGCAAAAAGCCTTTATTTTTCATATCCAAGCTCCTTATATTATATGTAAGAATTATAATCCATTATTCTTTCTTTTGCAATACGTCCTTGCATATTTTGTAAAAATATTGTATAATAGAATAACAAAAAGGGAGGTGTGTTACGTGTCAAGTGTTTGTGTGATAGGCGGCGGAGCTGCAGGTATGATGGCTGCTTACTATGCTGCGATAAACGGCGGTGAGGTCACTCTTTACGAGCGTAACGATAACTGCGGCAAAAAGCTTAATATTACAGGCAAGGGGCGTTGTAATTTGACTAACCTTTGCGATATTCAAACCTTTTTGACAAACGTACCCGTTAACCCTCGTTTTTTGTACAAAGCACTTAACAACCTTACTCCCGAGGATACTATGACGGTTTTTGAGTCCTTTGGAGTTCCCCTTAAGGTGGAACGTGGCAGAAGGGTCTTTCCTGTCAGCGACAAGGCGGCGGATATTACTGCGGCTTTGTACAGGGCGATGACCGAGGTCGGTGTTAAAGTCATTCACAACCGTGTAAGAGGTATTACCGTTAAGGACGGTGCTTTTAAAGGCATAAGGCTTTCGGGTGGAAAGGAAGCACGGTACGACGCCTGCATTATTGCAACAGGCGGTGCATCCTACCCTAAAACAGGCAGCGACGGCGACGGCTACCGCTTTGCTTTGGAGGCTGGCCACAGTATCGTTCCGCTCAATCCTTCCCTTGTTCCTCTTTGTGCCGCAGGCAGTCTTTGCAAACGCTGTATGGGGCTGTCTCTTAAAAACGTAAAGGCTTCCTTTTACAGCCCCGAGGGTAAATTGCTTTACAGCGAGCAAGGTGAAATGCTTTTTACTCACTTTGGTATAAGCGGCCCTTTGGTGCTTTCTGCGTCGGCACATCTCGGTAACGCATCCGGCGTGAAGGTCTCCATAGACCTAAAACCTGCTTTAGATACGGAAACCTTGGATAAGCGTTTGCTTCGTGACTTTGAGGAAAACCGTAACCGTGATTTTTGTAATAGCCTGGGTGCTTTGCTTCCGCAAAAGCTTATACCTGTTATAGTGGAGCTAAGCGGCATACCCGAACATAAAAAAATTAACTCCATAACCAAGGAGGAAAGAAAACGCCTGTCGGAGCTGATAAAGGGCTTAAAGCTTACCCTTACGGGCAAACGTCCCATAGATGAGGCGATAGTTACAAACGGCGGCGTAGCCGTTACGGAGATAAATCCATCCACAATGGAGTCTAAGCTTGTACAGGGCTTGTTCTTTGCAGGCGAGGTTATAGACGTGGATGCCTATACGGGGGGCTACAATTTGCAGATAGCCTTTGCGACCGGTGCTCTCGCCGGCACTAATGCTGCCTATACGGAGGCGTAAAAACAGCCCTGCAATTAAAAAACAACATTTTAAGCTTTTAAAACCGAAAAAGTGGCTCAACGAGCCACTTTTTCGGTTTTATAGTTTTTATGTGTAAACCTTGCCCGTGTTTTTTAACCTTTTGTTATTTTTATCACGGCAATACTCATATCGTCCTTTTTGCCGGTACGTTTAACCGCTTCGGCAAGGAGAGCGCTTGCTATGGTGGCGGTGCTTGCTTCGGGGCTGAAGCCAGCAAGTACTGCGGCGGTTTCTTCACAGTTTCCGTCACCGCAAACACCGTCGGAAAACATAACAATCAAATCACTGTCCTTAAGGGTAAAGCTAAGCTGTTTTGCGCCTATCTCACGGATAATACCCATAGGCGCAGACTCCAGCTCCAGCCTTTTGCATTTTCCGTCACGCATAAGCAGGGAGGGTGCGGCGCCTGCTTTCAAAAACATCCCTCTGCCTGTGTAAAGGTCGGCTTCAAACAGGTCAACGGTGGCAAAGACCTCTGTCTCTCTGGATGCAAGATAACCGTTAAGCAGGGTGAGGGCGCTGTATCGGTCTGCACCTGCTATCAGCAGCTTTTCCAAAAACACGCCCGTAAGTTGCGAGCTTACCGCCGCTTCCTTTCCGCTGCCCATTCCGTCGCTTATCAGGGAATAAAAATATCCGTTGTCGCTGAAAAAGCTTACGGTGTCGCCGCTTAGCTTTTCGCCTTTTTTGCATAGCGCACTTTTGGAGCATTCTATACGGAAAAGGGGCGCACTTTCCATAAAAAGAGTAGCTTTTCCGTTTTTAAGGGCAAATTCGGGCTGCTTAAGCTTGCCGCCCAAAGCGTGTGAAAGCAGCATTTTAAGCTGTTCGGAGGAAAGGCTAAGCCTGTCTATGGCAATCCCCTCCGCTTCCAGCCGCTTTCTTCTGCCACCTGTTACCCTTACGGCTTCGGCGTACAGCCCTGCCCCCTTAAGCAGTATCTCCGCCCTTTCTGCAAGACGGGTATCCTCCTTCTCCTCGTCATCCTCCTTAAGCTTTGCCTCTCTAAGCAAAGCAGAAAAGGCGGCGTAATCGGTGGCAACACGGGCTGCGCCGTCTTTGTTGCCGGATGCTATAAGAGCGCTTTCGGAAAGCTCGTAAAATACTTTTTCAAAGGGATGGGTGCTTTTTCTGCCATCCTTAACCAAAATCTTGTCGTCTTTCGGTAAAATGCTTATTTTGTTACCAAAAACAAAATAACAAATCCCTGCGGTAAAGAAGCAAAGCATAAGCTTTGGCATATCCTCTGCTCCGTAAAAACAAAGCCCCGAAAAAAGCCCCGCCAAGCAGCCAAGCGGCACGGCGATAGCACCGCCGGCGGTAAACAGCAGACCGGTGCACAAGCCGCATATAGCGCCTGCCGCACTACAGGGTGCACCGCAGGAAAGCCCTACGCAAAAACCGAAAAAACCTCCGCAAAGCATACCGCCGTCCCTTGCCGCCACAAGACTTATAAGTATAACAGCCACCCAAACAGGGGCTTCCCAAGGAAGCGTTTTTGCAAAAAACAAAGCAAGGCTGTAAATAATTGCAGCCAACCCTGCTTGCTTAGGCGCAACGCCGCCTTTTTCCGTAGGTGTAAGGTACAAGCCGTACAAAAGGGTAAAAAGCGGTATAAGGGACATAGTGGCTACGCTTTTTGCAAAGCCGTAAACACCGCTTTCTATGTGTCCCATACACAAAAACGCCGCTACCACAGTGGCAGTTATCAGCCTTATAAACGGATGAGTAGCCCCCTTGGGAAGCAGTCTTTTAAATGCGTAAAGCCCAATGGCAACGGTTATGCCCAAAAGGCCTCCGCCGTTTATAAACAAACAAAAGCAAAGACAGGCAAGTATAACCTCGTCGTTCTTCTCCTTTGCCAAAAAATACGCCCAAGGGAAGGGATAAAGCCCCCCTACGGGGCTAAGCCCCAACATCAAAGTTATAAGGGCAGAAAACAGCTTGTCCTTTTTGGAAAAAAACGTTTCCTTTGTCTTTGCAGACAAATCATACAAAAAATCTAAAACCATATCAACCATAAAATCACCATCCCCAAACAAACTCTACGTTATTATAACGTGCTGCTTTTGCAAAAAATGTCGAATAGCGCTGTTGAATTCTATTAACCTTTGGTGTATAATAGTTCTATAAGCATTAAGGACGGTAATTGACGTGAAAATAAAAAACCTTTTATCCTTTTTAGTAATGTTTTCCCTTATTTTAAGCTTTGCTTCCTGTAGCGGCATAGATTACGATAACCTTTCCTTTGAGTCCTATGAAAGGACGGAGGAGTGTACACCTCTTTTGTATAAAGTAACCGATGACAAGGGAGCTGCTCTTTATCTGCTCGGCTCCATCCACGTAGGGGACGACCGCACGCAGTCTATGCCCGATTACGTTATGAACGCCTACAACGCTTCCTCCTATATATGCGTGGAGGTGGATATCGTTGAGTATGAGAAAAATATAGCAAAGCAGCTTGCAGACCTAAATCTTTTGCTTTGTCCCAAGGGCGAAACCGTAAGAGACCATATGGACAAGGCTGTTTATAAGGATATGAAAAATTTTTTGCAAAGCGCAGATATGTACAACGCTGCCTATGAGCAGTATATGCCCTCTCTTTGGTCTAGCCTTGTGGATGAAGCGCTGCGCTCTTATACCGACCTTACGACCGACTGCGGCGTTGACCGATACTTTTTAAACAAGGCGGCGGTACAGGGTAAGGAAATAAAAGAGGTAGAAAGTATTGATTTTCAAAACGCACTCCTTGCAGGCTTTTCCGACGAGCTTTACGAGCTTCTTATAGCAAGCAGTGTTTATAACCCCGAGGAAAGCGTAAACCAGCTTAACTATATGTACGAAACCTGGCTTAGCGGGGATGAAAAGGCAATAGAGGAGATGCTTCTTTTGGATTACGAGGGGCTTTCCGAAGAGGAAAAGGCGCTGGTAGAGGACTACAACAACAAAATGCTTTTTGACCGCAACGTAGGTATGGCGGATAAGGCGGAGGAATATCTTGCCGATGGCGGCACGGGTTTTTATATAGTTGGTATGGCGCATATAGCAGGCGATGGCGCCATAGTAAAGCTTCTTCGTGACCGTGGATATACGGTGGAGAAGATATCGTAAAATGGAAGGTATTGACATTATTTTGGTTTTAATTTATACTTAACAAAAGCGACAATTTTCGACAAAGGAGGGTGTTTTATGTACGAAAACGAGATGTTTGCCGGCTGGGAAATAGTGGGCGACCCCATTGGCACAGGCGGCTTTAGCACGGTATATAAAATACGCAAGGATAACGGTATGGGCGGTGAGTATTTTTCTGCCCTTAAGGTTATTACCATCCCTTCATCCAAGGACGAATACCGTCTTTACTCAGACGAGGGCTACGACGATGCGAGTATTGCCACCATCTTTAAGGAGCAGGCGCAGAATATAGCAAAAGAATTCACTATTCTTTCCGAGTTCCGTGGCTGTACCAACGTGGTAAGCTGTGAAGACTATAAGATAGTACCGCAGCCGGACGGCTACTCCTGGCATATTTTTATCCGTATGGAGCTTTTGGAGCCGTTACCTGCGGCATACAAAACAAAGCCACTTACCGTAAAAGACGCAGTAAAGCTTGGTATTGATATTTGTAACGCACTTATCCTTTGCGAAAAGAACAACGTTATACATAGGGATATAAAGCCCCAAAACATATTTGTAAACAAGTACGGCGACTATAAGCTGGGTGACTTTGG
>JAZSLS010000078.1:0-3194 GCA_045535465.1 Eubacteriales bacterium
GAGGGAAACGAAGCTATTTTTTACGAAAAACGAGTGGAGGCGTAGTGACCTACGACAGCGAAGTTCTTCGTAAAAGTGCCCTGAATATAACAAAACACAACATTTCAACGTTAAAATGCCTCCCGCTACATCACGAGAGGCATTTTTCGTTTATTGGTCATTATTCCCTCAGGGCACGCAAAGAGCGAGTTTGTCTTCGCTCTGAGACCACCGAAAAATCGGTGGTCTTAATAAATTAACAGGATTTGAAATTGTATATCGGTCTTATAATTTCGATATCAGAAATGGTATCATTGACAAAATCAAGTATACGCTCGGGTGCTTTGTATGCCATCGGGCATTCGTCAAGAGAGCCTTCCCTTGCAGTTGTAGTGAATATTCCTTCCATCTGACGCTGATACTCCTCGACGGTAAAAGCGTACTTTGACTCGGTTCTGCTGCATACTCGTCCTGCACCGTGGGGCGCAGAAAAATTCCATTCAGGGTTACCTTTGCCCCTGCCAAGCAAAGCTCCGTCTCTCATATTAAGCGGTATTATTACCCGTTCACCAAGCCGAGCAGAGATAGCACCCTTACGAAGTATCATATGCTCCGTATCGATGTAGTTGTGAACGCAAGAGAACCTATCCGTTACAGTGAGTCCCATATTCTTACATATTAACTCCGCTATTGTTCTTCTGTTCAGATCAGCAAATTCGGTCACGATGCTTAAATCGTGAAGGTAATCCTCAAAAAGGCTGCCTTCAAGAACTGCCTCTTCCCTTTTCACCTTTACGGCATTTTTTTCAACCTTTGATTTGAAATATAGGCCTGTATCCCTGTCTGTATAACGATTTTGCACTATGCGCTTACGTTGCTTTTTACATTGATAGCGATACGCTTGTTCTTGATAGTAATTGGCAACGTCGCTTCCCAATTGCCTGGAGCCTGAATGGATTACAAGCACAAGTGCGCCGCTTTCCGTCCTGTCTACCTCAATAAAGTGGTTGCCACCGCCAAGAGTGCCAATACTTCTAAGCGCTCGTTCCCTATCCACGTTGTCTTTGCAGAGCAGCCTGTCCAATTCAAAGGTCGCAAAAGGAGCGGCGTGTATCTTTGCACCGTGAGGAATGAGCGAATGTATTAATTGGTCCAGCTTTTCCAAATCAAGTTTTTGCTCTTCTAAAAACACGGTTTCCATACCGCATCCGATATCAACACCCACAAGGGCAGGTGCTACTCTTCTTGTTACAGTCATTGTTGTTCCCACTGCAACGTATTTTCCCGAATGGGTGTCAGGCATTATGCGTATCTTGCTATCGGAATAGGCTTCTTCACGCAGCAAGGATGATATCTGTGTTTTTGTTGGCTTATCCAGTTTATCAGCAAAAACTATTGCCGAGTTTCTTTTTCCTTGTAGTTTGATCATTATATCTCCTATCAGTATTCAGTTTAATGCTCTTCATATTTTCGTTATATACGTTTGCAGACATAATAATCAACTCCTTTTATTTTATTGTACCGATTATATACTATTTGCTTATGACTTGTCAAGTTTATCAAATAAGTCTGTCGTTTTTTTCTTCTCCTAACAGGTAATCTGTCGGTCTTTGGTAACACCTGCTTTTAAATGCGTACTGCCAAAGGCAAACACCTTTGGCAGTACATAGCGGTTATTTATATTGTTTTTTGCTTTGGCAGGTCGAACACTATATCACTATACGCCACCGTGTTGTTGGCAGGTGTATTCTTGATGGGTTCCGCACTGTGGCTTAACCACTTATTGTTTTGCAGGCTGTTTATAAACTCAACGCTGTGGTCGATATGGTCGGGTTCAATCTTTATACCAACTCCTGCGTTTGTGTACTGAACTGCCTCTCCATCCACCTCTATGGTGGTAACGCCGTAACGCCAGGACCAGCTTGTAAGTTCGGTTACAGTATAATCACCTACAGGCAGGTCAACTATCTTAACCGAGCCCGTGCCCTTAATGCTTACAGTAAGCTCGATGGAAGTGCCGCTACGCTCCGATACGCCCGTAACCTTAAACACAAACACCTGATTGGGATCGATGTCTGTACCGCTCTTGGTGATAATAAGCTCGCCAAGATTTACGCTTACGCCGATGGTAATGGCAACGTATTTACCTTGAGTGTTTATATTATCAAGGCTTGCAGGGATTGTGTTATCGGAAAACCTATGACGCTGGCTGAAGCTGATATTGGGGTTCATACCGGAAGCCTCGCCCTTCGCATAGTCCTCAAACCAATCGGGAGTCTTGCCCGCCTCGTAGGTATACCCTGTAAGATCCATTGCGCTTACGGCAGGAACGCTAAGCTTTGCATTAGCAGAACCGTTGCTGAATATATCATCGCCCACTGTCGTAGCGATATTGCTGTGTATAGCACCTTTGTTGGTTGTAGCATTAACGCTGTAGTTAAAGGTACCGTCAAACACCGCAACCGCACCGCCTGCACCGGCTATCCCGTTTATAGCTGAGCCTTGCTTGTTGTCTGCAACAGGCTCGATGCCTGACTCGTCAGTGCCCGCAGTATTGCCTGTAAGATAGCCGCCTGTCATATTTAGGGTTACCTTATTGCCTACAAGCACAGCACCGCCGTTAGCTGTTGCACGGTTACCCGTAAAGTCACAATTTGTAAGGGTAACGGTAAAGGCGTATTTGTTGTTGGTTTGCATTGTACAGAGCGCACCACCATAGCTTGCACTGTTACCGCTAAAGTCGCTATCTGTAACTTTTAGGTCGATATTTGTGTTGGTTTCGCTTTGCAACTGAATAGCGCCGCCGTTGTTCGCCGCTGTATTTTCGGTAAAGGTGCAACGCTCGACAGTAACACCGTTTGTTTGAATATATAACGCACCGCCACGCAAAGTTGCGTTGTTCTTGGTAAAAGTGCAGTCTGTAAATTTGGCTGTAGAGCTGTTTTTTATAAAGCAGAATGCGCCGCCAAGCAAGCTTGAGCTGTTGCCCTCAAAGGAAGCATTCTCGATAGTAGCGTTTACGCTTTCGTGATGGTATATAGCGCCGCCACGTGTGGAGCTGTTGTTGTTTATTTCTGTACCGTCAATTTCTATGGTAACTTTCTTTTTATCATAGGACGTTCCTCTGAAGAAGAAGCCACCGCCGCCCATTTCGGATTGCAAAGCCAAGAACGCATCGTCAAACGCCGATCCTTCTTCATTGTCTTTGTCATAGG
>JAZSLS010000032.1:0-5614 GCA_045535465.1 Eubacteriales bacterium
GTTCAAAATAAAGCTTATCTGCCGTTGCATAGTCTGTAGAAACGGTTTCGGGGTTGTTCTTAATAATAATAGCTTCGTAACCGGAGTTCTTTATTGTGGTAACTGCGTGTACGGTAGAATAGTCAAACTCTACGCCCTGACCTATACGTATAGGACCGGCGCCCAATACGACTATCTTCTTCTTGTCGGTTAAAACGGAAGTGTTGTCACCGGTATAAGAAGAATAGAAGTAAGGTATATATGCATTGGTATGGCAAGTGTCAACCATACGGAACACAGGAAACATTTTATTTTCTTTTCTAATGTTATAAACGTCAATTTCGTTCTTACCCCAAAGGCGAGCGATAAATTTATCGGAAAAGCCCATCTTTTTAGCGTTAAGCAAAACAGTAATGTCGTCTACCTTAGAGCTTATCTCTTTTTCCATATCAATGATATTCTTTATTGCATCAAGGAAATAAGGAGTAATCTTTGTAACGTCGTGCAGTTTTTCAACGGTAGCACCGCGGCGCAAAAGCTCAGACACTGCGAAAATATTATCGTCCTTGAACTCAACCAAATAATCAAACAGTTGGGTTTCTGACATATCATCAAACTTGGGAAGATGAAAGTGATATGCGCCCGTTTCCAAAGAACGAACGGACTTCAATAAGCATTCTTCTAAAGAAGAGCCGATGCCCATAACTTCGCCGGTTGCTTTCATCTGTGTGCCGAGAGTGTTAGGAGCTGTTGCAAATTTGTCAAAAGGAAAACGAGGAAGCTTGGCAATCACATAATCGAGCTGGGGCTCAAAAGCGGCAGTGGTATTGGCAATTGTTATATCCTCAAGAGCCATACCAACGGCTATTTTAGCGGTAACACGTGCAATAGGATAACCGCTTGCCTTAGAAGCCAAAGCGGAAGAACGTGAAACACGAGGATTAACTTCAATAAGAAAATACTCGCTAGTATAAGGATTGAGAGCAAACTGAACGTTACACCCACCTTCAATTTTAAGCTCTTTAATCAACTTAATAGCGCTATCATTGAGCATTTTGAGGTCGTGGTCGCTAAGGGTCATACTGGGAGCGACAACAATAGAGTCGCCGGTATGAACGCCGACAGGATCTATATTTTCCATACCGCAGATGGTTATAGCATTATCGTTGGAGTCACGCATAACCTCAAATTCAATTTCTTTATAACCCTTTACACTTTTTTCAATAAGCACCTGATGAACGGGAGAAAGCTTAAATGCATTCAGACCAATCTCCACAAGCTCTTCTTCGTTATTTGCAAAGCCACCGCCGGTGCCGCCGAGCGTAAATGCGGGACGCAAAACCACTGGATAACCTATTCTTTGGGCAGCGCTTTTGGCTTCTTCTATGCTGTAAGTGATTTCTGAAGGAATGGTGGGTTCGCCGATGGATTCACAAAGCTCCTTAAACATTTCTCTGTCTTCGGCACGTTCTATGCTTCGGCTGCTGGTACCCAAAAGCTCAACACCGCATTCTTTGAGTACGCCTTTCTTTTCAAGTTGCATAGCAAGGTTAAGGCCTGTCTGACCACCAATACCGGGAACAATGGCATCGGGTCTTTCGTAACGGAGGATTTTAGCCACGTATTCAAGCGTAAGAGGCTCCATATAAACCTTATCTGCGATGGTGGTATCGGTCATTATTGTTGCAGGATTGGAGTTAACTAAAACTACTTCGTAGCCCTCTTCTTTTAATGCGAGGCAAGCCTGAGTACCTGCATAGCCAAACTCGGCAGCCTGACCAATAACTATAGGACCGGAACCTATTATCATAACTTTTTTAATGTCTGTTCTTTTAGCCATAAACAGCCTCCTTATATGTTAAACAAATTATTAGCTACTTCTTGTAAACGACCTTACCGTCACAAACGGTAAGAACACATTCACCGTAAACTTCACGCCCTGTAAAGGGTGTAGAACGTCCTTTTGATAAAAAGTCATCAGGATTGACAATATATTTTTTATTAAGATCCCATACGCTGAAATCAAGACCTAAAGGTATATTAAAACGTTTTCTGGGGTTATAAACCATTAAATCCAGCAGTTTATTGATGGTAATAACGCCTGTTTTTACGAAATTAGTATACATTATCGGAAAGGCAGTTTCCAATCCCACAACCCCAAAAAGACTTTTTTCAAGCCCTGCATTTTTTTCTTCAGCAGAATGGGGAGCGTGGTCGGTAGCAATCATATCAATTGTACCGTCGACTATACCTTCAATCAAAGCAACCCTGTCTTTCATACTACGCAAGGGAGGATTCATTTTAAAACGCCCATCCTCCGCAAGGTCACTGTCGTCTAAAACCAAATAGTGAGGTGCAGTTTCGCAGGTTATATTTACACCATCCGCTTTTGCTTGTCTTATCAATTCAACACTTTGTTTTGTTGAAATGTGGCAAACGTGATAAGAGCAATCAATCTCTTTTACAAGTTCAATATCTCTTTTAATGGGTAACCATTCGCTTTCACTGCAAATGCCTCGATGACCGTTTTTGCCGGCATAAACCCCATCGTGAATATAACCGCCTTTAAGCAAGGAGTTTTCTTCACAGTGAGCTGATATAACCTTTTCAAGACGCTTAGCCTCTTTCATAGCTTTGAACATTATTTGTTCATCTTGAACGCCTCTGCCATCGTCAGAAAATCCTGCAACTCTTTGTGCTATACCCTCCATATCGGAAAGCTCTTTGCCGGCTTCGGCGACGGAGATTGTGCCGAAAGGATAAACATTAATTGAAGCGCCTTGTCTTATAAGCTCTTCTTGGATAGACACATTCTCTACACTATCGGGCGTTGGTTTGAGGTTTGGCATTGTGCAAACCGCTGTAAAGCCACCACGAGCTGCTGCTGCCGAGCCACTTGCTATGGTCTCTTTATAAGAAAAACCCGGTTCGCGAAAATGCACGTGCACATCGCAAAAACCGGGAAAAATAGAGTAATCGGGGGAAAGAAAAACGGAAAGTCCTTCACAAGAAGAGAGAAAGGAATTAACCGAGGAAGCAAATTCCTCAGCAGAAGCATAAAGTGAAGCTTTAGTGTGTTTAAGCATTTTCGTAACACCATTCCTCTCGCAATATTTTAAAGAAAAAGCCTTGCCGAAACAGGCAAGGCTTTAAACGCAAAAAGAGAGATACAGAAAAACTGCATCATCAGTGCTATTTACAAATCTTGCCGATATCCCGTATCGCCTTAAAGATTGTAAAAATTATAGCACTAAAGCAAAGAATTGTCAATGGCACTTTTCCCTTTTTTTCCGCATTTGTTCTTTATTTTTTCATACAATTTGCCTTTTGCTGATTAAACCAAAATTATTCCAGCTCTGAATTCTGACCACCGACTGCTATTAAGCATTTATCGTCACCCTCTTTTTCTTGCATCTTAAGATTTTCCCCCAGGCAAGCTTGCTTGCGCTTTACAATCTTATCTGTTTTTATTAAAACTTCGTCATTATCTACAGAGCTTGGAATGTAACCTTCATCTTCCAATATGTATACTAAGCTCATCGGAGTAACGCCGCAAGCCCAAAGCCTGCAAAGCAAGGCTTTTAACTCCTTCTCCTCTCCGTTAACAACGTATGAACTGTTTTCAAATCCGTTCAGTCCATTCTTCTCAATTGCAATGCGAAAAGCTGCACCTTCTTTTTCAAGTTCGTATACCACCGTATACTTTTTGTAAGTTCTGATTTTTTTCATAGTCATTCTCCATAATTATGTATTGTTTATTGTATTTTATCACATATAAACTGTCATATTATATCAAAACCACGTCTTGTTTTGACAACAAATATCATAACATATTCGAAAGAAAAATGCAACAGTTATAGCGTTCGTTTTTTCGATATTTGGTTACACGCAGTTCATATAACATTATTTAAACCGAGGGTTTTATATATTTTTATAAAAATACCTAATCGTACATAATCAGTTAACAAAAGTTTTAAGAATTCAGAGAATGTGTTCATTTTGTATTAACAACTAACAATATGTTTTGTAATAAAATTCATTATAAAAATGTAAAAATCGGAGTTTAATTAATGAAAAGCGAAAATTTCTGTACGAAATATAAAAAAACAGTAAAATCGACCTTTGTCGAGCGTATAAACCGTTTCGTGGCTAAAGTGATTCTCAACGGCAACGAAGAGACCGTACACATTAAGAATACGGGTAGGTGCAAGGAGCTGTTCGTTCCAGGTACAAACGTGTATCTCTCATATTCCGACAAAGAGAACAGAAAAACAAAATACGACCTTGTTGCCGTTTTAAAAAAAGACAATAACAAGGTCGTAAATGTTGACTCTCAAATCCCCAACACGGTAGCCGCAGAATGGATATCCGCCTCGGCTTTGTTTTCCGAAAATGCAATTATTCGTAAAGAAGTTAATTTTATGAAATCGAGGTTTGATTTATATATAGAGGATGGAAGCAGAAAAGCCTTTATTGAAGTAAAAGGAGTTACACTGGAAGAAAACGGTGTTGCTTTATTTCCGGATGCTCCTACAAAACGAGGTGTAAAACATCTTTATGAATTAGTTGCTGCAAAAAAGCTGGGGTATGAGGCATATATACTTTTCGTAATACAAATGGAGGATATTTCCGTTTTTACACCAAACTTTAAGACAGATACAGATTTTGCAAATGCTTTGAAATTTGCTGATGAAAATGGTGTTAGGATAATTGCCATTAATTGTATGGTGGCTCCTAACGATATCAAAGCAAAAAATGTTATACCTGTTATTTTGTAGCTTTAGCCTTTATTCCACTTTGCAAGTTGTTCAGCCAGCGATTTGTTAATACCGCCGTTTTCTTTTTCTTGCTTTTTCATAAAGCTTTTTACTTCAAAGTTACTTGCACCGTCTTTTTGCCGCTTAGCTTCGAACTCCTTAACTTTTTCACGATAACCGCAAATGCAGTAGAAAGCTTTTTTATCTCCTTCACCTCTAATCTGCATAGTTTTGTGACATTCCGGGCAACGGGCGTTGGTGCTAACAGAAAGAATTTTCCGGTACTTACACTCGGGGTTTGAGCAAACATATAAACGTCCCTTCTTTCCCGTAACGTCTAATAGCACTTCCCCACACTCCGGGCAATGCTCTTTGGTAGCGTTTTCGTGTGTGTATTTCTGAGTTGAAGACTTAACAGCGCTTATAAGGGCCGTTGTATACACTTCCATTTCTGCAATGTACTTTTTGCTGTCAGCTTCACCACGTGCAATTTTGGCAAGCTGTTCTTCCCATTTCGCAGTCATTACTGCTGACTTCAAATCTTCAGGAACAAGTTCTATAAGCTGTATTCCCTTTTTGGTGGGCCATATTTCCTTTCCTTTGCGTTCAACGTAAAAGGCGGAGAAAAGCTTTTCTATTATATCAGCTCTTGTTGCGGGGGTACCAAGGCCGCTGGTTTCGGTCAATACCTTATTAAGCTTCTTATCTTCAACAACAGGATGCTCCATTGCCGAAAGAAGTGTTGCTTCGGTATATCTTGCAGGCGGTTTTGTTTTTCCTGCCGTAAGCTTTGCTTGCGTAACGGTATACGAATCGCCTTTTTTTACAGGCGGCAAGCTTTGGCTTTTTTCGTCGTCATCATTTTCCTCTTCATCATC
>JAZSLS010000033.1:0-17593 GCA_045535465.1 Eubacteriales bacterium
TTTTCTTCATCAATATCGGTAAGAGCAACGAATGCATCCATTGCTTCAATTCCTTCTTCGATGAGGATGTCGTGCCTGGTTCCGTTGCCGCAGACAACTGTTACCTTTGGTAACAACTCGGCAAGTTCTTCCGCTTTTTGATAGTTGTCTTCAAGTAATTTTACGGCATATTTTTTTTGGGACAGAGAGTCTGCAAGATAATAGCAAACTCGGCCGCCGCCTACAATCATAATGTTTTTGAAGGGGGATTTTACAAGATTGGTTTCAGACAAAAAATCACCGAGAGCTTTGGCATCGGAAGTAAAGTGAATACGATCTCCTTCTTCAATTTTAAAATTACCGTAGGGGATAATAACCTCATCCCCACGTTGCACTGCACAAATAAGAACCTTTGTGTTTAGTTTTTTACCCAGAGATATAAGCGTTTCTCCCACAAGAGAGCATCCCTTTTCCACAACAACCTCTACAAGAGATACACGCCCTTTCGCAAAATGTTCAATTTGGGCAATAGAAGGCAGATTTATAATATTGAAAATTTCGTTTGCCATTTCACGTTCCGGGTTAACAATCATAGCAATTCCCAGATCGTCCTTCATTTCAATAATCTGTTTTCTGTAATCGGGGTTACGAACTCGGGCAATGGTGTTCTTAACACCGATTTTGTTGGCAACAAGACAAGCGAACACGTTCAATTCATCACTGTCTGTGAGTACAATTGCTAAATCGGCATCGTCAACGTTTGCCTCTTTTTGTATGTCAAGACAAGCGCCGTTTCCCACAACACCAAACACGTCATACTTTTCTATTAATTGTTCAACTTTTTCTTTGTTTTCATCTATGATGGTAATGGTATGGCCTTCACCTGCAAGGTTTTTAAGGATAGTTTTACCAATGGTTCCCAGACCGATAATAACAATTTTCATTTTTAACATCACCCCGATTTTTATTATACATATCAAAGTGTAAAATTCAATAGGTTTACGATGAATTATAGCACAGCAAATACGCTCCTGTAAAGTTAAATTTTGTTATAAATATAACTTGACTTAAGACTCTATCAGGTATATTATATTTATGATTGTATTTTTATCAAATATATATTGAAATATTGTTTTCGGTATGTTATAATCAACTCGCACTTTATCAATTTAGCATACTAAAGCGTCAAGGAGAATGTATATGGAAAATTTGTTTGCGGTGCTTAAACAGGACGAGCTTTTAAAGCTTAAGCTTCGCTTCTTATACGAACAGTACGGTTATAGAAAATATACTATGAGTCGTTTTGAAGAATATGGTTTGTATCTTGAGAATCGCAATTTTCTCATAAACGATGCAGTTATAACGTTCACGGATCTTGACGGCAGACTTTTAGCTTTAAAACCTGACGTTACTCTTTCGATAGTAAAGCATTCACTTGGCGGAGAACAGAAGCTTTACTATACGGAAAATGTTTACCGTCCTGATAGAGCAAAACGCAGTTTTAAAGAGATAGAACAGGTTGGGCTTGAGCGAATCGGTGCTATTGACAATGCTTCTGTTGCTGAGGTTGTTGCGCTTGCAGCCAAGAGCTTAAAAATAGTTTCCGAAGAAAGCCTTCTTGAGATAAGTCACCACGGTTTTGTTAATTCCTTGCTCAGCGTTATAACATCTGACCACGCACTTAGAACAAAACTTTTTACCCTTATATCAGAAAAAAACGTTCACGGCATTGTTGACGCTGCAAATTCTGCAGATATTTCCGATGAATACGTTGGGATTTTGAAAAAAATGCCTTTGCTCAGTGGCAGCTTTGATAAAGTTATTTCTGCCGCTCGCAGCGTTTGTCTTTGCGATGAAATGCATAAGGCGCTTGATGAAATAGCTGCTTTAAACGAACGTCTTAACGCTTTTGACGGCTTGTGCTCAATTCAGTACGATTTATCTTTGGTAGGCGCTGAGGATTATTATAACGGTGTTGTTTTCAACGGTTATGTTCACGGGTCTCCCTTTAGGGTGCTTTCCGGCGGTAGATATGATGCACTTCTCAAGCGCTTTGGTAAACAAAACGGCGCTTTGGGTTTTGCTATATATCTTGATGAGCTGGAACATTTATTTGTATCTACAAAGAAAGCAGAAGGGAAAATTTAGGAGATAGATTATGCTTACAGTTGCTTTGCCCAAGGGACGTCTTGGGGATAAGGTTTATAATAGATTACAGGCTGCAGGATACGTTTGTGAAGAGATGAATGGCCCCAGCCGTAAGTTGGTTTTTGAAAATAGGGAAGCGGGTGTACGTTACCTTTTGGTAAAACCAACGGATGTTACAGTATACGTTGAGCGTGGTGCTGCTGATGTTGGTATTGTTGGTAAGGATATCCTTAGCGAAACCGGAGCAAGAGTTTATGAGCTTTTGGATTTGGGCTTTGGTAAATGCCGTATGTGCGTTGCTGCGAAAAAGGATTTTTATGACGACCCCGACCGTACCCTTAAGGTTGCAACAAAGTTTGTAAATATTGCCACCAAACACTACGCAGGTAAGGGGAGAAATATTGATATAATTCCTCTTCACGGCAGTATTGAGCTTGCCCCCATAGTTGGACTTTCGGACGTTATTGTTGATATCGTTGAAAGCGGCAGTACTCTTAAGGAAAACGATCTTGTGGTTATTGAAGAATTTATGCAGATTTCTGCTCGTTTCATATGCAACATATCCAGCTACAAATTTAAAGAGGCCGAAGTTGTAAAAATGCTTGACGCATTGAAGGAGGCTGAAGATGATTAAGATTTTAAATTCATTAAACTATACTAAAAACGAACTGCTTAGCCGTGTAGTACCCGAGTCTCCCGAGGTTGATTCTATTGTTTGCAATATTATCGATAACGTTGTGAAAAACGGCGATAAAGCCCTGTTTGAATATGCAAAGCAATTTGATAAAGCGGAGCTTTCCGTTTTGGAAGTCAGCGATGAAGAAATCAAAGCAGCACTTGTCAGAGTTGATGAGTATTTTATTCAAACTTTGAATATGGCTAAAGCCAACATAGAGGCCTTTCACAGCAAACAAAAAAGAGAGGGCTTTGATATTGGAAGTGTTGCTGACGGCGTTGTCCTTGGACAGCGTGTGTTGCCGCTTGAACGTGTTGGTATTTATGTACCGGGAGGCACCGCTTCTTATCCAAGTACGGTGCTAATGAATGCTATACCTGCCCGTATTGCAGGTGTTAAAGAAATTGTAATGGTTACTCCTCCTTGCGGTGATGGTTCTGTTAAGGATGAAATCCTTGCTGCGGCTTATATTGCGGGCGTTGACCGCATTTTTAAAATTGGTGGTGCAGGCGCAGTTGCAGCTTTGGCGTACGGTACAGAAAGCGTTCCCGGTGTTGATAAAATCGTTGGACCGGGTAATGTCTTTGTAGCAACCGCAAAACGAATGGTTTTCGGTAAAGTGGCTATAGATATGGTTGCCGGCCCCAGTGAAATACTTATTATTGCAGACAATACGGCAAATCCCAAATTTGTTGCGGCCGACTTGCTCAGCCAGGCGGAACACGATCGCTTAGCATCTGCGGTATTGATTACAGACAGTGAAAAGCTGGCATATGAAGTATCAGAAGAGCTGGAAAAACAGTTAAAATTGCTTTCCCGTCAGGATATAGCAAGAACCAGCATTGAAAATAACGGCAAGATTATAATAGTCAAAGATATCGACGAAGCAATAGACCTATCGAACGAATATGCTCCCGAACATCTTGAACTTGCGGTCAACGAACCTTTTTCCTATCTTGATAAAGTTAAACACGCAGGCAGCATATTCCTGGGGCATTACACTCCCGAGCCTTTAGGTGACTATTTTGCAGGTACTAACCACACCCTGCCTACCAGCGGAACAGCAAGGTTTTCCAGCCCTTTGGGTGTTGATGACTTTGTTAAGCGTTCCAGCTATATAGCTTACAGCAAGTCGGCGCTGGAGCAAGTTAACAGCCGTGTTGCTGATTTTGCCGCCAGAGAAGGTCTTACAGCTCACGCCAACAGTATAACCATACGTTTTGATAATGAAGGGGCGAATTTCTGATGAGCGTATTTTTTTCAAAACGCCTTTCTGCTTTAAAGCCGTATGTTCCGGGTGAACAGCCACAGGGCAGAAAGTTTATAAAGCTTAATACTAACGAATCTCCTTATCCGCCTTCTCCCTGCGTTATAGAGGCTGTTAATAAAGAGGAGCTTGAGGCTCTTCGCTTGTATTCCGATCCGGATTTAAAGGCTCTCACAAACGCAATAGCCGAGCATTACACCGTTCCTCCTGAATGCGTTTTTTGCGGTAACGGCAGTGACGAGGTTTTAAGCTTTGCGTTTTTAGCTTGGGGAAGTGACAACGGTGTTGCATATCCCGATATCAGCTATGGTTTTTATCCCGTTTTTGCCGAACTTTATAGACTTAATAGCAAGGTTTTGCCTTTGGAAGACGATCTTACTCTTGATGTAAGCAAGTTTTGCGAAAACGGACGTATGACAGTTTTTGCAAATCCTAACGCTCCAACCGGCTTGTGCGTGCCCGTTGACCAAATACGAAAGCTAGCAAAGATAAATAAAAACAACGTTATTATCGTTGATGAGGCTTATGTTGATTTCGGCGCTGAAAGCGCTTTGCCTTTAATATTTGAATTCGATAACGTATTGGTTGTTCGTACATTTTCAAAATCCCGTCAATTGGCAGGTGGTCGTTTAGGCTATGCTTTTGGTAATCCTGAGCTGATTAATGACCTGAATCGTATTAAGTTCAGCTTTAATCCTTATAACGTCAACGGTCTTACGTCTATTGCGGGTATTGCGGCTATAAAGGATAAAGAGTATTTTGAGCTTTGTGTAGAAAAAATAATATCTACAAGACGTTATTTGACTGATAAGCTTCGTGCTTTGGGTTTTACGGTTAATGAAAGCTTTGCAAATTTTGTTTTTGCTAAACATTCAAAGATAAGCGGAAAAGTATATTACGAAAAGCTTAGAGAAAACGGGATTTTGGTGCGTCATTTTTCTGTTCCCAGAATCGAAGATTACGTTCGTATAACCATTGGCAATGACGAAGAGGCTTTGGAGCTGGTTGCGGTTACGAAAAAAATATTGGAAGAGGTATAATATGAGAGAATACAGCCTTAAACGCAAAACGGGCGAAACGGATATAAGTCTCAAACTTAACATTGACGGTACGGGGAAATACAATATCGATACCGGTTGCGGTTTTCTTAACCATATGCTTGAGCTTTTCACCAGGCACGGCGGTTTTGACCTCAGTGTATCCTGCAATGGGGATGTTGAGGTTGACTATCACCACACCGCAGAGGACGTAGCTATTGTTTTAGGCACCGCTTTTAAAAACGCCATAGGTGACGCAAAAGGAATTAACCGTTATGGTTCTATGCTTTTACCTATGGATGAAGCTTTGGTGCTTTGCGCCGTTGACGTTTCCGGACGCTCCTATCTTGCGTATAATCTTTCTATTCCTACCCAAAAGGTTGGTGATTTTGATACTGAGCTTGTAGAAGAGTTTTTTATGGCGTTTTGTCGTCAGGCAGGTATTACTATGCACTTGAGATATATTGATGGCAGCAACAGCCATCACATTATTGAAGCTGCTTTCAAAGCTGTAGCTCGTGCTTTGAATGCGGCGCTTAGCATAAACGAAAAGTTTAAAGACCAAATACCAAGTACAAAGGGTACGTTATAATGAACAGTAACATTACAGCGATTATAAATTATGGCGTAGGCAACCTGTTTAGTCTCAGATGTTCTCTAAACTCAATAGGTGCAAACGTTTTAGTTACTAATGATAATAAAATAATTAAGAACGCATCTAGAATAATTTTGCCGGGTGTAGGCGCTTTTGAAGATGCTATGAAAAAGCTTGTTTCAAGCGGTATGGCAGAAACCGTTACAGCGTGCGCAGAAAGCGGTAAACCTATACTTGGTATTTGTTTGGGGATGCAATTACTGTTTGACAACAGTCTTGAGTATGGTGACCACAGAGGTTTGGGTTTAATTCCCGGTTCAGTTGTTTCTTTAAAGGAGTACATCCCTGCAGAATTAAAGGTTCCTCACATAGGGTGGAATAAGCTTATCCTTCGTGAAGGCGAGTCCTTGTTTAAGTATCTTGAAGGTGACAGCTTTGCATACTACGTTCACAGCTATTTTGCAAAAACCTCTCCCGAATATATAACCGCTCAAAGCAACTACGGCATTAACGTTACAGGCGCTGTGCGAAAGGACAACGTTTTCGGCACTCAGTTTCATCCTGAAAAAAGCGGCAGAGACGGTTTGCTTATGCTTAAAGCGTTTTGTGAGGAGGTTTAGTTGTTATGAAAATTTTTCCTGCCATAGATTTGTGCGGTGGTAAAGTTGTCCGTCTTTATAAGGGTGACTACGGTCAGGTTACCGAGTATGGTCTTGATGCTACCGACGTAGCAAAGGGCTTTTATGAATGCGGCGCAAGGTATTTGCACATAGTTGATCTTGACGGCGCTAAGGATGGCTCCACACGAAATTTTGGGCTTATTGAGTCCATCGCTAAAGCTACGGGAATGTATTGTGAAGTAGGCGGCGGCATTAGAACTATGGAAAGCATTGATGCTTACTTAAACAGCGGTGCGGGGAGAATAATTCTTGGTACGGCTGCAATTAACGATCCTGTTTTGTTGGAAAATGCTGTCGCTAAATATAGCGATAGGATTGCTGTTGGCGTTGACACCAAAGACGGTAAGGTTGCCGTTAAAGGATGGACAGAGCTTACAGAAAGAGACGGTGTTGATTTTTGTGCTGAGCTTTATTCAAAAGGTGTAAAAAGTGTCATTTATACAGATATCTCAAAGGATGGTACTCTTAGCGGTACCAATATCGAAGCGTATCGCAAGCTTGCTGAAATTAATGGATTGCTTGTTACCGCCAGCGGAGGTATAAGCAGCATTGAGGAAATTAAAATCCTTTCGGATATAGGTACGGATTCTGCGATATTAGGCAAGGCTTTATATGAAGGCGTTCTTGATCTTCGCAAGGTTATAGAAAGCGTGGGTGGAGTGCAATGATAACAAAGCGAATTATACCTTGCCTTGACGTAAGAAACGGCAGAGTGGTTAAAGGAACTAATTTTGAAAACGTAAAGGATGTTGCCGACCCTGTTGAGATGGCGCATTTCTATAACAACAGCGGAGCGGATGAGCTTGTCTTCTACGACATAACCGCCACTTTTGACGGCAGAAAGCTTTTTACCGATGTTTTAACAAAGGTTGCCTCCGAGGTGTTTATTCCTTTGACCGTTGGCGGTGGTATAAACAGTATTGAGGATTTTGACCGTGTTTTAAAAAGCGGCGCCGATAAGGTAAGTGTAAATAGCGGTGCCATAAAGCAGCCTAAGCTTATTGAACAAGCGGCAAAGCTTTACGGAGACCAATGCGTTGTTCTTTCTATGGACGTTAAACGTGTAAACGGTTCTTTTCACGTGTTTTCACGTGGGGGGCGTGACGATACGGGTATAGATGCATTGGAATGGGCACGTATGGGTGAGGATTTTGGTGCAGGGGAGCTTGTTGTTAACAGCATTGATACCGACGGTGTAAGAGGTGGATTTGATCTTGAGCTGCTGGAAGCTATTTCGGGTGTTACAAGTATTCCTTTGATAGCTTCGGGCGGTGCAGGTAATATGGAGCATTTTTTACATTTGTTTAAAACCTTACCGAATGTGGATGCAGGTCTTGCCGCAGGTATTTTCCACAGCGAGTTGGTAAAAATACCGGACCTTAAGTCTTTTCTTAAGAAAAACGGCATTGAAATGAGAATTTAAGGAGTTAATTATATGCAGTTAAAATACGATGATAAGGGACTTATCCCTGTAATAGTTCAGGATGCTTACAGCAAAGAGGTTCTTACACTTGCTTATATGAATGAAGAGACTTTGGGTCTTACGATAGCCGAAAAACGCACCGTGTTTTACAGCCGTAGCAGGCAGTGCATTTGGCGCAAGGGAGAAACAAGTGGCAACGTACAAAGGGTTTTATCCATAAAAGCTGATTGCGACGGAGATGCTTTGGTGATTGAGGTTGCAAAAAACGGCCCCGCTTGCCATACAGGTGCGGAGAGCTGTTTTAATGATGAGCTTTTTATAAGCGATGAAGCGGCTCCTTTCTGCATAGATGCACTTTTCGGTCTTCTTAAGGGCCGTAAAACCAATCCTAAAGAGGGCAGCTACACCAGCTATCTTTTTGATAAAGGTCTTGATAAGATACTTAAAAAGGTTGGCGAAGAATGTACAGAGGTTATTATTGCCGGCACAAAGCGTGACAAGGCAGAAACTGTTTACGAGCTTGCAGATTTGGTATACCACTGTATCGTATTAATGGTGGAAGCAGGAATAAGTCTTGAGGATGTTCGCACTGAGCTTGCAAAAAGACATATAGTTGACCATAAAATTAAGCAGGAGACTATGAAATGATCCACTCTACGGTTCATATTCACTCTTTGTTTTGCGACGGAGACAATACTCCTGAAGAAATGGCGCTTGCTGCCTTTAACGTTGGTATAAAATGTATAGGTTTTTCATCTCACAGTTATACCGAGCTTGATGATTTTGGTATGAAGCGTGAGCAAATGCCTGAATACATATCCCAAGTAAAGCGTTTAAAAAAAGAGTATGAAGGAAAAATGCAGGTTCTTTGCGGTTTGGAGCTTGATGCGATTTCAACAGATATTCCTTATCTTAAAAGCCTTGACTATATAATTGGTTCCGTGCATTCCGTTCGTGCTGATGACGGTGTGGATTATGTTATTGACGGAAGCGTTAAACGTTTTGAACAGAACGTAAAAACCGCCTTTGACGGTAGCTTCGAAAAAATGTATGAAGCATATTATGAGCAATTTTCTGCTTTTATTTCAAGGACACATCTTGATATCGCAGGTCATTTTGATCTTGTTACTAAGTATAATGAAAAGTATGCATTTTTCGATGCTGATAGCGACAGGTATAAAAAAGCCGCTTTAACTGCATTGGATGTGGCACTTGATAGGGAGGTTGCTATCGAGGTAAACACCGGTGCAATCACCCGTGGTTACAGAACGTTGCCTTATCCTGCTGATTTTATTTTAGAACGCATTTTGGAAAGAAAAGGAAAAGTTATTATAACTACTGACGCCCACAACGTGAACGCAATCACAGCTTATACTGAAGACGCAGAGCGTTTGTTGAAGTCGGTTGGTTTTGTTAGCGTTTGGGAAATGAGCGCAAACGGTCTTTTTGAAAGAGGATTGTAAACAAATACGGATGGGTGTTTCCCATCCGTATTTTATCACTTTGATAGGGCTAGTCGTTTTCCATAGGAACGTGTCTTTTGAAAAGCAGACTTATACAGTACATACCGGCGAGAGCAATCACGGTGTATATTATTCTGCTTAAAGGCTCTGCTTGGCCGCCAAAAATCCAGGAAACGATATCAAAACGGAATAAACCGATAGAACCCCAGTTTAATGCACCAATTATAACAAGTGCAAGAGAAATTTTGTCAAGCATAAGTTCATCTCCTCTCTGCACGTTATTTTGTACTTAAACTAAAAAACTATTCATCTTTTGCATTGACAAATCAATGAAAAAATTGTATTATAATTTGGTGTAATAACAATAAAGTAATTGGGAGCGTGTGGTTTTATGAGAATGAGACCTAAAAAAAATAGAGATATAAGGCTAAAAAAGGTTGAAAGCTTGTTTGCCGTTGATAACGGTGAAAGTATTGACATATCTGCCAGTTTTGACGAAGACCGCCCTTTATGGTTGGAAATCGGTTGCGGCAAAGGTGCTTTTGCTACTCAGATGTCAGCAAGACACCCGGAGGTTAACTATCTTGCCTTTGAAAAGGTTATAGACGTTATGATGATGGCTATGGAAAAGGCGGATAGAGAAGGGTGCGGCAATCTTAGGTTTTATTGTTGCGACGCCGAAAACATCAGCGAGCTTTTAAAAGGTGTTAAGCTTGATAGGATTTTTATCAATTTTTGTGACCCTTGGCCCAAAAAACGCAACGCTAAGCGCCGTTTAACTTCTCCTTTATTCCTAGAACGGTACAAGCCTTTGTTGGCAGAAGGGGCAAAGATTTTCTTTAAAACCGATAACAGACCTTTGTTTGATTATTCTTTGGAAACCTTCTCTGAATGTGGTTATACCGTAGAAAACGTTTGTTTTGACCTTCATAATTCTCCTATGAATGATGATAATATCAGAACCGAGTACGAAAACAATTTTTCGGGTAAGGGATTTACCATTAACTATCTTGAAGCCTATATTAAATAACAAAAAGCTTGGCATTGCTGTAAGCAACGCCAAGCTTTTTGTTTAAAGCCCTAAAGCCTTTACTATTTCTCTTTCATCAAAGTGGTGCTTTACGCCTTCTATTTCCTCATAAAGCTGGTGTCCTTTGCCTATTATAAGTACAACCTCGCCTGCAACGGCGTTGCTTACCGCAAATTCAATCGCTTCTTTACGATTTGTAATAATCTTATAAGCGCCGTTTGTTTTTTTAGTGCCAACAAGTATATCTTCAATTATATCCTCGGTGCGTTCGTATCTGGGGTTGTCGGAGGTTATTACGGAAAGGTCTGCATTCTTGCCGATGATTTCGCCCATAGCGTAACGACGAAGCTTTGAACGGTTACCGCCGCAACCGAAAACTACAGTTATTCGTTTGGGCGAGTAAAGTCTTATAGTTTCAAAAAGACTTTGAACGCTCAGCTCGTTGTGTGCATAGTCGATAATAACGGTTTGACCGCTCTTGGTAGGAACAATCTCCATACGTCCTTTAACAAATGTTTCATTCAATGCTTTTGCGATGACACCATTGCTTATTCCAAGCTCTTTTGCGGTGGCTATTGCGGAAAGTGCATTGTAAACGGAAAACATACCGGGAATGTTTATGTTTATATCAAAGCTTTCGTTTTCAGTCTTGCAAACAAACGATGTATACATTTTTGTATCGTCACAACCGAATCTTGTATTTGTGCCCATATAGTCAGCATCGCTTGTAATTGCATAGGTCTTTATGGGACATTGTGCAACGCTAACCATATCGTCAAAATGCTTGCTGTCTTTATTTGCAATGCCAAGCTTGCACTGGGTAAACAACTTTTTTTTGCATTCAAGATATTCATTGAAGTCGCTATGCTCGTTACCACCGATATGGTCGGGAGAAAGATTTGTGTAAATACCAATATCAAAGTTGATTCCGGCAGTTCTGTCCAGTTTAAAGCCTTGAGAGGTAGCTTCAATGACTACTGCTTTTATCCCACGCTTTACCATTTCTGAAAAATGGTAGTGTATTTCGTAAGATTCAGGTGTGGAGTTTTCGGTTTTTATAGCTACGTCATCGTAATATATTCCCGTTGTACCCATTATGCCTGTAGCCATACCGGCGTTTTCTAAAATGCTTTTAAGCATAAAGCTAACGCTGGTTTTACCCTTTGTACCGGTAATAGCTATGGTGGTAAGTTTTTCAGCAGGGAAACCAAAATAAGCAGCAGAAGCAAGGGCTAAAAAACGTCTCGTGTCATCGGCATAGATAATGGTTACGTCGTTGGGGAGGTCAATAACCTTTTCAACGGCAAAAATGCGCACTCCGTTATTATAAGCGTTTTTTGCGTACTTGTGGCCATCACTTTGATAGCCTTTGATGCAAACAAAAATATCGCCTGCCTGTGCTTTGCGAGAGTCATAGCAAAGGTTGTTTATCTCTGTTTCGGGATTGTAATTATCCGAGGTGTAGTTAATGTTTTTTAAAAGTTCTCCAAGCTTCATAACTCAAACTCCTTATAAGCGTTAATATCTGCCACACCGTCAAAAACAATGTTTGACTTGCCGGTCATATAGATACAGTTTTCTTCAGTGTCATAGTTTATTTGTATATCACCGCCCAGTTGATGAACGGTTGTTTTTTCGGAGCATCTTCCCGTAAGATATCCACACACGGTAGCGGCACTGCAACCTGTTGCGCAAGCAAGGGTTTCGCCGCAGTTGCGTTCCCAGGTACGCATACGTAGATTCTCAGCATCAACAACCTCAACAAATTCAACGTTAGCTTTTGCGGGTAACACCTCGTGGCATTCTACGGCTGGGCCGTATTTTTCGATATTAAAACCAAAGGCGTCGTCAACAAAAACAACGCAGTGAGGGTTGCCGAGAGAAATGGCGTTAATGTATAATGTCTTATCCAATACCTGTATGGGTATGTTGATGCATTGACCTTTATCATTGAATACGGTGGCCGGAACTTTTTTAGCGTCCAAAATAGGCGCACCGATAGCAGCGGTAATATTAACTACTTTACCTTCCGCAACATCTAAAAAGATGCGTTTAATTCCTCCCAGGGTTTCTACGGTAAACTCTGTTTTACTTGTGTAGCCCTTTTCATAAACTAACATACCGGTGCTTCTCAAAGCGTTACCGCACATTTCGGCTTCCGAACCATCGGGATTGAAAATTCTCATCTTAAAATCTGCTTTATCGGAAGGGCATATCAAAACCATACCGTCACTGCCAACACCAAAGCGGCGGTGAGATAAAAATCTTGCCCATTTCGGTGGATTATCCATATCACAATCAAGCAACGGAACATAAACGTAGTCGTTGCCGTAGGCTTGCATTTTTACAAAATTCATATTATCACTCCCCACAAACATTATAATTATAACACTAAATTGCGTATTTTCAATAGTTAATTAAAGTTTATGTTTACATTTAAGGAATTTTATGGTATTATTTTATCGAAAGGCGGTGGAATATATGAATTGCGGTTTTTTTGCATTGATGTTCAGGATGAAATACATTGAGCGTTGGTCACTTATGCGTTGCAATATTAAGGAAAATTTATCCGAACATTCTCTTGAAACAGCAATAATTGCCAATGCGTTGGCTGAGATAGGTAATACTTATTTTGGTAAAAGCTATAATGCTGAACGCATAGCATTGAAAGCGATGTATCACGATGCTACGGAGATAATGACGGGAGATATGCCTACTCCGGTAAAGTATTACGATAATAATATACGCAGTGCTTACGCCGCCGTTGAAAAATGTGCCGAAAATAAGATACTGTCACTTCTTCCGGTGGAGCTGTCGGGTAAGTATGCAGAACTTTTTGAGCTTGAGGGTGATGAAAAGCTTCTTATAAAGGCTGCCGATAAACTGTGTGCTTACATCAAGTGCGCTCTTGAGGTTTTAAGCGGTAATAATGAATTTTCTCACGCTGAAAAGGCAACAAAAGCTGCTCTTGAAACCTCTATGTGTGACGAGCTAAAATATTTTATGGATAACTTTTTACCTGCCTTTTTTCAACCTTTGGATAATATATCTTTATAGTTATTTTGCGGTCGCATTTTGCGACCCTTTTTTTATCAAAATCCCCTCAACCAAACTAAGGCTGAGGGGATTTTTAAATGGCATCAGAAATAATCGCTAAGTTTTATATACATAGGATATACGTAAATCGCCAAAACTACGGCAATGAATGCAATGATTACTCCTGCGTAAGCAATTACAGACATAACCGAGGTTGTCGTTTTGCCTATGATTTGGTTGAAGCAATCGTAGGCGCTGTCACAATTCTTTTTCTTCATAAGAACAAGGAAGAAAATTGCAATACCTATACCGACAACCATCATAATGATTGATTGATAGAACATATTCGGGGTATAAGAAACTGATATGCTGTTTTCGCCTTGCACAACGGGAACTGCAGTAAATCCGCCAAAAGCTTCTACAGGCTCAACTTTTTTGCCGTTAACAACGCATTTGTATCTGGGGGTGTAGGGAAGAGAAATAAACAAATAACCGTTTTCGTTTGCGGTGTATTCTCCGTATACCTTGTTGCCTTCGTTTTTGAGAGAGGCGGTTGAAATATCACCTATAGCCTTCTTAAGAACCTCATCGTCCATTGCGTAAACGCCAAAAGAACGGGCTTTTACACTTTTAAGAACTTCAAGTCTAACTTTTACTATGGTGTTTTCGTAAGTGCCAAGATTTAAAAGTCCGTTTGAAGAATCCTTGGGGAATTTTGACGTTGTTTGCTTCTTTTGTGGGGCATCGACGGAATAAGCGCTTACGGTAAAGCTTTCATTCACGGCTTCGGTAAGGTTGTTGCTGAACGTATCGAAACAATCAAAGTATATCGTCTTCGTCCCTTCAACGTCTATTGTATATTCAATGTAGGCTTTTCCGCTTCCTCTTTTGGTGATATTGTATTTACCGTTGGTGTAATTAAGCGTGCAGTTTGATTTTACTTCAGGCTCAACGGATTCAAATAAGTCACTTTTGCCATTTGTAATAGAGTCAAAAACCTTTTCTTGAAGTTCAATTCTTGAAACGCTATTTACATCAATTTCAACATTGTTTTGAGGGGTAAAAGTACCTAAAGGAAGATAATACTCGGTTTCTTTTATGCAGTACTTATCATTTGCATAAACGGCATCCTTGGTATTGTTTTTGCTTTTGCTCAGCTGATATTTTACGCTGAATAAAGCGTCGCTGAACTTGGTTCCTCCATAGCTTTCTATTTTCATCCAAACCGAGCTGTAACCGTATGCCTTAGCTGCATAAAGATAAGTTTCGGATGTGAGCGAAGAGTAGTGTCCCATAGATTTATATCCAAGAGCACCGGGGAAGTTTGCTTCAGAAATAGAGTAGGCGGAATTTAAAAACTCGCTGTTTTTTACGCGATAGAAATCATCGTCTTCAATGCGGTCAGCCAGGTCGCCGTAAGCTCTGAAATTATCACTTTTAACCTTGCTGGTTGCGGGGATAACGTAGGTGCTGATAGACACGTAAGCCTCACACATAACAACCGCTACTAAAAACAATGCAAAAATGCGTTTGGTTATCCAACCCTTTTTATAGACAACAAAACCTAAACCGTATACTGCAATGAAAAAGCCCATTAACATCAGCATAATTTCATAGGACTTGGAGTCGCCCCAAAGGGTGGTTGCATAGGCATCCATAGTTTTTATGTTTGCAGCCACATAGGATTTAATGAACGAGAAGAAAACAAAACATACACAAGTCAAAAGGACGGATGCACAACCGTAAAGAATAATTTTTTTTGACTTGTTTTCGCTGTGCGTTTCGTCTTTTTCCGATAGCTCCGTTCCCTCGTGACATCTGGAAATTACAATGCCTGCTATCGCCAGACCGCAGTAGATAAGGATATAAGCGTAACGGTTTGGGAAGCCCATATAGCTGCCTGCGTGCCACATTTTATTTATAGGCTCTAATACCATTGGTATGAGCATCATCCCGAAAAGAAAATAAAGCGCCTTTCCTGTAGGACGTTTTTGGTACGCCTTGTAAACCAAAGCGGTGATAAAAATAAAGGCTGTTGACATAAGCAAAGGATAAGCCGTATATCTTGTTGTTAATAATTTGCTCCCTTCGAGGGTTGTTGCCAAATCAACGCCACGTGCAGAGTCGTTATAAGCCCCGAAAAAAGACAACCAAGTAGGTGCGCAAAGTAAAGCTGCAAGAACGGAGCCTATAGCAAATTCAAATCCGGTTCTTTGAACCTCTTTTGCATCGGTCTTGACTATAAAATAGAATCCCATAAACAAAAGCGTTGCTATAACCGTCATATAACCAAAGGCAAAATTAAGCATTACCAGTGCCAGAGAAATTACAAACATACTTAACTTGTGGTCATTAATAAGCTTATAAATACCTGCAAAGTATAAGGGAAGTATGTACATCGCATCAGGCCAGTTAACTATCTGATAATACATAGTGCCGAATGCACAGAAACTGTACATAAGAGATAATGCAACTGCAATTGCAGGGTCAAGCTTTTTGATACAGGTTCTGAAGAAAACCATAGAGGTGATAGAACAAACTGCAAGCTTTATAACTGTTATTACAGTAATAAAATCCATTATTTCGGCTTTGTCCACAAACAAAACTAAATAGTTAAAGGGCCTTGTAAAATAAGCCTTAAGCAGTGTCCATCCGTCCATACCGGCAGCGTTTGCCATATTTAAAAACAAACTGTCGTCGCCTTCAAGTATAGCTTTGAAGTTCATTATGTAGGGAACGCCCTGCTGAGTCATATCGCACCAAGCGATGGTTTTGTGTCCAAAAGGATAAATTCCTTTTGCATAAAAAATGGAAAAGAAAACTGCAACCACTGTCAAAGGGGGAATAACGTAGCAGTTGAACAAAGTTGTAACTTTGTTCTTGAAGTTGTTGTTGTAAATTTTTGTATTGAAAAATGCCAAAATCCAAAGCGGAGGGCACAGTAAATAAAGGATAGTAAAAAGGATATCTTGGATAAGATGTTTTTTGCTTGCGCTCTCTATATTGTTTTCAGCTTCTTTATTAATTTTTGTATCAGTATTAGTTTTCATAAAATGCCCCTTGTGTAAATCTTGCTTATTATATTAGCAAAACAATAAACAAATGTCAATAATACAGTATAAAATCCTTGTATTAACGTAAAAAAAACTTGACTTTGCTGCGGAGATTAGATATAATTACTTTGTATGTGGCAAATTATATAGTTTTTTGAGGTGGTTTAAGATGCTGAATAAGTTTTTGAGTAAAATAGATTTTGATAGCTACGAGCAATTTAAGGCTGATTACACCGTTAACGTGCCGGAACGTTTTAACTTTGCGTATGATATTGTTGATGCTTGGGCAAAGCAGGATAAGGACAAGCTTGCTCTTGTTTGGTGCGATGATTTTGGTCACAGACAGCGCTATACTTTTTACGATTTAATGCTTCTCAGCAATAAGGCTGCCAATCTTTTTCTTTCAAAAGGCATAAAAAAGGGTGACCGTGTTATGCTTATGCTGAAGCAAAGGCCCGAAACTTGGGTTTGTTTCCTTGCTTTACATAAAATTGGAGCGGTTTGTATTCCTGCCACGTATCAGCTTACTACGAAGGATATAGTGTATCGTTGCAATTGTGCCAAAGTTCGTATGGTGCTTTCCGTTGATGACGCTGAGCTTGTTTCTTATATAAACAAGGCTCTCGTTGATTGTGAAACCGTTAATCATTACGGTATCGTTGGCGATGATATATGTAAGGGGGCTTTCGACTTCCGCAAGGAATTGAAGCCAATGTCAGATGAGCTTGAGCGCATCCCTAACGAAAACAGCGATCCGATGCTTCTCTATTTTTCCTCAGGCACAACCGGTATGCCTAAGATGATATTGCATAATTACACCTATCCGATAGGTCATATACTCACAGCTAAGTATTGGCAACGAGTAATTAACGGTGGTTTGCATTTAACTATGTCCGATAGCGGCTGGGCGAAGTTTGCCTGGGGCAAGATTTACGGTCAGTGGATATGTGGTGCCGTTATAGTTGCTTACGACAACGAAAAATTTGATGCAAAGAACACTCTTGAGCTTATCAGTGAGCTTAAAATAAAAACCTTCTGTGCTCCTGCCACTATTTTCCGTTTCTTTATTAAGGAAGACCTTACCAAGTATGATTTCTCTTCCATTGAGCATTGTTGTGTTGCTGGTGAGCCTCTTAATCCCGAAGTGTTTAACAGGTTTAAGGAATACACAGGGCTTATGCTTACCGAAGGCTTTGGTCAAACGGA
>JAZSLS010000066.1:0-8972 GCA_045535465.1 Eubacteriales bacterium
GTGGTGTAATGCCCCTCGGCACTTAACCCGTGGGGGTTTTTGAAGCTGGTGCTTTTCAGACCTAAGTCTGCCGCCTTTTGGTTCATAAGCTTTACAAAGGCATCTGTACTGCCCGAAACAGCCGTTGCCAGCGCAACCGCCGCATCGTTACCCGACTCCAAAAGCAAGGCGTAAAGCAGCTCCTTACCCGTAAAGCGCTCCCCCTCCATAAGGTAAACGGAAGAGCCTTCTATACCAACCGCTTCCGCCCCTATGGTATAGGTAGCGTCCATATCGCCCTGCTCAATAGCCACTACCGCAGTCATTATCTTGGTAGTGGATGCCATAGGCAATGCCTTATCCTTATTTACGCCGTGGAGTATACGCCCCGTAACCGCATCCATAAGCACAGCCGCTTGGGCATAGGTGTCCACACCGCCCTTGCCTGCGTAAACGGGTACGGATATATGCGTAAAAACCTCGGTAGTCTCCTCAACGTAAAACGCTGCCGCAAGTGCCGTAACCAAAAAGCAAATAGCAATCGCCAGCGCTGCCTTTTTCATAGTCTGCAACCCCTTTCCACGGGTCATTCTATGAAAAAGGAGGCCGTTTTATGCCTTTTCTTCTTCGGAAGCAGTCTCTGCCTTAACGTCCTTTAAGCCCTTAAGCTTTGCCCACATTTCGGGAAGCTTGTCTATAAGGGTGTTAATGCCCTCAACAGCCTTGCTTATATTGTTGTCGCCTGCCTGCTCTGCCGCCGCAACGGGGGCCTTAAGGTCAACAACCTGAACGTCCGTACCGCTTACTATTATAAAGCCAAGAGGAACAACGGATATACCTGCGCCGTTACCGCCTGCGAAATGGTTTTTGGAAGCGGTTTCGGGCTTTTTACCGCTGTAATCGCCGCCGCCTGCGGCAAAGCCAACGCTTACCTTGGAAAAAGGCAGTACCACCACCTCATCGTTAAGACGAATAGGCTCCCCTATAACGGTGTTGGAATCCGCAACGGAACGGATTTTGTTAAGGGCTGTTTCTATCATATGACTGATGGGAGTTTCGTTCATCGTTTAGTTTCCCCTTTCTTTTTTGCCGCCTTTGGCGGAAGTTGTTTTAAATCCTTAATGGCACGGTTATATATATAGTAGCACACTAAATATTGCCATACACGCAAGGAAAAGTTTATGTCAATTGCCACGTCGGACTTTTCTGCATAAAAGTCCGGCTTGTACTCGGTGTAAATGTCACCTTCTCGGTAACTGCGCTTTTTTATGGTGTAAGCGTATTCGTGCAGTGCGCCCACTACCCCTGCAAGGCTTCCGTAAAGGATAGCCGTCCTTGCCGGGTCTTCGGTGGCCAGGCTTATCCTCACCCTGTATTTATCCAGCCTTGCATAACGGCTGAAATATTTAAGAAGCAAGCAAAGCCCGTCTTTTATAATCTTAAGCGCATCGCTTATGGATGGCATAGCTCTTTTTTTGGCTTTAGTAACCGTCTTAACGCCGCTTGGCTTCTTTTTCTTTTTTCTTTGAAGGCTAAGCTGCAGCTCAAGGCTTTCAAGGTCAAGGTCTTCAAAATAGTCCTCGTATTCCAAAAAGGCTACTTTTATATCAAGCCTTGGGTAGCCACCGTAATAGCTTAGCATAAAGCGTATTCTAAGCATTGCTATAATTGCAAGCGCTAAAAGAATAACGCCGAGAATTATAAGCACAACGTAAAGGGCTGTCATTCCTCCGCCCCCGTGTCCATAGCCAGCTGCTCCGGATTAGGAAGCTCCGCCGCAGGAAGGTCAGACAAGGAGCCAAGACCAAAGCAACGCAAAAACGCATCGGTCGTACCGAAAAGGGTAGGTCTGCCGGGCGCATCAAGCTGACCGCGCTCGGCTATCAAGCCCTTGTCAAGAAGGCTTGCCACAACGTAAGAGGAGTCAACGCCTCGCACCTGCTCGATAAAGCTTCGTGTAACGGGCTGGTTATACGCCACTATTGCCAAAACCTCTAAATTTGACTTGGAAAGAGGAGGCGCTTTTTTCAGCTCCAACGCCTTTTTTACCAAATCGCCCACGTCGGGCTTGGTGCAAAGCTGGTAGCCGTCTTCAATTTTAATAAGCTGTATGCCGCTTTCCTCGGCGGAAAGACGGCTTTCTATTTGCTCTGCCGCTTCGTGTATGGCTGCGGGTGTTTCACCCGTAAGCTCCGCAATGCGCTCCACCGTCATAGGTGCGCCTACGGCAAACAGCATAGCTTCCAGTTTTTTCTGAAGCGTCACCTTTTATCCTCCGTACGTTTTCTTGAAAGTATAAGAAACAGGTCGTTTCTCTGCTTTTTTACACCTATCCTGCCCGATTTTACAAGCTCCAGCAGGGCAAGAAAGGTTGCTATTATCTCGTTGCGGCTGTGGTTTTCCTCAAACAACTCAAGAAACTCCACCTGCTCGCCCTCCCTCTCCTTTTTGGAAAGAAAACGGATAACAAACACTATTTTTTCGCTAACGGTATAGTACCGTTCCTTTTCAAACTTTTCAAACAGCTCCACTATCTCCTCGGGCTTTTGCGCCTTGCGCAGCTTTATGCGCTCAAAAGCCTCCGTCAGAAGGGAAACGGCGTGTTCACGGGTGTAAATGCCGTCTCCCTCGTCGGGCTGTTTTGTAAACCTATCGTAATAGACTTCCCCCTGCAGCTTAAGAAACGCCGCCAACTCCTTTGCCCGTTGATACTCAAGCAAGGTGTCCACCAGCTCCTTACGGGGGTCTTCGTCCGTGGGCTTGATGGGGAGAAGCATTTTGGACTTAATAAGCATAAGCTCCGCCGCCATACGTATAAAGTCGGCGGTGACCTCCATATTAAGCTCCTTCATACTATTAATATGCGCCATATATTGGTCGGCTATTTCCGCTATGGGGATATCAAATATATCAATTTTGTTTTTCGTTATAAGAGCAAGCAAAAGGTCAAGAGGCCCTTCAAAATGCTCCACCTTTAAATTAAGCGCTTCCATAAACTACTTTATAAACCCAATCGCATACTCGTACAGTATTTCGTTTCCGCCTATGAACATAAGCTTATAAGGCAGGCAGAAAAGCAAAGCAAGGTTTTCGCTAATCCAATCCAAGGGGGCAAACAAAAGATTGAAAACACGAGGCGCAAACCAGGAAAGCGCTACCACCGCCAAATAAATGTATCTGATGTAACGACCAATGCCCGCATACCTGGCAGCAAGATGCTTAGGAAGGATGAAAAGTAAAATATTGGCGCCGTCAAGAGGTGGAAGAGGTATCAGATTAAACATAGCCAAGCCCACGTTGAGTATAATGCCCAGATAGCACATAATGGTAACCGTGCCTATGGCAGAACCCTTTGTAAAGGTAATACCGTCAAAAGCCTCCTGCGGGAAAAAGCGCCACAAAAGCATATAGGCAGCGGTAAACACAAAGGCAAGCATAAGATTGGTTGCAGGGCCCGCAAAAGCTATAAGCGCCATATCACGCCTGGGATTGCGCAGGTTTCTTACGGTAACGGGCACGGGCTTTGCCCAGCCGAAGCCGAAAAGGAACATAAAAATTGCGCCTATAAGATCAAAGTGCTTGATGGGGTTAAGAGTAAGCCTGCCAAACGCCCTTGCCGTACCGTCCCCTCGCCTGTATGCTACGTATCCGTGAGCTGTTTCGTGCAGAGAAAGCGAAAGCATAATAATCGGTATTTCCAAAAGAAATATCAGTATAGTCAGCTTAAGGTCTGCACTGTTTAAAAACTGTCTAAACATTTAAAAAACGCCTATCCTTTCTGAAAAAACGGGAAAAGCTACTTAAGGGTAATCATACTCTTTTCCCACATTTCGGGAACATCCTCACCCATAAGCGTAAGCACGGTTGCCGCTACGTTTGCAAGACCGAAGCTGCCTTCGTTTGCTACGTATCTGTCACCGTAAAAGCTATCGTAAATATAGCAAGGAACAGGATTTAAGGTGTGGCTGGTCTTAGCCTTGGGCTTACCGCTTTCGCCAACCTTTGCCTTGCCTGTTTTTTTGTCAATTTCATACATTTCGTCTGCGTTACCGTGGTCAGCAGTGATAAGCGCAATACCGCCTGCCCTGTCAACAGCGGCAAGTATGCGGCCAAGACAAAGGTCAAGGGCCTCAACGCCTACAACGGTTGCTTCAAAGCTGCCGGTGTGACCAACCATATCACCGTTGGGGAAGTTGACACGAAGGAACTCAAAGCCGCCGTTTTCAAGCTTATCAACAAGTATATCGGTTATCTCCGCACACTTCATCCAAGGACGCTGCTCAAAGGGAACCACGTCGGAGGGAACCTCAATATATTCCTCGGTGCTCTCATCAAAGTAGCCGCTTCTGTTGCCGTTCCAGAAATAGGTAACGTGACCGTATTTTTGAGTTTCGCTTACGGCAAGCTGTCTTATACCCTTAGAAGCAAGAAGCTCACCCATAGTGTTGCTTATTTCGGGAGGAGCTACAAGGTAATGAGAAGGAATGTGCTTATCGCCGTCGTACTCAAGCATACCCGCAAAGAATACGTCGGGGCGGCGTTTTCTTTCAAAGGGAACGCTGTCATCCTCAAAAGCACGGGATATTTCAATAGCACGGTCACCACGGAAATTGTAGAAAATAACGCTGTCGCCGTCTTCTATAGTGCCAACGGGTGCGCCGTTTTCACTGATAACAAAGGCAGGAAGGTCCTGGTCTATCTTACCGGTTTCGTTTCTGTATGTTTCAATAGCCTCGTGTGCGGATGCAAAAGCTCTGCCCTCGCCCAAAACGTGGGTATTGTAGCCTGCTTCAACCATAGCCCAGTTAGCCTCGTATCTGTCCATAGTAATAGTCATTCTGCCGCCGCCGCTGGCAATACGTGCATCAAAGCCTGCGTCGTTAAGAGAAGCAAGGAAAGCCTCGAAGGGGTCAACGTACTCAAGAGCACTGGTCTCGCCAACGTCACGACCGTCAAGAAGAATGTGTATACGAACACGTGCAACGCCCTCTGCCTTAGCACGTTCTATCATAGCCTGAAGATGGCTTATATTGGAGTGAACGTTACCGTCGGAGAAAAGACCTATAAAATGAAGAGTAGCGCCGTTCTTTGCTCTTGCCACGGCAGACTTCCAGCTTTCGCCTTCAAACATTCTGCCGCTTTCAATTGCCTGAGAAACAAGCTTTGCACCCTGTGCGAAAACCTGACCTGCGCCGAGGGCGTTGTGGCCAACCTCGCTGTTGCCCATATCGTCATCACTGGGCAGACCTACTGCGGTACCGTGAGCCTTAAGAGAAAACTTCATACACTTTTCTGCAAGCATATCCAAATTAGGAGTGCGTGCCGCCGCAACGGCGTTGCCTTCCTCCCTTGCGCATTCGCCTATGCCATCCATAACTATTACGAGAACGGGCTTCTTTTCGCCGCCAAAAACACCTTTTTTCATAATTGTTTTCAAACTACTCCTTTTAAGTACTGTATATTTAACCCATTATACTATATTTTTGTTCGGTTTGCAATAGTTTTAAGCATAATCTTTACGGCTTTTTGGGTTGACAATACTTAAGTTTACTGGTATACTTTATATTGGTAGTTTATGCAAAAACTAAGTCTTTTTATAAATAAAGAGAAGGTGTACTTATGACCAGAACAGAAGCAAGAGAAGCAGCCTTTATATTGCTTTTTGAGCAAAACTTTAAGGATGACCCCGTGGAAGAAACTTTATCCCTTGCCAAGGAAGCAAGGGAGCTTAAGATAAGCGGCTTTGGCAAAGGGCTTTTTTCGGGTGCTATGGAAAAGCTTTCCGAAGTTGACGCCCTTCTTGACAGCGCTCTTATCAATTGGCGCAGCGAACGTTTGAGCAAGGTTGCACGTACCGCTATGCGTCTTTGCATTTACGAGTTTACTTTTACCGATATGCAAGGTGAGATTGCCATAAACGAAGCTATTGAGCTTATTAAAAAGTACGACAGCGCCGAAAGCGCCGCCTTTGCCAACGGCGTTTTGGGCGGTGTTTACGCTACGGTTAAGTCCGACAGCTAATGGAACGTGTTTACACGGTTGCAGAGCTTACGGGCTTTGTAAAAAGCTACATAGAAGCCTCACCGCAGCTTAAAAGTGTAAGCGTTAAGGGCGAGCTTTCCAACGTTTCCGCCCCTTCGGGCAGAGGCCACGTTTTTTTCACACTTAAGGATAAGGATGCCGTGCTTCGTGCCGTTATGTTTAAAAGCCGTGCGGAAAAGCTTAGCTTTAAGCCTGAAAACGGTATGACCGTTGTATGCAGCGGCCGTATATCCGTATACCCTGCAGGCGGGCAATATCTGCTGTATGCCGACAGCTTGGCGCTTGAAGGCGAGGGCAACCTTTTTGTAGCGCTGGAGCAGCTTAAAAAGAAGCTGGCGGCGGAGGGGCTTTTTGACCTTTCAAGAAAGAAAAAGCTACCCAAGATACCAATGCGTGTTGGTGTTATAACCAGCGCAACGGGTGCGGCTGTACAGGACATAATAAACGTAGCGGGCAGGCGTTTTCCTGCAGCGGAGATAATACTTTACCCATCCTTGGTGCAAGGCGCAGGCGCAGCGGAAATGCTTGCGGCAGGGGTGCGCTACTTTAACGAAAAACAAAAGGTGGACGCCATCATTATAGGCCGTGGCGGCGGCAGTATAGAAGAGCTTTGGGAGTTTAACGGCGAGGTTCTTGTGAGGGCGGTTGCCGCATCGAGGATACCCGTAGTATCTGCTGTGGGGCACGAAACGGATTTTACCCTTTGCGACTTTGCGGCAGACCTGCGTGCGCCTACTCCTTCAGCGGCGGCGGAGATAGTTTTTCCCGATAAATGGGACATACTGCGACGTTTTGAAAACGCAAAAAACAGGATGTCAAGCCTTATACTGCAACGTATAAGTGGCGAAAAACGGCTTCTTGCCGCCTTGGCGGCCTCGCCGGCTTTACGTTCACCCACCGCCGGCTTTGACGACAAGCGTCTGCGCATAACGGAGCTGGCAGGCAGAATGGATAAAGCCGCAGCGCAAGGTCTTGCCGTGTTAAAGCAACGGGAAGAAGGCGCAAGGGAAGGGCTTGAAAAAGCCACCGCAAACAGCCTTAAGCTTACCGCTATGAGGCTTAAAGCCCTAAAGGAACAGCTTTTGCTTCTTGACCCTATGTCCGTGCTGGAGCGTGGATACGCAGCGGTTTTTGACGACAAGGGCAAAGCCGTTACCACTGCGGCGGCAATTGAAAAAGGAGAGTGCCTTACGCTGCGTTTAGCAGACGGCACTGTTAAAACTACGGCAAACGAGGTGGAAATATGGAAGAAATGACCTTTGAAAGCGCACTTGCAAGGCTTGAAGCCGTAGTGCGTGAGATAGAAAGCGGAAAAGCTCCCCTTGACAAAACGCTTGCTCTTTTTGAAGAAGGCAAGGCTTTGGTTGCGTACTGCGAAAAGGCGCTTACCGATGCGGAGCAGAGAGTTATTAGGGCGGATGAGGGCGACAAATAATACGTAAAGGATGACTTTGTTATGCAAGATATAACTGTATACCTAGGCGAAACTGCAAGAGCTCTTGAGGGGGAAATGAAGCGCATTCTCAACCGCAGAAGCGCTAACCGCTCAGGCTACGAAAAGCTTAAAGAGGCTATTGAGTACTCGGTTTTTGCAGGTGGCAAAAGAGTGCGTCCATATATATGCGTAGAGCTGTGCCGTGCCTTTGGCGGAACAGCGGAGCAGGCGCTTCCCTACGGAGCGGCAGTGGAATTTATGCACACCGCTTCTCTCATACACGACGATCTGCCTGCAATGGATAACGATGATTACAGAAGAGGCAGGCCCTCCAACCACAAGCAGTTTGGCGAATACACCGCTATTCTTGCAGGGGATGCCCTTATAATAGAAAGCTTTGCCGCTGTAACCGGCAACACCCTTTGTACCCCTGCCCAAAACGCAGCGGCGGCGGCCGTCCTTGCGGAATGTGCGGGCTTTGACGGTATGTGCGGCGGTCAAGAGCTGGATTTATACTGCGAAAAGCGCCGTGTAAGCATTGACACCATAAAGAAAACCCATCTTTTAAAAACGGCTGCTATGATAAAAGCGGCGGCGGTTATGGGCTGTATAGCCGCAGGAGCAGACGAAAAGCAGACGGAAAATGCAGCAAAAATGGCAGAGGAGATTGGTCTTGCTTTTCAGATAATAGACGATATACTTGACACCACGGGCAACAGCGGCACTCTTGGCAAAACCCTTGGCAAGGATGCGGCTTCAGGCAAGAACACCTTTGTTTCGGAGTTGGGCGTAGAAAACGCAAAAAAGATAGCAGAGGAGCTTACCGACAGCGCCATAGCAAGGGCTAAAAACGTTGGCGGCGAAAGCGGCAACAGGCTGGTAAGGCTTTGCTACTTTTTGTTGCGTCGAGAGTATTAATATTCATATTTTGCATATAACCCCTTGAATTTTTTGAAAAACAGTGTATAATATTTAATATTATACTGAATTGTGTTTACACACGGAGAAACGTTTTGGGTAAACTTGATAATTTAAGCAGCCCCGCAGAGCTAAAAAAAATGAACCTTTTGGAGCTTGACGCCCTTGCCGAAGAGATACGAGGTCGCCTTTTGGAGGTCGTGCCGAAAAACGGCGGTCATTTGGCTTCCAATCTGGGTGTGGTGGAGCTTACCGTGGCTTTGCACTCGGTGCTTGACTCTCCTTCAGACAGAATAATATGGGACGTGGGACATCAGGCTTACGTTCATAAAATGCTTACGGGCAGATACAAGGATATAGACGGTATACGCACCTACGGCGGTCTTTCGGGCTTTCCAAAAAGGTCGGAAAGCGAACACGACAGCTTTGGCGCAGGTCACGCCAGCACCTCTGTTTCGGCAGCCGTTGGGCTTGCCACGGCAGATGCTTTGGCGGGGCGTACCAACTTTACCGTTGCCGTTGGGGGGGACGGCGCTCTTACGGGCGGAATGATATACGATGCCCTTAATAACATTGCGGTGCGAAACCTGCGTGTTAA
>JAZSLS010000045.1:0-15264 GCA_045535465.1 Eubacteriales bacterium
TATCTCAAATTAGCATAAGCGATATGGCACCCGTTATAAGTCTCAATCCCAATGAAGGCTCTGAAGATACCAAGACTCTTAATGTAAGAGTGTGGGTAGAAGGCACGGACAGGGAAGCGGTTAAGGATTTTATCGGCGGCAAGTTTAAGATAAAGCTTAACTTTACAGCAGTAGAAAAAGAAGGAGGCGCAGCGTAATGAAAAACAAAATCAGACTTAAGATAATAGCCTCCGTTATGTTAACCTTGTTCCTTCTTGCAGGTGCAACTGCCGCTTGGTTCTTTGCAAATAACGACGTAGAGGTTGACTATGGCTCTACTATTCAGTGTGAGGCGGGCAACTCTCTTGAAATCAGCCTTGACGGCGGTAAAACGTGGCACAGCAGCGTAAGCTTTAACAGTGACGTTTCTCCTAAGATAGTTGATATCAGTGGCAACGGCGTTAATTTGTATAAACCCACCGTTATAACCGAGCTTGGACAGCCTCAAAGCTTTGTTCACGCTCAAGAAATTGATGCAGAAGGCAACGGTGACTATATAGAAATGCAGGTTATGCTGCGCAGTGCGTCTGTTATGAACGTGTATTTCAGCGGTGATTCCTTTGTACAGCCTAACAGCACCAGTACCGAAAATCTTAATATCTACGGTAACTTTTCTAAGGACTATATTGCAGGTGCAGTTCGTGTTGCTGTTATAGAAAACGTTGGTGGCGTAGACGAGCTTAAAATGCTTTGGGCGCCTAACCCCACGTATGAGCTTAGCTACAGAAACGGTGTTTACTCCTTTGTTCCAAACGGTAAAGGTGAAGACAGCTATTCCTACTATACTGCTAACGGCTCCGATCTTAACAATATGCAGCTTCATACCGTAACTACGGAACAGTATCTTAAAAAGCAGTTTGTTATCGGCTCCACCGGCGGTGACATTACTACCTCGGGTAACAGCCCCGTACTTACCGTTCTTGATACCAAAATTAATCCCGAAGATTCTGTTTATACAAAAACTATCACCATCAGGGTTTGGTTTGAGGGTACTGACAGAGAAGCAAGCCAGGCACTCAGCGGTGGTTGGGCCAATATGCTTTTCAAGTTCAACGGTATGCAAAAGTCTCCTGCCGAAGCTTCCAAACAGGCGGAGATAGATAGTCTTGTATACTTTAACGGCTCTCTCAATGGCTTAAAAAACGGTATGGCGTATTCCATTGACGGCAAAACGTGGACCGTTTATTCCACAGGTGATACTATCGATTACAGCAAAGCTTCCACCTTTTATTTCAAGTATCCCGAAACCGATACTAATTACGAAACAAATTATACAACTGTAACAATAGGCTAACAACTTAAATAAAACGAAAGGAGAAGACGATGAAACACACCAAAAAGCTGCTTATAATTATGACAATAGCGTGGGTTTTGCTTTTAATGGTTGTATTCTCACAATCTTGGATAGCCCGTAACTGGACTCCCAGCATAACTCAAAACAACATAACCATCTCGTCTTCCAGTGCATTGCTTATCAGCTTAACTGAGGATGGCACCGAACTTTCGGATTCAGTTAGCTTGAATAAAATTTTATCTACAAACTCTTTTACGTTAAAACAGGTTTCCAGTGCAGACGGTAGGGTTTTCCATACGGTTGACTTTTTGCCTACTCTTTCGGGCTTTTCTCCTGTTTTCACTAAGGATACCGTTGAACCCAGCGGTGACAACCCCGGCAGGTATATCAACTTCACCTTTTATCTCAAGCGTCAGACCTCTAACAATCCCGAGCTTGCTACGGATAAGTTGGTTTATATCCATCCCGAAAGCTATATAAAGAGCGTTTCTGACGATCAAGATATAAGCAATGCCATTCGTGTTGCTATTACCATTGATAATAACGAGCCTGTTATATTAGCAAACTGTCCCGATCAATATAACGGTCAGCGTAATACTACGGCGGCTAACGCCGCAGCTGAAGGAAAAGACGTATATACAAATTACACTGCTGATGAAACCAATCTTCAGTATAACGGCGAAGCAACAGCGGCACAAAACGCTTACGGCTTGTACTATTGGAACGGCGGCAGAACTTCCTTTGACTACGATGGCGACACCACTAACGATTATGAATTTACCGCAAACCCTGACCGTGCTCTTGTTCGTATGGCAACCGGTCAGATATGTACCGTTAACCTTAAGATTTGGCTTGAGGGCGGCGACGAAACCTGTACCGAAGAAATAGCGGGCAAGGTTTTCGACTTTATGATTAAGTTTGACTCTCTTGATGTTCCGATCGAAGAAGATACGGTAACGGAATAAAAGCTTTAAATTCTTTGGAAAGGAGAATGTGATATGCTTCAAAAAGTTCGTCATATAGCCATAGTTTTCGGCTTGCTTTTGTGTATCACCCTTTCCTTTGCGTGGATGACCGAGCTTGATTCCGAAGAAGGTCGTTTTCTCTATCTTCAGTACGATAAAAGCCTATATTCGGCAGCTACCGAAATGGAAGCTGAGCTGTATCTTTTGGAAACTCAGATAGTTGACGGAGAAGAGGTTTTGGTTTATTCAGACCCACAGCCTACGTATGAAACTAATCCCAATGCACTTATATCATCCGAAAATTTTGCACCGGGTGACTATCGTTTATACGCTTTAAAGCTAAAAAACAAGACTAACGCTCCTATGACGGTTTCCGTTAACCTTGCAAAGCTTCAGGGTGACGAGCTTTTTTGGGACTATATGAACGTGGGCGTTTCAGGCAGCGTTGGGTTTAATAATGACTATCCCGCACCTGCCATAGAGGAATTTGCTATGGCGGAGCGAGCAACTGCTAACGGTGACGTTAATTTCATAAGGCTTTTGGAGCTTCCTCCTACGGCAGATGCAAACGCCAATGATAACTTTGTAGAAATAAGGTTTTACATACGGTTTTCTCATACTGCAGTTAATGAATTGCAGGACAAAAGCTTTAAAATCGGCGTAGTTAACGTTCTGGCAACGTAATAGTTGTGGTATTCAAATGAAAAAAGTTTTTAAAAAAGTGTGGAAGGTAATATCAACAATCCTTATAGTTCTTATGATAGCTATCACATTGTTTTTGGTGGTTTTCAAGATTGTTGGTGAAACTCCCTCCGTTTTTGGTTACAATTTGTTTTATATCGTTACAGGCAGTATGGAGCCTACCGTTAAAGTCGGTGATATCATTCTTAGCGAGAAGGTCGAAACATCTGCCTTGAAGGAAGGTGACGTGGTTACCTTCAATGGTGAATCTGGTGAGCTTGAAGGGAAAATTGTAACCCATAGAATTGTATCAATATATGAAGAAAACGGCGAAACCTACATTATAACAAAAGGTGATGCCAATACGGCAAACGACCCGCCTCACAAAGCAGAGTGTGTTGTAGCGGTTATGAAGTGCAAGATTCCGCTTTTAGGCTCTCTTGTAAAGTTTATTAACACCCCTTTAGGTTTTGTGGTGTTAATAGTGACCCCTTTATTGATGTCACTTGTTAACGAGATATTAGAATTAATCCGAGCGTTTCGATCCACTAAGGAGGAACAAGGGAATGAGGAAATGGATAAATAAATTGAGTACCAAGCTTGGTACGGGTAAGCTCGTAGCCTTTGTGGCTGTGTGTCTTGTTGCCGTACTGCTTGTTGGTGTTTCAATAGCGTGGTTTACCAGCCAGATAAACCTTACCGGTAGCAGCTTTTCTACCGGCACCATAGAGTTTAAAGCATATGGCTACAATTCTGATGGTGACCTGGTTACTACAATATACCCCGAGGGTAAAATCCCCGAAGGTGACAATACTGCCAATGCTCCCTTGTTTTCCGATAAGGATATGAAGGCAGGGTCTGTTTCTACAGCCTTTATCGCTATTGAAAACAGCGGCAGCCTTAACCTTGAATACCGCCTCAGCTTTTCCGTAAGCGAGCATCTTGACAGCGCTAATGACGACCTTGTTTATCTTGGCGGTTATTGGTATTTGCTTACCGACGTTACTTCCTTGGTAACCGGTGATATAAAGACTTTTGCAGAAGCAAACAAGGCTATCCCTTGTAACAGCACCAATTGCACCACCGCTTCTCACACTTGTACCGAGAAAAACGGCTCTCAAAATTTAAGCACCATTTCTAAATATTCCAATAGCGGCATAATTGACTCAGGCAGCGGTGTTAAGCACTATTACCGTCTTGACTACGGTGTTCGTGCTGATGCATCTATTAACGAGTACGCAAACAGAAAGTTTGCCGTAAACGCTTCCGTTTTCACCTCTCAGGTTGGCGCAATGGATGAGGAAGTGGGCTATGGTGTTACCCGTCAGGTAACCAGTGCCGAGGACCTTGATAAAGCTTTGGAACAGGCTTTGCCCGGCGACACTATTCTTTTGCTTAATAATATCACTTATAACGGCGACCTTATAATAAAGAAGTGTATCAATTTTGAAGCCGGCGGCAAGGTTCTTACCGTTAACGGTAATATGATTTATGACTTTGTTTCCACTCTTCCTCTTAAGATAAATCTTCAGGGTAAGGGCACTATTAAGGTCGTTGCCAGCGGTGCGGTTGGCGGCAACTTTACCATAAACGCACCTAAAAGCCAGGTAGAGCTTATCGGTGGTAATACTGCGGGTGACTTGTTGGTTGGTCGTTTGTTTACCGTTGACGCTACTAACGATTCCGACAGCGGCGGTTGTATCTTCTCCGACATCGTTATCCTTGACGGTGACGGTAAGGACGCTAAGGCGGTTTATGTTCGTTCCAATACTAAGCTTACCGTTAGCTCCGGCGTTACTCTTGAACGTATAGAAGCAACCGTTCAGGCAACTAATATCGAAATTCAAAACGCAGGTCAGATAAATCAGGTTCTGCTCAGTAGTATGTTCCAGACTACTCAGACCGACGCTCCTCAGATTTATATCCACAACTATAACCGTATTTTTAATATAGTTCTCCCCACCTGGTCAGTTCCTTTCGTTGATGACGGTGAAGGTAACTATAGCGGCAATACAAGAATCGTTGTTTCTGCCGGCGGCGTTATTGATACTCTTACCGGTTCTGCTAATTTCAACAACTCGCACATAGAAGACGAGGATGCTAACCTTTACGTTGAGCAAATTGTAAGCGGCTTTGATACCGGTCTGAGAGTATATTACCGCAACCTTCCCGAACAGACAAATACAGCCCTTTACGATATATTAACCTATTACTTTGTGACCGAAAAGGGTATGACCTCTGCGCAGATGGAAACCGCAGTTGATGCTATCGAAAAGCTTGAGATTATCTGCCGCGGTACTAAGACAGTAACGGCTTCCGACTTCACAAATATTAGAGGAATGGCATCCATTTCCTCGCTTGACCTGTCCCAGGCTACTTTGGCAAATAACACTTTGCCACAAAGTGCGCTTTTCGATATAGTTACTCTGGAAGATGTTGTACTGCCCCGTAGTGTAACGACTATTGGAACTCAAGCTTTGCAAGGTACGTCGATTAAATGTTTAACCGTTCCTGCGACTGTTACCAGTATTGGCAACAGTGCTCTTGCTGGAATACCTTATGTATATATGCTTTCGTATGAGCCGTGTACTTATACCGGAAGTCACAATAATACATATTTCTTCGTTCCTGATTCCGTACTCAACGTTTACAGAAACGCAACCGGATGGAAGAGCTTTGTTACAAGAATATATTCCCATGCACAGTTGGCTGATGATGGGGTTACTCATATTCGTAAGTTGAATGATGGTAGCTATGAGATTGCGCTTTATACTGGCAATGGTACAGATTTGGTTGTAGGTGAGAATATTATGCTTGATGGCACTGCAATCAATGTAACTTCTGTAGGCGAGAATGCATATCGTCACATAAGCCAAGTCTTTAAATTAGGCTTCCATTCAAGCGTTATCAATATATCAGACACAGCATTTTATCAACGAGCCGTAAGTGGCGCAGTAGACTTTAATCAGGTAAAAACTATAGGTAACCAGGCGTTTTATGGTTGCAACCAGCTTTTATCAATATCTGAAAACAACAATATTATCACTGTTGGTGAAAATGCATTTGATGCCTGCTATTGTTTGTATGAGGTTGTTCTTCCTAAAATTGAAACTGTCAAAAAGGCAGCTTTCACTAATAATTCAAGCCTTGTAAGAATTGTGTTCGGGGATAATCTTAAGACCTTAGAACAGGGGCAATTCAAATTATGTAATAAGCTCAGGGAGGTTACATTTAAAAATCCCAATCCTAACGATATTACCATTTCTCAGTTCTATATTAATATGGATACAAATGTTGTTATCCCGAATCTTCGTATCTTTGTTCCCGCTGAAAGCTTTGCAGATTATTATACAAAGTTTTCTGGTTTTAGTTCAGGTAATTACAAATATACGTTATGCGAGGATGGCGAGCTCTATGGCGAGAATAAGATTGATGTAAGATACAACAATTCTATTATTGCTACTATCGATATTGGTCAGTTTAGAATTCGCAATATGAGTGACGGAACCGTCTCCATATCAAGTTGTAATGTTTTAGCAAATGATGTTTCTGCAACGTTTTGGGATGAATTTAATGCAATTCCGGATACAATCAATGGGAAGAGTGTTACTCGTATAGGCCCTGGCTCTTATCGTGGTGTTCCATTCGCCCAAATGTCACAGGCTACCGATGCGTCCACGAATCCTTGGGGAAATAACAACGCATACATTCCTAATTCTGTAAAAGAAATTGCATCACACTCTTTTCGCGCTAGCGACATTTCAATCACTTATTTACCAAAGGTTGAAATTGTAGGTTCCTATGCATTTGAAAATGCAACGCATCTGTATTATATTGATGCGCCGGAACTTTTAACACTAAATGACAATGCTTTTAAAAACGTAGCCCAACTTCGTCAATTTAAGGCGAGTAAGCTTGCTTATGTTGGTTCTAATGCATTTAATTCTTGTACAGAACTTATTAGGCTTTACGTTCCAAATTTGGCGACCCCTGCTGATTCTTCGTGGTTGGAGAAGTGCGATAATTTGGTTGAGCTTTGGGTGGCTGTGAATGCTTCCTCAGCTCCTTCATCCATCCCTTCTTATAGCACTAATTCAAAAGTTATTTCTCTTACTTGTGCTAAAAGCACTACCAAAAAGCAGTACAAAGCAAGTGACGTAATGTTTGCTAACGTTAGTGATTACAGTGTCGTTGACGGAAATGGTAAGCTACTATGCGTTCTTGAGGATATGCCGGAATATTGGATAAGCGAGGATGCTTTGGGAGGAGTTTCCATTCTTAACTATTTCCCAAAGACACCAATTAATTCAACGGTTAATGTTCCTTCTACTTTAACTGCAACCAAAAATGGTTCTCAAAATACTTTTGTGGTTACTTCTATTGGGTTCTGTGCTTACTCAGGTGTTTCGTTTAACAACAATTCGGTTTCGATTCCTTCAACGGTTTTGAAACTTGAACAAAGAGCTTTCTATAACACCTCATCTTTGACAAGCGCTGTGAACCTGAACAACATTACTACTGTTTCATCAAGCTGTTTTATGAGTTCAGGTATTACTAATGTTGTTGGTAATAAAGTTACAACAATGAGTGTGTCTGCCTTTGATTCTTGTGTGTTGTTAAAGACCGCAAGCTTTCCAAGGTTAACAACTGTTTCTGCAACCACTTTTAAGGGATGCACATCTTTAGAAAGCGTATATTTTGAAGACGTAACGACGTTTAGCTCTAATGCATTCCAAAATGCATCTAAGTTAAAAAACATCACAATTAATCGCATCATCCCTGACGGCGGCAAGATTCCTACTTGGGCTACTTACAATCCTCCCCTCAACTTTGAGTTTTATGTCCCCAGTCAAAGTTTGGCATTATATCAGGCAAGTGCTAGCTACAATAAATATCCATTGCACACGTTAGATACCGTTATGTTGACGGAGGATGGCAACTATAGCTTGATAAACTCTGGTGGGGGATGGGAGATAATGGGATTCACACCATTGAAGGCCATAACCACTCTCAATATTCCTCAAAATTATAATGGGAAAGATATTGTTTCTATTAAAGCGGGTGCCTTCAGCCTTTGCACTACTGTTACTACCATAGTGCTCCCTGCAAGCTACTGTCATTACCAGCAGGGTGCGTTTAATGGTATGACGGCGCTTCAGAACGTTAATGTAGCTTCTGGTTCTACCTACTTCTCCGGTGTAAGCGGCGTATTGTTCTCCGCTAACGGTAAGGAGCTTGTGTACTATCCTTCGGGCAATACAAGCGCAAGCTACAATATCCCTAACGGCACTGAGCTTATCCAAAGCTACGCCTTTGAAGGTGCAACTATGCTTCAGACCTTGGTTGTTCCTGCAAGCGTAACAACGGTAGGTTACCAGGCGTTTAGCGAATCCGGTCTTATCACCATAACCTTTGCCGGTACTACACCGCCTTATATGGTTGATACCAATATTTTCAACACCAACGTTGATGGCTTTACTATTCACGTTCCTGCAGGCAGCGGTGACGCATATAAGGCATCCAGCGGCTTTATCAAGTATAAAGACTACATTGTAGAAGGTTAAAATTAAACTAAAAGCTCCTTCGCACTTCTGTGCGAAGGAGCTTTTTATAATAAGCACACCCCGCAACAAAGGCGGGGTGTGGTTTATGTATAAATGTTAAAATAAGCCTTTAGTAAACTCATCAAACAGACGAAGCTTTTCGTCAACACCTTCCATAGTGTCGCCCTTTGCAAGCACGTAAACCTTTATCTTAGGCTCGGTGCCTGAGGGACGAATGATGTAGGTGCTACCGTCAGCCAACTCGTAGTAAAGCACGTCGGACGAGGGCAGCCCCGTACTATCAGTACTATTGTCGGCAAGAACGGTGATGACGCCTGTCTTGTAATCTCTAATACGCAGAACGGGAATACCACTAATCTCCGTCATAGCGTTATTTCTAAGGTCAGTCATCTTTGCACGCATAGTAGACATAGGGTCAATGCCTTTAACTACGTTGCTAATGCCAAGCTCTTTATAAAAACCGTATTTTTCATACATCTTAAGAAGAAGACTGTAAAGGCTAACGCCCTGACGCTTGTAGTAAGCAGCCATTTCAGCAATAAGCAGGGAAGTAGCAACAGCATCCTTGTCACGAGCGTAAGTACCGGGAAGATAGCCGTAGCTTTCTTCGTAGCCAAAGATAAAGCCGTATTCACCGCTTTGCTCAAATTCTTTTATCTTTTCACCAATGTACTTAAAACCGGTAAGCACGCTCATACACTTAACACCGTTGGTGGCGCAAACAGCGTCAAACAGCGCACTGGAAACTATACTCTTGATAGCACAAGGGTTAGCGGGCATAGAGCCCTTTTCTTTTCTGCCTTGTATTATATATTCAATAAGTAATGCACCAACCTGGTTACCGGAGAAGGGAACGTAATTACCGTCCAAATCCTTGGCAACAATACCAACACGGTCACTATCAGGGTCGGTGGCTAAAAGAAGGTCGCAATCGTTGTCGGAGGCAAGAGCAATAGCCAAACCGTCCTTAAAGCATTCCTTGCTTTCGGGGTTAGGAGACTTAACAGTGGGGAAACGTCCGTCAGGTTCAGCCTGAGAAGGAACAATGCGAAGATTGGTAACGCCTGCACGCTTCAAAACCTCGGGAACAAGCTTGTAGCCCGCACCGTGAAGAGGAGTATATATAATGTTAAGACTGTCGCCGCACTCACCGAGCGCATCCGGACAAACCTGACAGTCAAGTACAGCCTTCATATATGCTTCGTCAATATCCTTGCCGATAATTGTAATAAGACCTTCCTCAACGGCCTTGTCAAAGTCCATTCGTTTAACGCCGTCAAAAATATCGGTAGAGGCAACGGAAGCGGAAACGACAGCAGCGTGATCAGGTGGAAGCTGAGCGCCGTCTTCCCAATAAACCTTGTAGCCGTTATATTCCATAGCGTTGTGAGAAGCAGTAATGTTTATACCGGCGATACAGCCAAGGTGAAGTATTGCAAAAGAAAGCTCAGGCGTAGGACGCAGGCTTTCAAAATAGTAAACCTTAATACCGTTAGCGGCAAGCACTTCGCCGGCGGTACGTGCAAACTCAATAGAGTTAATGCGGCTGTCGTAAGCAACAGCTACGCCACGCTCTTGGCCTTTTTTGTCAATAATAAGCTTAGCAAGTCCTGCCGTGGTATGGGCAACAGTGTAAACGTTCATTCTGCCGGTGCCTGCGGTCATAATACTGCGAAGACCTGCAGTGCCAAATTCCATAGGCACGCCAAACCTTGCTTTAATCTCGTCTTCATTCCCTGCAATAGAACGAAGCTCTTCTTTAGTGATTTCGTCCACAATGGGAGAGTTAAGCCACTTGTTATACATATCAAGCATAAGGCAAATCCTTCCTTTTATATATAATGTAATTATTATAGCATATAAAAAAGAAAAATAAAAGTATTTTCGGTCACAAAAACTGAAAAAAACAAAAAAACTTGTTCATAATTAATTTACATTTTTTAGCCCTAATTACCTAAAAAAAACCAATAAAACTATTGATTTTACCGAAACGATGTAGTATACTAATAGGGCTTGAGTGCGATGAAGCGGGAAGTTGCTGCCGCCATGCAGGTAATTTCCGTGGAGTATGTCCGACAATCGGGCGATGGGTAAGCATTTTTTAAGGGCGATGAATGAAACGCCCGAAAGCGTGTTAAGACCCGGCCACCAAGTTAACTACTATTATATTAAATTAGGAGGCACAAAACATGGCAAACAAAGAAAAGATTAGGATTCGTCTTAAGTCCTACGACCACACTCTTATCGATCAGTGTGCAGAAAAGATTGTTGAAACGGCAAAGAGAAACGGCGCATCTGTTTCCGGTCCCATTCCGCTCCCCACTGATAAGGAAATCATCACTATTCTCCGTGCAGTTCACAAATATAAGGACAGCCGTGAGCAGTTTGAACGCAGAACTCATAAGCGTCTTATCGACATCATCAAGCCCTCTCAGAAGGCAGTTGAAGCTCTTATGACTATCGAAATGCCTGCAGGCGTTGACATTGAAATTAAGCTCTAATTCAAACTAAGTGACAGCCGAAAGGCTAATTAATTATGACAATTACGCTAAAATGCGTAAAATAACGGTCACGTTGCAAGGCGTAATGCTTTGTAACCAATAACCGTAAGGAGGAAAATATAATGAAAAAAGGCATCATCGGCAGAAAGATAGGCATGACGCAGATCTTTGATGAAAAGGGCAACGTAATACCTGTAACGGTAGTACAAGCCGGACCGTGCGTAGTGGTTCAGAAGAAGACCACTGAAAAGGACGGTTACGAAGCAGTTCAGCTTGGCTTCGCTGAAATTAAGGAAGACAAGGTGGGCAAACCTCTTAAGGGCCATTTCACTAAGGCAAATGTAGCTTTTAAGAGATATCTTAAGGAGTTTAGACTTGATGACTGCTCCGCTCTCAACGTAGGCGACACTGTTAAGGCAGACACCTTCGAAGCAGGCGAAAAGGTTGACGTAACCGGTATGACCAAGGGTCGCGGTTTCTCCGGCGTTATCAAGAGATGGGGTTGCCACAGACTTAGAATGTCCCACGGTACAGGTCCTGTACACCGTCAGGTTGGTTCTATGGGCGCTAACAGTGACCCTTCCAGAGTTATGAAGAACAAGAAGATGGCAGGTCAGTACGGTAATGAAAGAGTTACCACCCTTAACCTTGACGTAGTTAAGGTTGACAAGGAAAGAAACCTGTTAGCTATAAAGGGTGCCGTTCCCGGTTCCCGCGGCGGTATAGTTTATATCCGCAACACAGTAAAGTAAAGGAGGAAAAGACATGCCTAAACTTAACGTACTCAATATGCAAGGCGCTGGCTGTGGCGAAATCGAACTTTCCGATGTAGTTTTCGGCGCAGAAGTTAATGTTCCTGTGCTCCACTCTGTTGTAAGAGCATACCTCCTTAATCAGAGACAGGGCACACAGTCCACTCTTACCAGAAGCGAAGTTTCCGGCGGCGGCAGAAAGCCTTGGAGACAGAAGGGCACCGGTAGAGCAAGACAGGGTAGCACCCGTTCCCCTCAGTGGACCCACGGTGGTATCGCTCTTGGTCCTAAGCCCAGACTTTATAAGGTAAGCATTAATAAGAAGGTTAAGAAAATTGCGATGAGAAGCGCACTTTCTTCCAAGGTTATCGACAGTGAACTGATTGTTATTGACAATATCGCACTTGACGAATACAAGACCAAGAAGATAGCTGCTTTCCTTAGCGCAGTTGGTGCTGAAGGCAAAACTCTTATAGTTACTGCTGAAGCAGACCAGAAGGTTTACCGCTCTGCGGCAAATATTCCCGGCGTGAAGGCGACTCCCGTGAACGCACTTAACGTTTACGACATACTTAACTGTAACAAGCTTGTTATAGCTAAGGACGCCGTTGCCAGGTTAGAGGAGGTTTACGCCTAATGAAAACTTGCTACGACATCATAATTAAGCCTGTTATCACTGAAGCTTCCATAGCTGATATTCAGGACAAGAAATACACCTTCAAGGTTGCTGTTGACGCTAATAAGAACGACATAAAGGCAGCTGTTGAAGAAATCTTTAAGGTAAAGGTTGAAAAGGTTACTACCATCAACGTAAAGGCTAAGTCCAAGAGACTCGGTTACCACTACGGTAAGACCGCAGCTTGGAAAAAGGCATTTGTTAAACTTACTGCTGATTCAAAGACTATCGAGTTCTTTGACAGCTTGATGTAATCGAAAGGAGTTATTAGAAAATGGCTACAAAGACATATAAACCGACAACTCCCTCGAGAAGAAATATGGCTACCCCCTCTTTCGAGGAGATAACCAAAAAGACTCCTGAGAAGAGTCTTGTAACTGTTCTCAAAAAGCACTCCGGTCGTAACAACACCGGTAGGATAACCGTTCGTCATCGTGGCGGCGGCAACAAGAAGAAGTACAGAATTATCGACTTTAAGCGTCAGAGCGACCTCGCTAATACTGTTACCGCTATCGAGTACGACCCTAACCGTACCGCTTATATAGCACTTCTTGCTGATACCAACGGTAAAAAGAGCTACATCATAGCTCCTAACGGCGTTAAGGTTGGCGATGTTCTTTACAGCGGCGCTGATGCAGACATCAAGCCCGGTAACACCCTTCCTATCTCTTCCATTCCCGTAGGTACTTTCATCCATAATATCGAGCTCTACCCCGGTAGAGGCGCACAGCTTGTAAGAAGTGCAGGCAGCGCGGCTCAGCTTATGGCTAAAGAAAACGGTATGGCACAGGTAAGACTTCCTTCCGGCGAAGTTAGATACATCCGCCTTAACTGCATCGCAACAATCGGTCAGGTAGGCAATCTTGAACACGAAAACATTAAGCTCGGTAAGGCTGGTAAGACCCGTCATCTCGGTATCAGACCTACAGTTCGCGGTTCCGTAATGAACCCGTGTGACCACCCCCACGGTGGTGGTGAAGGCCGTTCTCCTATCGGTAGACCTTCTCCTGTTACTCCTTGGGGTAAGCCTGCTCTCGGTTATAAGACCAGAAGCAAGAAGGCTCGCACTAACAAGTTCATTGTTAAGCGCAGAAACGACAAGTAAGGAGGAACGATTATGAGCAGAAGTGTTAAAAAAGGACCATTTGTCGAAGCTAAGCTTTACAGCAGAGTTTGCGATATGAATAAGAAGGGCGAAAAGCGTGTTTTAAAGACCTGGTCTCGTTCTTCCACAATCTTCCCCGAATTTGTTGGCCATACAATAGCAGTATACAACGGTAAGACTCACGTTCCCGTATACGTAGTAGAAGATATGGTTGGTCATAAGCTTGGTGAGTTTGCACCTACCCGTACGTTCAGAGGCCACGCAGGTTCCAAGACCTCTAACAACGGTAAGTAAAGCATACGAAAGGAGATAAACAATGGAACAGAAAATAGCAAAAGCGTATCTCAGACAGTTGCGTATGTCTCCCCGTAAGGTGCAGATAGTTCTCGACCTTATAAGAGGTAAGGATGCGGCTAAGGCAATGGCAATCCTTAAGACAACTAATAAGATCGCTTGCGAACCTATTAGTAAGCTTCTTAAGTCTGCTATAGCAAACGCTGAAAATAATCACGAGATGGATGTTGAAAAGCTTTACGTTGCAGAATGCTTCGTAACTCCCGGTATGCTCAAGGGTATGAAGAGAGTAATGCCCAGAGCTCGTGGCGGTGCAGCAAGAATAATCAAGCGCACCTCTCACATCACCATCGCACTTAAAGAAAAAGAATAGGAGGCAACAACATATGGGTCAGAAAGTTAATCCCCACGGTCTGCGTGTAGGCGTCATCAAAGATTGGGACTCTCGTTGGTTTGTAAAGGACGAAGAGCTTGGCGATACTATCGTTGCCGACTACAATCTCAGAAAGTGGCTTAAAGAAAAGATAAAGCAAGCAGGCGTTCCTAAGATAGAGATCGAACGTGCAGGTTCCAGACTTCGCGTTATAATCTACTGTGCAAAGCCCGGTATCATCATCGGTAAGGGCGGCGCTGAGCTTGAAAAGCTTAAGGCAGAAATCAAGACCTTTACCGGTCAAAAGCAGGTTGCTATCAGCGTTGTTGAAGTTAAGCAGGTTGATACCAACTCTCAGCTCGTTGCTGAAAACATTGCAGCACAGCTCGAAAAGAGAATTTCTTTCCGTCGTGCAATGAAGCAGAGCATAGGCAAGGCAATGAGAGCCGGTGCAAAGGGTATAAAGATAATGGTTAGCGGCCGTCTTGGCGGTGCCGAGATAGCCAGAAGTGAACACTACCACGAGGGTACAATTCCGCTTCAGACTCTTAGAGCCGACATTGACTACGGCTTCTATGAAGCAAACACCACCTACGGTAAGATCGGTATCAAGGTATGGATCTACAAGGGTGAGGTTCTTCCCGAAGTTAAGCGTACCACTTCTGAAGGAGGTAAGTAAGCTATGTTAATGCCTAAGAGAGTTAAATTTAGAAGAGTACAAAGAGGTAGACTCACCGGTAAGGCAATGCGCGGTAACAAGATTACCAACGGTGATTTCGGTCTCGTTGCAACTGAGCCTGCATGGATCAAGAGCAACCAGATAGAGGCTGCCCGTATTGCAATGACCCGTTACATTAAAAGAGGCGGTCGTGTTTGGATAAAGATATTCCCCGACAAGCCTGTAACTGAGAAGCCCGCAGAAACCCGAATGGGTTCCGGTAAGGGTTCTCCCGAGTACTGGGTAGCAGTAGTTAAGCCCGGTAGAGTGCTGTTCGAGATGGACGGCGTTTCCGAAGAAGT
>JAZSLS010000148.1:0-1902 GCA_045535465.1 Eubacteriales bacterium
TATAGTACCTCTTGATACCATCATTCGTAACCCCCGTAGGTTTATAGAGCAGATAGAGGAGATAGTTCCTATCGAGCAGGCACGCCGTATAACTAACGAGTCTATCCGTCACCTTGCTCAGCATACCAATATGATAGCAAAGGTTGACGATAGCGGCGTTACTCCCGACAAGATACTTAATATATATAAGGAAGAAAGCTTTGCTACTTACGAAAACCGCTTTATATATACCCTTCTCATTAATCTGCAGTACTTTATAGATAAGCGTCTTAAGCTTATTTCTGATTCCGGCACCAGAGCAGTATCCAAAATATCTATGAACAATCAGTTCAACATAGGCAGGGAAGAGCTTAAGTTCAATATGTCTCTTACCTCTGTTGCCCGTGTTGCCGATGATGCTGAGTTTATGCAGATAGATGCAGATACTTCTAAGCTGGACGCAGTTACCAGAATTGAACGTATAAGAAAAATCCTTTACGATTTTCAGGAATCCGCTCTTATAAAAAGCCTGCACGGCTGCACCTTGGTAAAGCCTCCTATAATGCGTACCAACGTGCTTCTAAAAAACCCCGACTTTAAGGCGGCTATGGCACTTTGGCAGTTTATAGAAACCTATCGTGACACCGGTCTTTCGGTTCAGATGGTAGAGAGCAACGAGCTTCCCGGTGAGGACTATATAAGCCAGCTTTACTCCGTTTTGGCTCTTAACTATTGTTTGCTTAAGCATCACACCAAAACCAAGGATGAGATGATGGCAGCGGCACCCATAAGGAAGGAATTCCGTCCTACTCTTATCAGAAACGCAATTGAGGAGTATGTTAACGACCTTACGATGGACGTTGACACCGTTCAGAGGATATTTGTAGAGGAAATAAAACGTTCCGCCAAGAAGCGCCTTGAGGAAGAGGATAAGATTAAAAAGATTTTGGAACGTGCTCTTCTTGCAGAAAAGAAGCGTAAGGATAAGCTAAAGGCGCTGGAGCTGGCGGCAATCGAAAAGGAAAAGAAGCGCAAGCAGCGTGAAAAGGAACAGGCGAAGAAAACACGTGAAAAGCTTCGTGCAAAGCAAAAGAGAGAGCAGCTTAAAGCAAAAGAAAAAGAAAAACGCAAAAAAGAGCAGGAGAAGAAAAAACTGCAAAGAGAAAAAGCAAAATCCGCTGTTAAATAAGCGGTAAAACAGTTTATAAGGAGGGTGAGCTTTAAATGGCAACACAAAAGAATAAGTCATTTTACAGTTTGCTTGTTAAGCTCATCATCTCCGGTTTATTGCTTATAAGCGTTACCGTGGCTTGGTTCATCTTCGCTCAGCGTGCAGTGGTTGACCCTCTTTCGGCAAACGTGGTTAAATTGACCAACGTTTCCGTTGCGGGTAAGGACGGCGTTTGGAGTCAGAATTTGGAAATTACTCACGAAAGCCAGGCTGCAGTTCGTGTAACCGAATATTCGGGCAACGGTAAAAGCCTTTTTGCCCCAATCGCAATGAACAAGCAGGTCGTATCCTTTTACGCTGTTGACGAAAGTGCTGAAAACAACGGATATATCGACTTTATCCTTCAATTCAAGGCGGATGGTCCCGTTGATATCTATCTTGGCGGCAACAGTACGCTTGTGCCCGAAGCCTTTAATACTAACCTTAACAGCTATGACGTAAGCAAAAACTATATTGTCGGTGCAGTAAGGCTTGCAATGTGGTGTGTTGAGGATGACGGAGCTCCTACTATTTGGGCACCCAATTCAAAATATCAGTATAATACCACAACCAAAAAGGTTAACGAAAACGGCACTGTAGAATCACAGTATCAATACGCAGTGGATACTACCGTTGATACCATTCGCACCATACAAACCGGCGGCTTGGCAAACGGCACAGCAGAGGATGGCAGATTTATATGGGGCGATGTA
>JAZSLS010000082.1:0-19794 GCA_045535465.1 Eubacteriales bacterium
AGGTACGGGCTACACCGTTACCTGCGAAGACGATAGCCGCACAGCGGTTCTTACGGCAGACCTTAACGGCGACGCTGTTGTTTCCTCCGTGGACTATATAAGTCTGCAGTCCTCCCTTAAATCCAAGCTTGAGCTTAGCAGCGCAGCAAAGGAAGCCGCAGACGTAAGCGGTGACGGCGTAATCTCCGCCGCAGACTGCTTAAGCCTTAAGCTGCTTCTTCAGTAATAAATCAACCCACCCGAAATATGAAAATCGGGTGGGTTTTGTTTTGGCAAAACGCAAGAAAAAGGAGCGAAAACGCTCCTTTTTCTGCAGTTATTCTTTTTTGTCCACGTTTTTTACATACCAAGGGTGGGCATAACGGTGTAGTTTCTCCAAGTGCCCGCTTCCTTCTTACGCGCGTAATCACGGAGAACGTCTATCCAGATAAGAAAAGCATCCTGCGCTATGTGATAGTCGTTATCGGAGGAATACTCAATAGGCATATAGCCGTAACCGTTGGTAAGAGGAGTTGCAACGTCCACAAAGTCAACGCCGTTGGCGTTACAGTAATTAAGCACGTAGTTATTAAACTTGCGTACGTTTGCGTTGCTGAGCCTTGATGCGTACTTAGAACCAAGCTGTTCAAAGGTGCCTGTGTTGTAAGTACCTGCAAGTAAAACTATGGTAAGATTAGGGTTCTTTGCCTTTATCTTTTGAACGCCCGCAATCACCTCATTCGCCGCACTGAGAGGGTCGCCGTATACCTTCATTTCACTGTAACAGGTAAGACCTATATACATTGTAGTGCAGCCTGTTGCTGCAGGCAGGTCCTCAAAATTATACGCTCTGCCACGATAGCGAGGAAGGGAATTTCCTGACATAGAAGGGGTTTCTTGGTTGTTTTTCCAAAAGCTTATGCCTACCGCACCAACGTTAATGGAATTACCCATTATGGTACTGTCAACGGAGGTTCTCCATTGGCTTACGTATTTACCGAAATGCATCATTATAGAGTAGCCAAGGAACAAAGAGTTGTTGAAATGGCTGTCGATAGGGTCGGCGTAGAGAGCCTCGGGAATGGGCGTAAGCGGGTCGGAGGGGGAGCTGGGAACGTAACTGCTGTCGTCCTCTTCGGGAGGAGGAACTTCGCTGCTGTCATCCTCTTCGGGAGGAGGTGCCACACTGCTGTCATCCTCTTCGGGAGGAGGTGCCACACTGCTGTCATCCTCTTCGGGTGGAGGTGCCACACTGCTGTCGTCCTCTTCCGGAGGAGGTGCTACACTGCTGTCATCCTCTTCGGGAGGAGGCGCTACGCTGCTGTCGTCCTCCTCGGGAGGAGGCGCCACACTGCTGTCGTCCTCTTCGGGAGGAGGAGCCACGCTGCTGTCATCCTCTTCGGGAGGAGGTGCCACACTGCTGTCATCCTCTTCGGGAGGAGGTGCCACACTGCTGTCGTCCTCTTCGGGAGGAGGAGCCACGCTGCTGTCGTCCTCGGGAAGAGCGGAGCTATCATCGTTTGTGGAGTCAGAGCTGTCGGGAGCGGTTGCAGATGAATTATCGTTCATATTGCTTTCCTCACTATCGTCAGGCATTGACGAGCTGTTGGAGTCAGCTCCTTCGGAAGATACGTTTTCGTGAGAGGAGTTTTCTTCCCTCCCGCTTTGCTCGCTGCCGTCATCATTCGAGCCTGCGGCTTCGCCGCCGCTTTGAACGGCACTGCTTCCCTCCTCGGTGGAAGTGCCGTTTACTGAAGCTTCGTTATTTGACGCTTCGGCGGAGCCATTCACAGAAGAATCGTTTCCTCCGTCCTTAACACCGCAGGCGGCAAAATAAACTACGCACATAGCCACTGCCAAAAGAATTGCCACGGTTTTTTTTACAGAAATGTTCATACATCCTTCTCCTTTACTCTATCTCAAATCCAAGCTCGGGCATAACAGTAAGGTTTTGCCAAGTGCCCGCTTCTTTTTTTCTTGCGTAATCACGAAGTATCTGTATCCAAATCTTATAGGGGTCTTGCTTTATGTGGTAGGAATCGTCCGAGGACCATTCTTTCAAAAAGTAACCGTATCCGTTGGTAAGAGGAGTTGAAACGTCGATAAAATCTATACCCTCGCTGTTGCAATATTCAAGAATATAGTTGTTAAAGGTGCGTATATTTTCATTATTAACACGGTCAAGATTTATGGCACCACTGGGTGATTCCCCTGTGTTATAAGTGCCCGAAAGCACAATTATATGTAGTTCAGGGTTTAAAAACTTTATCATTCTAAGCCCTTCTATTTCAATATCCGCACCCCTTCTTGCACAGTTTTCTGCACTTCCAAGCCCCATATCGCTGTAAGGCATACACCCTATTACCATTGTTTTTACACCCATAGCATCGGGAAGGTCTTCAAAACGGTATCCCACGTTATTGTGCTTGGGCAAGGTGGTGTCGGGAGAGGAGGGGTCTTGGCTTTTATTGTTTCGGAAGTTCATACCCACACCTGCTCTGAACTCCGCCGTGCCCATAAGTCTGTAGTCCCAACTGTTACGCCAATCCTCGGTATATCTGCCGAAGTGCATCATTATGGAGTAGCCTATAAACACCGAATCGTTAAAATAAGCATCTATGGGGTCATAATAGGCAAAGTTTGCAGGTATTTGCATAACCGGGTCGTCCTGACTATTTGGAACGTAAACGGGCTCACTCGCTTCGGGAGCACTTACTTCGTCACTTGAGTCAACAAAAGAGCTTTCCTCCGAACTGTCTTCTTTTTGCGATACATCACTTGACTGAACCGCCGACAATTCGGAAGAGCTTTCACCGCCGTCCTTAACACCACAAGAGGCAAAACAAACTAAAACCATAGCCACAACCAATATAATTGCCACAGTTTTCTTTACGGGAACATTCATACTTTTTCTCCTTGTTTTTTTCGTAATCACGGAGTATCTGTATCAAAATCTTGCTAAGCTTTAGTCCAAATCAAAATCTGCTATGTCCCCTACGGGTAATTTTGTTATACGGGGCTTATACTTCAGCAAGTCAAAGGAAAATTTACGACAAACACCGTCATCGTGAACTATACCCTTTATATCACAAATGCAAGCGCTGCTGTGAGAGATAAGCTCAGCGTGTTCGCAGTATGCGCAAATTCTGTTTTCCTCGGGACATTTGTTTTTTAACATAAAACACCTCTGTTATGCCTTAAACTCATATAAATAGCCCAGCACACGGGCAGAAAAACCGTCTATATCCGCACTACCGCAAAGGTATATACGGCTGTTTTCCTTATCGTCGGAATAATAAAAGCCGTTAGTTTTGAAAAGAGGAAGGTCAGTTATCTTAATTCCGTATTGGTCTGCCGTAGGCGGAACCTTTATACCAAGGCTGTTTATGTCGCAAAGCATACCTTTCTCTGTAAGGTAAAGATACGCATCCGCATCAAGAAGCAGTATCTTGCCACCCTTTGCCATTTCCTCCACTGCGGCCTTCTGCTCATCACCAAAGATGTGCTGCCCCTCCTTGTACTTTAACTGTAAGGTTTCGTACTTAAGAAGCGGTACTGTGTTTTGCTCTCTTTCCTTGGATACGTAGTAAAGGCTTGCTTCCATATCGTTTACACAGTTTTCATAAAGGTCACGGTCGCCGATAAGCGCCATATTAACGTACTCACGCTTAAAGCCCTCAATTTTATAGTTTACCAGCGAGATGAACAGGTCTGCATTATTCTTATAAAGTGCGGTAGAGTTGCCGTAGTCAATGCCGCCTTCACGGTTGCCTCTAAGACACACTATGGTGCTTCTGGGCATATCGTTAAAGCCGTCCTTCTCAGCTATATCCAAATACTTAAGCTCTATGCCGTAGTCGTTAAGAGCGTTTTCGGGCTTAGTGCCGAAAACCTCCTCAAGAGGCGCTAAAATATTGTATTTCATAAGCCACTCAAAATGGGTCTTATCCAGAAAATAAAGAGTGTGCTCACCTGCCATAACCTCAGTTTGTAAACGGTCCTTGGTGGTTTTGTCGTTCTGGTTCATAAAAACCAAGGACATAATTTTTTTATTGTCACCCGTTACGTCGTCAAAAAAGGGGTCAATAACCTCGTTAAACTCCTTACGGTTGGTGTTACCCAAATCATAATCCGCCACGTAAAGTATGCTTATATCAGGGTCCTCGTTGCGGATGCACTGCACCAAAGAAACGCCCGCCACAAACAGCACCAGCGCACCTACCAAAATATACCATTTATAATAATACCACAGGTGAGAAATCCACCCTATTATGCTCTTGTTTTTGCTGTTTTTCATTGCTTTTGCCTCCGAATAGTTTTTGCTTGTACTATTATAACACACACATACACCTTTTAGCAAGGGTTTTACCTCTCTAAGACTTGAATTTTTGTTTTTACTGTGCTATACTTAAATGCAAGAGGAGGTGTTTGCTGTGGGTATACAGGAATCGGGCGAGATGTATTTGGAAACCATTTACGTCCTTACCCGTAGCAGTGCTACCGTTCGTGCCATAGACGTGGGCGAATGTATGGGCTACTCAAAGCCCAGTGTCAGCCGCGCTCTTGGAATTTTGAAAAAGAACGACTTTATCACCGTTGGTGACGAAGGATATATATCCCTTACCGATGCCGGCCTTTCCGTGGCGGAAAAGCTGTACGAAAGGCATACTATACTTACGGATTTTTTGGTAGGCATTGGCGTAGAGAAGGACGCCGCCGCCGTGGATGCCTGCAAGATAGAACACGTTATAAGCGAGGCTTCCTTTGAAGCAATAAAAAAACAAGTAAAGAACTAAAAAAACGCTTGGCTGCCCGTGCGCCAAGCGTTTTTAGTATACATTTTTATATCCGCCAAATTTTAGCTTAAGAAGCCTTCAATAATTACGCTCTCCGCCTCTTCAGCCGTAAGCCCAAGGGTTTGAAGCTTAAGAAGCTGCTCATTGTTAATACGACCTATTGCCGCTTCGTGAATAATGGAAGCTTCTGCGCTGTTTGCCTGTATCTCGGGAATACTGCCCACGGAGGCATCATCCATAATAATGGCGTCGCACTGGATATGGGCACTGCAAGCAGTATTGCCTACTGCCTTGGGATGGAAAACCTGAGAGGATTTATCCCTTGCCACGGAACGGGAAACGACCTGTAAGCTGCTGTCCTCACCGTTAAGATAAACTTCCACGTCAGACTTGGCAACCTGCTCATCGTGGGTAACAAGCCTTTCGGAAATATTAAGACGTGCTGCCGCACCAAGATACGCCACGGTGTTACGAACGGTAGAGGTTATACCTTCTATCTGAACGCTTTCCAGGTCAAAAACGCTTCCTTCAGCCATCATTATAACCGTGGAGGGATTCATAACGCTGCCACCGCTTCCCTCTCCGTAATGCTTTTCGGTATACTTAACACGGCAGCTTTTGCCAACCTTAAAGGTGTGAACGCCGCTGTGTGTGCTGTGGCTGCCGCCGTTATTGCAAATGCCGCAGCCCGCTATTATTTCAACCTCCGCCCCGTCACCTATAACAAAATCGTTGGCAACGGTTTCATCCAGACCGCTTTCGGTAAGAATAACGGGGATATAAACCTTTTCGTTTTTAGTGCCGGCTTTAATTATTATCTCTATACCGCTGCCATCAGGCTTATTGATTATATCAATATTTTCGGTAACGGAACGTGCTGCACCGACGCCGTTTTTACGAACGTTGAACGCACCCGTAGGAAGAGACGGCATAGACGCAATTATATCAAGAAGGCGCATATCGCCCTTTGCAAGTATGTTATCCATAGTTTGTACCTCACGTACTTTAATTGTTGCCCTGTGTTTTAAGACATCCTCTGCGGAAAATATCCGTAAGCTTAGGCAAAATGTCCTCCTTAGGACCAATATCGGTAAGCATACCGTCTGCCACTACGGCAATACGGTCAGCCGTTTGCATTACACGCTCCTGATGAGAAATTATCATAAGAGCGCCGCTTTTTTCACGGCCTAAGTTGCTGAAAGCGTTAACAAGCATATTGAAAGACCATATATCAATGCCTGCCTCGGGCTCATCATATATAGCAACCTTAAGCTTTCTTATAAGAAGCGAAGCTACCTCTATCCTCTTAAGCTCACCGCCGGAAAGAGTAGCGTCCAGCGTGCGGTCAAGATAATCCGCAGCGCAAAGGCCAACGCAGGAAAGATAACGGCAACACTCGGTGTCGTCTATCTCACCCCCAGCAGCTATGGAAAGCAAACGCTTTACCGTAAGCCCCTTAAACCGTGCGGGCGCCTGAAAGGCATATCCAACGCCAAGACGTGCCCTTTCGGTTATGTCAAGCCCTGTAATATCCGTACCGTCAAGTATTATCTTACCGCTGTTAGGATTGATTATACCCATAGCAAGACGGGCAAGAGTGCTTTTACCGCCTCCATTAGGGCCGGTAACCACCAAAATCTCCCCTGTCTTTACCTCAAGACTAAGATTTTTTATTATTGCAACACCGTCATCCGGTGCATTGTAGCATATATTATCAAGCCTTAGCATTTTAAAAAAGACTCTCCTTTATTAATACAATCAAAAAAATGAAAAAAACGCACTTTTTCCTCATTTCTTATTTGATTATAACAATATTTTTTCCTACTGTCAACAGAATTTTTAAGTATATAACTATTGACTACTGGGAAAAAAAGTAGTAAGATACATAGTTGATAAATATATTATAAGAAACGAGGTTTTACTATGAGCAGGATCTATAACTTTTCGGCAGGCCCTTCTATGCTGCCGGAGGCGGTTCTTCAAAAAGCAGCGGAGGAAATGATGGATTATAACGGCAGCGGTATGTCCGTTATGGAAATGAGCCACCGGTCACCCGTTTATGATAAAATTATAAAGGATGCAGAGGCTTCTCTCAGAAAGCTTATGAACATCCCCGATGATTACAAGGTTCTCTTTATTCAGGGCGGCGCTACCCTTCAGTTTTCCGGTGTTCCCCTTAACCTTATGAAGACCGGCAAGGCTGACTACATAGTTAGCGGTCAGTTCTCCGGCAAGGCAGCTAAGGAAGCTGAAAGATACGGCAAGGTTAACGTTGTTGCTTCCACTAAGGACAAAAACTTTACCGCTGTTCCCGTTGTTGCCAAAGAAAGCTTTGACCCCGAGGCTGATTACGTTCATATCTGCTTCAACAACACCATTTACGGTACCGTTTACAATTATATTCCCGAAACCGGCGACGTTCCTTTGGTAGCTGATATGTCCTCCTGCATACTCTCCGCTCCCATTGACGTAAGCAAGTTTGGCGTTATCTACGCAGGCGCACAGAAGAATATGGCTCCTGCAGGTCTTACCGTTGTTATCATTCGTGAAGACCTTCTCGGTAACGCAAGACCTGAATGCCCCGTTTATATGGATTATAAAATTCAGGCTGATAACGAATCTATGTATAACACTCCTCCCTGCTACTCCATTTATGCCGCAGGCTTGGTTTACGAGTGGCTTCTTGGCCTTGGCGGTCTTGAAGCTATGGAGCAGATGAACAAGGAAAAGGCTGCCATCCTTTACGATTATCTTGACAGCTCCTCTTTGTTTAAGCCCACTGCTGAGAAGGAATTCCGTTCTCTTATGAACGTATGCTTTGTTACCGGCAATGCTGACCTTGATAAGGAATTTTGTTCCGAAGCCGCAAAAGCAGGTTTTGTTAACCTTAAGGGTCACCGTTCCGTTGGCGGTATGAGAGCTTCCATCTACAACGCTATGCCCAAGGAAGGCGTTGTTAAGCTTGTTGAGTTTATGAAGGAATTTGAGAGGAAACACGTATGAAAAATATAGCTTTACTTAATAAAATAGGCGCTACCGGTCTTAAGAAGTTTGATACCTCTTATAACATCGGCTGTGACGCAGCAGACGCTCACGCTATTATGGTTCGCTCTGCCGCTATGCACGATATGGAATTTGGTAAGAACCTTGTTGCCATTGCAAGAGCAGGCGCAGGCGTTAACAATATTCCGATTGACAGATGTGCTGAAGAAGGCATAGTTGTTTTTAACACTCCCGGCGCTAACGCAAACGGCGTTAAGGAGCTTACTATGGCAGCTTTGCTTCTTGCTTCCCGTGATATAGCAGGCGGTATTGCTTGGGCTAACGGTCTTAGCGGCGAAGCTGACGTTGCTAAGGCAGTTGAAAAGGGCAAGAGCGCTTTTGTAGGTCCTGAGCTTATGGGTAAAACCCTTGGCGTTATCGGTCTTGGCGCTATCGGCGGCCTTGTTGCTAACTGCGCTAACAGCCTTGGTATGAAGGTTATCGGTTGCGACCCCTTCCTTACCGTTGACAACGCTTGGCACCTTTCCCGCTCTATTATCAAGGCAAACAGCTTTGACGAGATTTTTGAAAAGAGCGATTATATAACAGTTCACGTTCCTTCTACCAAGGATACTAAGGGTATGTTCAACGCCCGTGCTTTCTCCATTATGAAGGATGGCGTTAGAATTGTTAACCTTTCCCGTGCAGACCTTGTTAATATTGCTGACCTTAAGGCGGCTATAGCTGAAGGCAAGGTTGCTTCTTACGTAACCGACTTCCCTACCAACGACACTATCGGCTGTGAAAAGATAGTTTGCATACCTCACCTTGGCGCTTCTACTCCCGAATCTGAGGATAACTGTGCAAGTATGGCTGCTGCTGAGCTTATCGATTTCCTTGAAAACGGAAACATCAAGAACAGCGTAAACTATCCCAACATTGACCTTCCCCGCAGTGCTGCATACAGAATTCTTGTGCTTCACGAGAACGCTCCCAACATTCTTACTAAAATTTCCGGCGCTCTCAGCAACGACGGTATAAACATAGAAGCTATGCTTAACCGCTCCAAGGGCTCCAACGCTTGCAGCGTTCTTGAAACCAATAACGACGTTACCGACGCTACTATTGCCGATATTACCGCAATTGAAGGCGTTAGACGTGTTCTTGTTATCTAAGTTTTAAAAGAGGTGTTTCGGGTTGAAGCTTTCAACAGAGTTTAATTACGGCAGTATTCTTTTTGGTACGGAGGCTGCTATACGCCTTATGGCAGAGGTAGGCTTTGAAGCCTTGGATTACTCTATGTTTGACCTGAACAGAGAGGATAACCCTCTTAATCACGACGGTTGGCAGGAAAGAATGGCATCCTTTAGGCGTATTGCCGAAGAATGCGGAATTTCCTTTAACCAGACCCACGCTACATTCCCATCTTTCAAGGAAGGGGACGAGGAATACAATAAGGCAAACTTTCCACGTCTTGTCCGTGCCATAAGAGCTACGGCGGAGCTTGGTGCGCCCATTGTGGTTATGCATCCTCAGCCTACGGGCGGTAACGACCACGAGAAAAACGTGCAGTTTTTCTCCTCGCTTGCGCCTTATTGCAGGGAATGCGGCGTTAAAATAGCTATCGAAAACCTTATAGGCGAGGGTTGCTATTGCGGTAAGCCTGATGACCTTTGCGCTCTTATCGATGCTTTGGACGGCGACTGCTTTACAGGGCTTTTGGATATAGGCCACGCCTCCATAAACGGCGTAGGCGCTCCTGCCTTTATTAAAGCTATGGGAAACCGTTTATCCGCTTTGCACGTTCACGATAATGACGGGGTTAAGGACTGCCACAATATGCCCTATAACCGAGGACTTGATTGGGATGCTATATGCGCAGCCCTTGCGGAATGTGATTACAAGGGCGACTTTACCTACGAAGCAGGCTTTTATGCCCGTCAGTTCCCTAAGGAGCTGGTACCCGATGCTTACCGTATGATGGTGGCAACGGGCAAATATCTTGTGGCCAAAATAAATGCCGCAAAGGTAAATCTATAAACAAAATCACGCCTTCCTGCGGAGTTACCCGCAGGAAGGCTGTTTTGCATATTTTTAAAGGAGTTACTTATGAAAGATAATCTTTATTACCGTTCGTTGCCCTTTGAGGCAGCTGAATTTAAAGGCACCTTTGATGGTGTTAAGGTGGTAGACGGCTACCTATGTCTTGACGGTGCTGCAAGCGGCGTTTTCACATCCGAGCCTATTTCTTTACCCGAATGTAACGTTATGCTTGTTTCCTGGAACGCTTACCGCAGAGGCGGCAGTGTGGAAATGATGCTTGCCTACAAAAAGGCTGACGGTAGCTACAGCGAGTTTTTCTCCTACGGTGTTTGGGGGACTTTGCCTACGAGCAAAAGCTGTAAGAAGGACGACGGCGTTATGGACGAGGATACCCTTTTTGCCAAGGAAAGCACGGATACCGTTATAATTAAGGCGGTGCTCACCGCAGGAGAGGACGGAAACGGTGACCCCAGACTTATGCGTTTTGCCATTTGCGGTAACGGCAAGCCCTATTTTACTGTTGATAAAGAAGCTTTACCCGAGGAGGTTTGCCTTGACGTTAAGCCTCGCTCTCAGATGGTAATACCAAAGATTGGCAACATTATTTGCAGTCCTACCTCTACCTCTATGTGTATGGACTACAAGGGTGTTGACATTCCCCACGATGAATTTGCCGCTATGGCATTTGACCACGGCGACAAGGTTTACGGCAACTGGCTGTTTAATATTGCCGCTGCCGCCGAACAAGGCTTTGTTACCCATTTTGACAGCTATGACGTAAATGCGGCTATGCATTGTCTTGCAAATGACACGCCCCTTGTTTTCTCAATCAGAACCAAGGAGGGGGATATTACCAATGCGCCGCAGGCATACACAAGCGGTCACCTTATATGCGTGGTGGGCTACAAGATGATAGACGGCAAGCTTCATTTTATTGTTAACGACCCCGCCGCAAAAACAGTAGAAGGCGTACGCCGTTACTACGATGCGGCGGAGCTGGATGCTTGTTGGAAGCTTAAGGCTGTGTATATAATAAGATAACCACTTTTTTCTAAAAACTGTGGGGGCTGTACTCAAATCAGAATTGATTTAAGTACAGCCCCCACGTCACATTAATTGTCCGTTTTATTTCCGTTTTTATTGTTAAAATATGGTTGTACTAACAAAAACGGAGGTAAAAATTATGTTTTATTGCGTACTTACAGGCTTTATAGCCCTTCTTATCAGCGGAAAGGCGTGGATAGCCTTTTCTACTATGGCCGTTGCAGGCCTTGTGGTGATAATATCCAAAAGCTATAATGAGGAGGTGCTTACCCGCTACGGCGGTGTAAAAAGCGCAGAGGTTTTAAGTAGTGTTTGCTACGGAAACAAGAACGGGGAGGAACGCTACACCCAATACACACTGATGGTTAACTACCGCAACGGCAACAAAGTGCGTTATACCTTAAGCCCCGAGCAAAAGCTTTTCAAAGCACTGTCTCCCTACATAGGCAAGGCTTAAAAACTAATCCTTGCAAAATGCCGTTTCGTATGATATTCTGTTTATAAAAGGAGGGAAAGCTATGCCAAAAAACTCCGGTCACAAGCTAAGGCTTGTGCAGGTGCTGCGCATTTTGTGGGAACGCACCGACGAAAACCACTCTATAAGCTGTGCCGCCATACTTGATTCCCTTAAGGCTGTGGGAATAGAAGCCGAGCGCAAGACTATCTACGACGATATGACACAGCTTGAGCTGCTTGGGTTTGACATTAATCAAAGCCGAGGCAAGGACGGCGGTTATCGGCTTATGAGCCGTGATTTTGAGCTGTCAGAGCTGGTGCTTTTGGCGGATGCCGTTCAAAGCAGCAGGTTTATTACCGAAAAGAAAAGTGCCGCACTTATAAAAAAGCTTTCCTCTCTTGCCAGTGTTTACGAGGCAAAGCAGCTTACCAGGCAGGTACACGTTGCAGGGCGTATAAAAAATATGGACGAAACAATTTTTTATAACGTGGACTCTTTGCACCGTGCCATAAACGAAAACAAGCAGGTAAGCTTTACCTATTTTGAGTGGAACGAAAAAAAAGAGATGGTTCCTCGCCGTGATGGTGCTACTTACGTTGTAAGCCCTTGGGCGCTTTGCTGGGACGACGAAAACTATTACTTAATTGCTTACGATAGCGCCGCTGAAAAAATTAAGCACTATCGAGTGGATAAAATGCATCGCATTACCCAAATGAACGAGGAAAGAGAAGGCAAGCAGGCGGCAGACAGCTTTGATATAGGTGCCTACTCCGGCAGGCTTTTTGCTATGTTCGGCGGAGAGGAATGTTACGTGACCCTGCTTTGCAAAAACAGCCGTGCAGGGGTGGTTATTGACCGTTTTGGCAAGGATATCCCATTCCGAAGGGTGGACGAGGAGCATTTTGAGCTGACGGTTAAAGTTGCGCTGAGCAGTCATTTTTACACTTGGCTTATGAATTTTGGCAAGGATATTATAATAAAATCGCCAAAACAGGCAATAGACGGATTTTTAGAAACCGCAAGGGCGGCTATTGCGCCTTATGAAACGGAGGAAACTTTATGATAAGCTTTAAACTTACAGACTCGGCACTTCCCTATCGCACTCAGCTTGAATATATGGCTTCGCTGGGGCTTATGCTTATTGATGACAAGGGCGTGCCTTTGTTTATAGAAAAAGGCGAGGGGCTATCAGTAGCCTTAAGCGACGAAAAAGCGACGGTTGTTTTTTCTGAGCTTTCCCAGATATTCCGTGGTGTTTTCTCCCTTGGCAGAGGCGTTACGGGTGAATTTACCCCAAGGTTTGAGCTTTGCGGCGAGATGATAGACAACTCCCGCAACTCGGTTACCACCGTTAGCAAGGTGAAGGAGCATATTGCATACAGCGCCGCTTTCGGTCTTAACTGTCTTTACCTTTATAACGAGGACACCGTTGAGGTAGAGGGTGAACCCTACTTTGGCTATATGCGAGGCAGATATACCAAGACAGAGCTGGAGGAAATTGTGGCGTTTGGTGTAAGCTTTGGTGTGGAGATAGTACCCTGTATACAGACTCTTGCACACCTTAACCAAGCCTTGCGTTGGAGCAGATACGCTCCTATAAGAGACTTTGGCGACACTCTTATGGCAGACGAGGACGCTACCTACGCTCTTATTGAAAAGATTATTGCCGCTTGGCGTGCAGTTACGCCTACCAAGCACATAAATATTGGTATGGACGAGGCTTTTGGTCTTTGTCGTGGTAAATACCTTGACAAGCACGGTCTTGTAAACCGCTTTGAGCTTATGTGCCGTCATTTGGAGCGTGTTGCGGCTATTTGCGAAAGGTATGAGTTTAAGCCTATGATGTGGAGCGATATGTTCTTCCACATAGTTTTTGGCGGTTACTACACCGATGGTCATATTGATAAAGAGCTGCTTGAAAAGGTGCCGAAAAACGTTACATTGGTTTACTGGGACTATTACAGCACCGAACAAAGCAAGTACCGCACCCAGGTAGAAAAGCACGCACTGTTTGATAACAAGCTTGCCTTTGCGGGCGGTGCCTGGAAGTGGAGCGGCTTTACTCCTGCTATAGACCACAGCCTTAAAGTTTCGCCAATGGCTTTTGAAGAGGTTTGCAAAAAGGACGTTAAATACGTGATTATGACCTGCTGGGGTGACGACGGAGCTGACTGTCTTTCCGGTTGTGTGCTACCCGTTTTAGCTCTTTACGGCGCATATAACTATATGCCTTTTGATAAGGCAAAGGACTTTGCGGAGGCTGATGTTTTGTTTGCCACAGGCTACACCACCGAAGAGTTTTGTACATTGTGCAAACCCTCCGTTACCCCCTGCGAAAACCGTACTCCCTACGCTAACCCCACCAAGTATTTGTTCTTTAACGACCCTCTTAAGGGCTTATTTGATAAGCATACCACACCTGAGTTTGGACGTTTTTACGCAGACTGTGCCTTGGAGCTTGGTTCTCTTGCTCTTCGTGGCGGTGCCTTTTCGTATCTGTTTGACGTACAGGCAAAGCTTTGCGCAGTACTTGAGCTTAAGGCAACACTGGGCGTAAAGCTTAAGGATGCATACGACAAGGGCGATAAGACAGAGCTTAAGCGTTTTGCTGATGAGGTTATACCCGAAATATTAAAACGCACCGAGGCATTTTACAGTGCTTTCAGAAAAGGCTGGCTTAGCGAAAGCAAGCCCCACGGCTTTGACGTGCAGGATATACGCATCGGCGGAATGATGCAAAGGCTTAAGGCGGCTATGGCTTCTGTATACGATTATCTTGAGGGCGTTACCGACATCATTGAAGAGCTTGAGGAAGAAAGACTTTATTTTGACTGTCGTGAAGAAGGCTCGGACAAATGTCTTACTATCGGTATGAACCGATATAATATTACTTCTACGCCTAATATTCTATAAGTTATGCAAAGGGGCTATCTCAAATCGGCAATTGATTTGAGATAGCCCCTATTTTTTGCGTTCTGTTCTTTTATATATCCTCCGAGGTATGAGCCTTAAAGCCCTCGCCAAATATTTCGTTAGCTTTTGTCACTATCATAAAAGCAGTAGGGTCCGTTTCGCAAACAAAGGTACGTATCATTGGCAACTGTTGTTTTCTTACCACGCACATTACCACCTTTTTTTCATCGCCCGTATAGGCACCCGTACCATCTATAAGAGTAACACCGGCACCAAGCTTTGAAAGCAAAAAGTTTGATATTTCCTTTTGCTTATCGCTGACTATATAGATAAGCTTTGCACTGTCAGAGCCGTAAAGAACCATATCTATAACAAAGGTTTGCACAGTAAGAGTTACAATGGCGTAAAGCAAAACCTCAACTTTCCCAAAAGCAAAAGCAGACGCAAGTACCACTGCGCCGTCTATAAACCAGAAAAGCACCCCCGTTTTAATATGCCTGAACTTGGTGCGAAGAACCCTTACGATAACGTCAGTACCGCCTGTGGTAGCGCCTGCACGGAACACAAGCCCCATACCAAGAGACATAAAAGCGCCACCCAGAATACTTGCCAACAGCAAATCCTCAGTTAAAGGCTTACCATAAAGCTGTAAAAGGTCGATAAACACAGAAGAAAGGGTGGTTGCTATTATGGTGCTGACGAAAAACTTAAAGCCAAGCTTCCATATTCCCACAATCATAATAGGAACGTTCATAAGCACAATAATGGTGCCCGTTGTAATAACAGTACGGTCAAAGGTTTGTTCCAAAAGATGGCTTATAACCAACGCTAAGCCCGAAACACCTGCAGGAGTAAGCTGATTAGGGTCGAGAAACATAACTATGCCAAAGGCGTATAAAAAAGAACCCACTATAATAAGGGCTGTATCTTGAAAAACCTTTTTAAATCTCATAAGCACCCTCCGCAAAAGCTATACTTTATATTATATACAAACATCTGAAAATGTCAACAAGGGTATATTTTTAAAAAGATACTTTATTTTTGCCCAAAACGACAAAATTACTATTGCAAAAGGCGGGATTTTTTGTTAAACTGTTTGTGTATTGCAAGAAGGGGGTTTTTGCTATGGCAATAACAGGCTTTAACAACGAGCTTTATATAAAAAAACAATCCGAGAACATAAGTAAGCGTATAAAAGAGTTTGGCGGCAAGCTGTATCTTGAGTTCGGTGGCAAGCTTTTTGACGATTATCACGCTTCCCGTGTGTTACCCGGCTTTGTGCCTGACGCAAAAATTCAGATGCTGCGCAGTATGGCAAGCGACGTTGAGATGGTTATTGTCATCAGTGCGGATGATATTGAGAAGAGCAAGGCTCGCTCTGATATCGGTATAAGCTATACTGCCGACGTACTTAGGCTTATTGATGCTTTTAGGGATATGGGGCTTTTTGTCGGCAGCGTTGTTATCTCCAAGTATGCGTGCCAGCCTGCAGCCAATGCTTTTAAAAACCGTATGGAGCATTTTGGTATAAGAGTGTACCTGCACTATCCCATTGACGGTTATCCCAACAACGTTTCCTACATAGTAAGTGACGAGGGCTTTGGCAAAAACGAGTATATTAAGACCTCCCGTCCCTTGGTAGTGGTTACTGCTCCCGGTCCCGGCAGTGGCAAAATGGCTACCTGCCTTTCCCAGCTTTATCACGAATATAAGCGAGGTATTAAAGCAGGCTACGCTAAGTTTGAGACTTTTCCTGTTTGGAACTTATCGCTTAAGCACCCCGTTAACCTTGCATACGAGGCAGCTACTGCCGACCTTAACGACGTAAATATGATAGACCCCTTCCATTTGGAGGCCTATGGTGTTACCTCTGTTAACTATAACAGAGACGTGGAGGTTTTTCCTGTTCTTAACGCTATATTTGAGAGTATTGAAGGCGTAAGCCCCTACAAGTCTCCTACGGATATGGGCGTTAATATGGTGGGCTTTTGCATTGACGACAACGACGCTGTTGTTGCCGCCGCCAAGGAAGAAATTGTAAGGCGTTACTTTGCCGCTCTTTGCGAAAAGAAAAAGGGTACCGACAACGGCAACGCTATACAAAAAATAGAGGTTATAATGCGTCAGGCGGGTATCACCGTTAACGACCGTTCAGTGGTTCCTGCAGCGCTTCGCCGTTCGGAGGAGACCGATAACCAGCCTGCTGTTGCCATAAAGCTTAAGGACGGACGTATTGTTACCGGTAAAACGTCGGAGCTTTTGGGTGCTGCCAGCGCAGCTTTGCTTAATGCAGTTAAAGCCGCAGCAGGTATTGACGAAACTCAGCTTCTTATAAGACCTGAGGTTATTGAGCCTATTCAAAGCCTTAAGGTAGGTCTGCTTGGTAACAAAAACCCAAGGCTGCACACAGATGAGCTTCTTATTGCCCTTACCATAAGCGCAACGGGTAACGAAGTATCACGTCAGGCAGCAGATGCTTTAGGTCTGCTTAGAGGCAGCGAAGCACACTCCACTGTAATACTTTCTCAGGTGGATGAGGATATTTACCGCAGGCTTGGCATAAACCTTACCTGCGAGCCTACTTATCAAACAAATCGCCTTTTCCATAAATAAAGGATGCAGATATGACTTTAAAAGCCAAAATAATGAACGACACTGCACTTAGCCGTTCTCTTAAGCGTATGGCGCACGAGATTTTGGAACGCAACCGTGGGTGTGACCGCCTTTGCCTTATCGGCATACACAGCCGAGGCGTTCCTATGGCAAAACGTTTGGCGGATAACATACGGGAAATAGAGGGCAAGGACGTGCTTTACGGGACTTTAAACATCTCGCTTTACAGAGACGATATTGATAGCTTTTCGGATATGCCCATTGTGTCGGATACGGATATCCCCTTTGACGTTAAGGATATGGACGTGGTACTGGTGGATGACGTTATTTTTACGGGTAGAACAGTGCGTGCCGCTATGGACGCTATCATCACCCGTGGCAGACCCGCCACCATACAGCTTGCCACCCTGGTAGACCGTGGGCATAGGGAGCTTCCCATTAAGCCCGATTACGTAGGCAAGAACGTTCCAACCTCAAGAGAGGAAATTGTATCCGTACGGTTTACCGAAACCGACGGATGTGACTGTGTAGAGCTTTTTGAAAGCTAAAATGTCGTAGCGGTTTTCGCTACGACATTTTTTGTTTTTATTAATAACAGGAAACGCTGATACTGTCTACAAGTCCGGTTTCCACGTCAACCTTAATGGAAAGACTAAAATCTCTGTCTTTATACTCGGAATAGGAATAGGAATGATAATAGGTGCTTGTGTATTCGGAAAATTCGTCACCGATAACGGACAGCAAAGCCGCCTTACTCATACCGATAGTCACCTTAGTGCCCGACTCGGTAGGCAAAGCCATTTGCGCACCTGTATCGGTATCAACCTCTACACGGTATACAGCGCAGTTTTCGGGTGTGGTTTGATATTCGGCATAGTTTATTATATACAAATAAATTTTCTTGCCGTCTTTTTCCACACGGATGCTGTCTTTACCCCCTGATACAACATAGCCTGCTCCGGAAATTATCTTCCATCCGTCGTCAACAAACTCGCTTACAGGACAAGACAAGCTATAAAGCTTACCCTCCAGCTCAAACACTGCAGCGAAAATATCGTTGCCAATAGACGCAGGGCTTTCGTAAGAGGACAAGTAATCGGGGCGTTGGGTATTGGTTTCGGTTTGTTCTTCTGCTACGTTAGCATTAGCAACCTCAATACTCATTTTACCGTCTGTATAGATATAAAAAACAACCTTGGCATTACTATCCTTAGCGTAAACCAGCTTTTCGTAATCACTGCCGCTGTTGTATTCGGAGGGAGCACCAAAGGCTTCCTTAACGGAGTCAACCGTAGCGCCTATAGTTATGCCCTTCGAAAGCTTGAGAGAGGTAGTGCTTGCGTAAGCGTTGGATACGCTTATAACCACGCACTCCTTAAGCTTTTTGGCATTGCCGCCGGGATTATAGGCAACCACATCAATCTGCTCGCCATCCTTAGCCATAGTATAGCTGCCCGAGCTTTTGCCCGCCATCAAGGAGTCACCGTTTATGCCGTTTGTAATAACGGTCCAACCCTTATCGGTAAAGGTGCTGTGCCCGCAAGGAAGCTTATACACGTCGCCGCCAAGCTCAAAGGTAAAATCAAACAAATTGTCACTTAAAACAACGTCTTCCTCAGAAGCAGAGGAATCTTCGGCAGAGCTCTCTTCAAAGGAGCTGTCCTCTGCAGTAAGGTCTTCCGCTGAGCTTTCAATAACCGTGTCGTCCGTAGCCGAACCGTCTCCGTCCGAATCCTTACCGCCCATAAGCAAAACTACCAAAACCACTATAATGGCTACAAGCACTGCACCGATAATGGCAAAAATCCACCACTTACTGCCGCTTTTCTTTTCACCGCCGTTGACCGAGCCGCCGTTTTTGACAGGCTTATAAGCAGGTGTATCCACCACCTTGGTGTCCAAAACAGGGCCTACGTCATCATTATTGCCCACAAGAACGGAAACGCTGGCAATAACCCTTTGTATTTCATCAGAGCTTTCGTCTATTACACGAACGGGAATTATCTGCTGGTCGTTAAGATACAGCTTCATACTGCTGTTAAGCTCAATATTCTCAAGCATAACAGGTATAACAGTTTTACCGTTGCTTACGGCAATATTTACCTCCTTGCGAACCCACTGGGAGTTTTGGGAGCTTTCCGTTAAAAGAAGAAGCATACAGGAGCATCTGTTAAGGGCATCGTACAACACCTCGGCATACTCACTGCCCGCAGGAATATTGTAAGGAGCCATCCAGGTGTTAATGCCTTTGCTTTTAAAAAGCTTACGCATAGCATCTGCGGCGTCCTGATTTTTGGTGCTGTAGCTTATGAATACATAACCCATATTTATACCTCTATCACTATACTGTGCTTACAGTATAGCATCACTTTTTTTAAAAATCAAGTTTTTTTGGAGGTGGTGCACCCTCTATTATATATTCGGCAAGTCTGCCTACCTCCTTAGGCTCACAATACGCCCTTACGGTAATGCTTCCGTCGTCGTTATAAATCGTGTCCTCTATCTCCGCAAAGGCGTACAGGGAGGATATTTTGCCTGCGGAGTGGCTTGGAAAACAAAAAACAACCTTGTTTCTTCCGTCTCTTACCTTTTCCTCAAGAGCCGAAATAAGCTCCGTAATACCATCGCCGGTTTTAGCTGATATTTCCGTTACCCCTGCGGGGATAAAGTCACCCTCTGCCTTTTTATCCATTTTGTTATAAACACGCAGTATGGGCTTGTCGCCACCGCACAGCTCCTCAATAAGAGCATCGGTAACGCCCTCCTTACGTCTTCTTTCGTCGGCATCCTCGCTGCCGTCGGTCAAGTGAATGATAATATCCGCATACCTCAGCTCGTCAAGGGTAGACTTAAAAGCCTTTACAAGATGGTGAGGTAGCCTGTCTATAAAGCCTACCGTATCGGTAAGCAAAAGCTCCACACCGTTTTCCGTAGTAAGAAGACGAGTCGTGGGGTCAAGGGTTGCAA
>JAZSLS010000100.1:0-65621 GCA_045535465.1 Eubacteriales bacterium
GATTGGACGATTTTCCCCGAAGCTGTACTAAGTACTGCGAGAGGGGAAATCGTTCAAAGCAAAAACACAAAATACAAAAAGAAAAACGGAGCAAAAACGCTCCGTTTTTCTACACATATAAAAATTATACTGTTTTTGCGCTCTGTACCCTATTTACGTCCTTTACTGTATCTTAACGGTCCAGCCGAAGGTATCTACCACCTTCCCCCACTGTATACCGGTAAGTGTATCGTAAAGCTTCTGGGAGAGTGCGCCAATCTTGCCGTCGTTGATGATAATCTTCTCGCCGTCCTTATTAAGCTCACCCATAGGAGAGATAACAGCGGCAGTACCGCTGCCAAAAGCTTCTTCAAGCTTGCCGTTTCTTGCAGCTTCAAATACTTCGTCAATTGCAAGACGTCTTTCGGTAACCTTAACGCCCATAGAACGAGCAAGGTTGATAACGGAGTCACGGGTAACGCCGGGAAGGATGTTGCCTTCAAGCATAGGGGTAATAAGCTCACCGTCGATAACGAAGAATACGTTCATAGCGCCAACCTCGTCAACGTATTTGTGCTCAATACCGTCAAGCCAAAGCACCTGGGAGTAGCCCATTTCGGAAGCTTTTTGCTGTGCACGGAGAGAAGCAGCGTAGTTACCGCCGGTCTTTGCAAAGCCGGTGCCGCCTTTAACGGCTCTAACGTACTCGTCTTCAACGTATATCTTAACAGGGTTAATGCCTTCTGCGTAGTATGCGCCAACGGGAGAAAGAATTATGCAGAAAAGATAGGTTGCGGAGGGATGAACGCCAAGGAAGGGGTCGGTAGCGATGATGAAGGGACGAATGTAAAGGGATTTTCCTTCGCCATCGGGAATCCAATCCTCGTCAACCTTAACAAGGGTCTTTATAGCCTCAAGGGCAAAATCAGGGTCAACCTTGGGTATGCAAAGCCTTTCGTTGGTGTTGTTCATACGTTCAATGTTCTTCTGAGGGCGGAAAAGCATATGGCTGCCGTCGGCTGCCTTGTATGCCTTAAGGCCTTCAAACATTTCCTGCGCATAATGGAAAACAGCGCAAGCGGGGGAAAGGGAGATGTCAGCAAAAGGAACTATGCGTGCATCGTGCCAGCCCTTTTCTGCGCTGTAGTCCATAAGGAACATATGGTCGGTAAAATACTTACCAAAGCCAAGCTTTTCCCAATCGGGCTTAGCCTTGGGGGCAGTAGTTTTTGTAATTGTTATGTTCATAAATCTATACCTCCTGCGGTTGTCAAAATTAACAATAAGGTTATTATAATACTTTTCTAAACGCCTTGCAACACTTTTTGCAAAAAAATAGGGCTTTTATGCCATTTTTTTGCTTTTTATTGCTTTGTTATGGGGACACCGTGTAAAAAAATACAAAAAGTTAGTACCATCATAACAAAATGTTCATTTTTTAGATGTAAACTGTTACCAAATTTTTTAATATGGAGATGTTTTTTTGTTTGAAATAAAAAAGCCGTTACCGCAAAAGCGTTTTCTTGCTTTGTTGGCTGCGATTATTGTTGCGGTAACGGCGGTTACAGTTCCGTTTTTTATGGCGGATGATAGTCAAAGTGCTGTGTTGTACGGCGCAGCGGCAGAAAATACTTTTATAAAAAACGGCTACGGCTTGTACGTGGACGGCGTTTTTATAGCCGCTGTGGAAGAGGAGAAAGCCGTAGACGGTGTGCTTTCAAAAGCGGCGGATGCGTTGGCGGCAGCTTACGGCACGCCAAAGGGCGCCAACAGCCTTTGTAACGACGTGCAGGTCGTTGAGGGCGCATATTTTAAAAACAGCTTTGCAAACGCAGAGGACGTGCTTTGCCTCCTCGGTTGCTTGGAAGGCGACGCAAGCTTTGCGGTATATACTGTCAGCGGCGAGCTTACAGACGTAGTGCTTAACGTAAGCACTACCGTAAACACAAAAAAAGAAGAAAGCCTTGAGGCGGGCTACGTTTTGGTGGGTACTGACCTTTTGGCAAACGGCGAGGAAATAGTTGCCAAGGAAAGCGTAGACGGCGTAAACCTTAACGAGTACAGCGTTACCTACGTTAACGGTGTTAGAACGTCATCTTCGCTTATAGGCAGTACTGTTATAACAGCTCCCGTGCAAGGGGAGAAATGGTGTGGTACGGATAAGGGAGCTACCCTTATGTCGGCGGGTGACAGGTTTATGTTACCTTGCGCAGGCTGGGTTACCTCCTGGTACGGTTCAAGATATGTTTTCGGCGGTCTTGATAACCACAACGGTCTTGACTTTTCGGGCGAAGGCGGCAGATACGGCGACCCTATTTTTGCGGCAGAGGACGGTATAGTCAGCTATGCGGATTGGCACGGTGCTTACGGTAAAAAAATAACCGTTGACCATTCTAAGGAGATATCTACCATTTATGCCCATTGCAGTAATATAATAGTAAACGTAGGGGACGTTGTTCGTAAAGGTCAGATAATTGGCTACATAGGCGCTACCGGCAGAGTAACAGGCGCACATCTTCACTTTGAGGTGTGGAAAAACGGTGTAAGAACCAACCCCAAGCCCTATATAGACTGGTCTGCATATCAGTGGGACAAAGTAAAATAGTCTACCAAATTAATTTTATATATGGAGGATACGTAAATGTTTAAAAACGAGTATCTACAAAAGGTTTATGCTGACGTTGAGAAGAGAAGCGCCGGCGAAAATGAGTTTCTTCAGGCAGTAAAAGAGGTTCTTGAGTCTCTTGAGCCCGTTATCGAGAAGCGCCCCGACCTTGTTAAGGCAGGCATTCTTGAGCGTATAGTTGAGCCCGAAAGATTTATTCTGTTCAGGGTGAGCTGGGTTGACGATAACGGCAACGTTCAGGTTAACCGCGGTTACAGAGTTCAGTACAACTCTGCTATCGGTCCTTACAAGGGCGGTATCCGTTTCCATCCTTCCGTACAGGCTTCTATAATGAAGTTCCTTGGCTTTGAACAGATATTTAAGAACTCTCTTACCGGTCTTCCTATGGGCGGCGGCAAGGGCGGTTGTGACTTTGACCCCAAGGGTAAGAGCGATAACGAAATTATGCGTTTCTGCCAAAGCTTTATGACCGAGCTTTCTAAGCACATCGGCGCAGACACCGACGTTCCCGCAGGTGATATCGGCGTTGGCGCAAGAGAAATTGGCTTTATGTTCGGTCAGTACAAGCGTCTCCGTAACGAATTTACAGGCGTTCTCACCGGTAAGGGTATTCCTTACGGCGGTTCTCTTGCAAGAAAAGAAGCAACAGGCTTTGGTCTTTGCTACTTCACCAACGAAATGCTTAAGGCAGCAGGCGACAGCTTTGAAGGTAAGAGAGTAGTTGTTTCCGGTTCCGGTAACGTTGCTATCTATGTTTGTCAGAAGGCTACTCAGCTTGGCGGTAAGGTTGTTGCAATGTGCGACTCCTCCGGATACGTTGTAGACGAAAACGGTATTAACCTTGACGTTATGAAGCAGATTAAGGAAGTTGAACGTGCAAGAATTAAGGAATACGCTGCAAGAGTAGAAGGCGCTAAGTTCTTTGAAGGCTGCAAGGGTATTTGGACTGTTCCTTGTGACGTTGCTCTTCCCTGCGCTACTCAGAACGAGCTTGACGGCGAAAGTGCAGCGGCACTTATCGCAAACGGCGTTAAGTTTGTAGCAGAAGGTGCAAATATGCCTTGTACTCCCGATGCAGTTGCAGCATTCCAGGCAGCAGGGATCCCCTTCGGTCCCGCTAAGGCTGCAAACGCAGGCGGCGTAGCTACCAGCGGCCTTGAAATGAGCCAGAACTCTATCAGACTTTCCTGGAGCTTTGACGAGGTTGACGAAAAGCTTCACGGCATTATGCAGGGCATCTATAAGGCAGCATACGAAGCATCCGTTGAATACGGCTGTGCAGGCAACCTTGTTGCAGGCGCCAACATTGCAGGCTTCCTTAAGGTAGCAGAGGCTATGAAGGCACAGGGCGTAGCTTACTAAGATTGCGATTGGCAAAAAAGGCACAGACCGCAGAAAAATAATATAATAAGTTATAATGTAGGTAAGCGAAGCTTCGGCTTCGCTTACCTTATTGATATGATTTTAATTTTTACGCTTTGGACAAACCGAACAAAAGTTCGGTAGAGGGCTTGATTTTTGGAATATGCCGTGTTATAATAAAAGCGTAAGAGGGAATATGTTGCGTCACTGCACTTAAAATGCGGTGGCGCTTTTTCTATGCCAAAACGGAGGTAAAATGAAGGAAATACTAATAAGCGTAAACAAAAAAATAGCCACAGCGGCAGAAGGGCAGTTTATAGTAAACGGCAACAGCGACGTTGTGGCAAGGTTTGCTTTTGACAGCGAATGGGAAAACAGCGGAACCAAAACCGCTGTTTTTCTGCTTTCGGACGGCAGCGCCTACTACGAAATAATTAAGGACGGCGTTTGCCCCGTACCCGTTTTGTATAACACCGCCTACGTTAAAATCGGCGTAATAAGTGCATCCGTGTATACAAGCACTTCGGCAAAGGTTGTCTGCCGCCCTTGCATAACCGACGAAAACGCAGGTGATGCTCCCGTAACGGAGGATAACTACGCCAAGCTTTGCACCTATATCGACGAAAAAGCTGCTTCCGTAGAAATAAGTAAAGCGGGCAATTGGCTTATAAACGGCAAGGATACGGGCGTATCCGCCAAGGGAGAGAAAGGCGATCGTGGCATACAGGGTCAAAAGGGGGATAAAGGGGACAAGGGCGACAGCTACGTTTTAACGGCTTCCGATAAAGCCGAGATAGCAAAACAGGTGGAGCACGCAAATATAGTACAAGCGCCAAGGTTTGTAAACTCTATAAACGAAATGACGGACGTTAGCAAATCCTACGTCCTTGCCTCCACGGGCAGAATTTGGGCGCATTTGGACACAACTGCTATACAAACTGTAACGGAACAGATAGGCGACACGGCTAACCCATTCATAGATAACGCCCGTTTGGGCTCCGACGGCTCAACCGCCACCGGTTACGACGGATACGTTGCAACGCCGTACATCGACCTCCTTGCCTATCCCGTGCCGTTTACCTTGCATCTTGAAGGAGCGACCTTTATACCCACCGCAACCGACAGCTACACAAGAATATGCTCTTACACTGCCGGCAAAACAAAAATATCCCAAGGCAACCACACAAACACCACCGTAGACAGTTCTCTTAACGTTGGCGACTCCGACGTTACAGTGAATGGCAATACCGCTACAATACTGTTTGACGAAACCCCGAAAACGAACAACGCAAACAACGACGGTGTGCTTCAGTTTATAAGGTTTTCGGGCAAGGGAAGTGCAGCTACTGCCAAAGCCTACGTTACTTATGAAGCCGAGGTAACGGGCGGCGGCTGGGTTGATACGGGCACAAGCTACGCACCTGCTTTGACCGAGAACGAGAAAACCGAAATAGCAGAAATGGCAGCAAACATTATAGATGCCGAGCTTCTTTCTCTTGTAGGCAACGGAGAGGTAACGGTATGAGGCTTGAAAGTGCAAACCTAATAAAAAAGCTTATCTCTGCAATAGATGCCAAAACGGGCTATAAGCACTTAGACCTGACCTCTGCTGTGCAAAGCCTTTTTGACGGAGTGGCTATGCCTGTCGGTACGGTTGCGTTGCCCGCAGCAAGCTCATTTCAAAGCCCTCAAAGCATAAAAGCTCTGATAAACGCCGCAAATACCGTAACGGGCAAGGAGGACAAAACTCTTACCGATGCAGTGCAAAGCCTTTTTGATTTGTATGTGGGTGAAAAGCCAATCTACTCCTTCGGTGTACTGTCAGATCTGCACATACAGTACGCAACGGGTGTGGAGGATTTAAACAGAGCCTTTGCCTATCTTGAAAAACGTGTTCCGTTTACTTGTATTTGCGGCGACCTTGTTGCGTGGGCAAGCGTGGAAAATATGGCGCAATACAAGAGCTTGGTGGTAGATACCCCTTGGGATATGGAGATATACGAGGTAGCGGGCAACCACGAAAGCTACCCCGAAATGGGTGTAACAGGCAACGTTAACGAAGCCCTTTATACTCAAAGCACGGGCAACGGCTTGTATTATTCCTTTGAGAAAAACGGGGATGTATTTATAATGCTAAGTCTTAAGACGGACGTGCCAAGCGTTACTTTCCCAAGCGGAGCGCTGGCTTGGCTTGAAAACACTCTTAAAGCTAACAAAAACAAGCGTTGCTTTGTTTTTGAACACGTTCAAGATGCAAACGACCTTACGGCAGACCCTTCCCATAGGTACAGCAATATTCTCGCAGGCGTAGACGGTGACAAATTTTTAAGCCTTATGAGAGAGTATAAAAACGCCGTGTGGTTTCACGGTCATACTCATTTATCTGTCACTGCCGATAGAAAGGGCGCATATCCCGTAGGTCACGAGGCGGGCTACAAATCCGTTCACGTTCCATCCTTGGTAAGCCCAAGGTATTACAACGCCAATACAAACGCCGTTGAGGATTATTACTGCAAAAACGGTGTAACGGTTTACGGCGGTGTACACGCCGAAGGCTACGTCTGCGACGTTTATAAACACAAAATAGTGCTTCGCTCCATAGATTTTGCAAAGCAATACTTCGACGCAAGCTGGAACGCCTACTACGAAGCGGAGCCGATGGACGAGCATATTTATGCTTTGATAACTTAGAGAAAGGCAAGGAGGAAAATGAAAATACAAACTGTAAAAATAGCAATTTCGGCAGTCTTTGCGGCAATAGCGGGCGTATACGGTAAGCTGGCTGTACCCTTTTTTGTGCTGTGTGGACTAATGCTTGCCGACTATGTAACCGGTATGACAAAAAGCTGGCAAAGGGGAACTCTTTGCTCTAAAACGGGGCTTATGGGGGTGGTTAAAAAGCTGTGCTACGGTCTTGGCGTGGTAGCTGCCGCAGGAGTAGACTATGCGGTATCCGCCATATCCCAAAGCCTTGGCTACGACGTGGGGCTTAAGCCCTTTTTTGCTATGCTTTGCGTTGTGTGGCTTATTATAAACGAGTGCATAAGCATAACGGAAAATCTTGTGCTGATAGGAGTACCAATGCCCGCTTTTCTTATAAAGGCGGCAAAAAGACTAAAAACAAGCGTGGAGGATATAGGCGATGACGAGGAATAAGCCCATAAGGATATATATATCACCCGCCAACCATCCAAAGCCCTACGCAAACGGTAAAAACGAAAAAAGCGTTATGGAAAAGCTGGCGGCGTATCTTTTGGAATTTCTTTCGGAATACGAGGGAATAAAGCCCATATACACCACCGTTTTTAATAAGGACGGTCAATATACGGGCAGACCCGAGGAGGCAAGAAGCTTAGAGTGCGATTTGTACGTGGCGCTCCACAGTAATGCGGGCGGAGGTAAAGGAGCCTGCCTTTTTTATCACCCTTCTTTTCCATTGTCAAAGGCGTTGGCGTTGGGGATAGTGGGCGAGCTTAACCGTGTAAGTCCCATAAAAAGCAACCGTGCCGTTCAGCCTGCCATATATTCGTGGGACAAGGGCGCTTTCAATTTCGGCGAGCTTAGAGTACCCGCATCCTATGGTATAGCTCCCGTACTTATCGAGCACGAGTTCCACGATACGCCTAAGGGGGCAGCGTGGCTTGCGGAAAATACGCAGGCAATAGCAAAAGCCGATGCCCGTGCCATAGCGTCAGTACTTGGCGTTTACAAAAAAGGCGACGTTACAGGCGACGGCAAAACCGATAATCTTGATGCTGCTCGTATACTTATGTACGATGCAGGCATTATAGAGCTTACCGAGGAGCAAAAACGCATAGCCGATATAAATTGCGACGGTGAAGCCGATAACCTTGACGTAAAACAGATATTAAAAATCGACTCAGAATAACAAAACGCCCCGTGGATTTTTCCACGGGGCGTTTTTGCGCTTGGAGCTGGTGAGGGGATTTGAACCCCTGGCCTATTGATTACGAATCAATTGCGCTACCACTGCGCCACACCAGCAAGTGCCAAAGCTGCGCAAGACGAATTATACCACATAAAACTCCGTTTTGTCAAGCATTTAATTGCCTTTTACCTTTGGTTTTTCGACACCCAAAAACAAAAGCTTACATATTATAATAGCATAAACAACAGGGAGGAACTTTATGAGTGATATAAAAATTGCATTGATAGGCGGTGACCGCAGACAGGCAATAGTTGCCTCGTCCCTTGCCTTGAGGGGAGTAGAATGCGCAGTGTTTGGTATTGACGGTGCGGATATAGGCAAAGCCACAAGATGTACAGACCTTGAGGGTGCACTAAGCTATGCTTCCGCAGTGGTATTGCCGCTACCGGTAACCAGAGACGGAAAACATCTTAACACGCCACTGTATGATGGAAAAATAAGCCTTAAGCAGTTGGATGACCTGTCACCGCCAAGAGCTTTGCTTTTGGGCGGTATGATAAAGCAGGAGGATTTTGAGGGCAGATGGGTAAGCGACTACTATGAAAAAGAGGAGCTTATGCTTTTAAATACAATTCCCACGGCGGAGGGAGCCATAGCCATAGCAATGGAAGAGCTACCTACCACCCTTCACGGAACAAAATGTCTTATAATGGGTTTGGGCAGAGTAGGAAAGACCCTAGCGCTTACGCTTCTTTCTTTAGGAGCAAAGCTAAGCGTTGCCACTCGTAACCCTTCCGAAAAGGCAGTATGTAAAATACTGGGAATAGAGGTAGTGGAATACAAGAATTTATCCGATGAAATTGGCGGCTTTGGACTTATATTCAACACAGTTCCCGCCACGCTTTTGACGGGCAGCCTTTTGCAAAGGGTAAAGGATACCACCCCCATAATAGACCTTGCCACTCACCCGGGTGGGGTAGATGCCGCAGCAAGTGCCACTATGGGCAAGCGTATTATATGGGCGCTGGGGCTTCCCGGCAAGGTTGCGCCCCAAACGGCGGGTGAATATATAAGCCAAACGGTTATAGGTATACTTGAGGAGGAAAATATTATATGACGGCATTTGCATTTTGCGGTTCTTTTTGTAATCACAAAGAAGCTCTTACACAGCTTAAGAGGCTTGTAAACACGGGCGAAACAGTGCTTCCCATCTTTTCGGAAAAGGTGCAAAGCACCAACACTCGCTTTGGCACGGCCACGGACTTTGTTGCGGAAGCGGAGCTTATCTGCGGCAGAGAGGGCGTAAAAAACATAGTGGAAGCGGAAAAGGCGATGACCAATTCAGAGGTGGACTGCCTTGTTATAGCTCCCTGTACGGGTAATACCTTGGCAAGGCTTGCTCTAGGTATAAGCGACGGCGCAGTGACTATGGCGGCAAAAGCCCACCTTAGAAACAAAAAGCCTGTTCTTATTGCCTTCGCCTCCAACGACGCTCTAAGCGGAAGCCTTAAAAATATGGCAACGCTTCTTGAAAAGAAAAACATCTACTTTGTGCCGATGCGTCAGGACGCACCGGAGAAAAAGCCCACGTCGTTGGTTTGTGACTGGCAGTATCTGCTTCCTGCAATAGAGGCTGCAAAGGCAGGAAAACAGCTTCATCCCCTTATAGTGGTTTAAGCAGACAAAAGCCTGTGCATAATAATATAAAGGAGGCATAATATGGCAGATATGGAGAAAAATCTTTGCTCGCCTACCTCGGAAGCCGAGGCAGCGGCTGCAAAGGCGGAGGACCTTGGCGGAATAACTATGCACACGGGCAGGGGCGTGATACACGCTTTGATTATAGCGGGTCAGATAGAAGGACATCTGGAAGCACCCGTAACGGCAAAATCCACTAAGTACGAGCAATGTATACCTACACTTGTGGCGGTAGAGGAAAGCAGCGAGGTGGAGGGGCTTTTGATTTTAATAAATACCATAGGCGGTGACGTGGAAGCCGGGCTTGCTATAGCAGAGCTTATATCCGGTATGAAAAAGCCAACGGTATCCTTGGTTTTAGGCGGCGGTCACTCCATAGGCGTTCCGTTGGCGGTGTCTGCGAAAAAGTCCTTTATAGTGCCCTCGGCAACTATGACCATACACCCCGTAAGGACAACCGGCTTGGTGATAGGCGTACCTCAAAGCTTTAGCTACTTTGAAAAGATGCAGGACAGAATAACGGATTTTATAGTAAAAAACAGTCACATAGGCGCAAAGCGTATAAAAGAGCTTATGCTTAACACCAACGAAATGACCACGGATATAGGTACCGTTCTTGACGGGGTGGAGGCGGTAAGGGAAGGGCTTATAGATGCGGTGGGAGGGCTTGGAGATGCCTTGGACGCTCTACACACTATGGCAAAGGAAGGAAAAGGTTAAACAAAAGGAAAAAAGGGATAAAAAAGCAAAAAAACTATTGACACAGCGTCCTTTTTGTGGTAAACTTCTTAGGCCGCATGTAATGGGCTTTTTAAGTATGCCTTTTTGGCTACGCCCTCATACAGCGAGACATATAAGAAAGGTGGGTACTTTTCGTGTTTGCAATAGTTGAAACCGGCGGTAAGCAGTATAAGGTTAGCGAGGGTGATATCATCTTCGTTGAAAAGCTTGACGTTGCTGAGGGTGAAACCTATACTTTTGAAAAGGTATTGGCTGTTTCCGGCGCAGAAGGTTTTGTTGTAGGTACTCCTACAGTTAACTGCACAGTAACTGCTAACGTTGTAAAGAACGGCAAGGGCAAGAAGTTGCATATTATGCGCTACAAGTCCAAGAAGAACGAAAAGAAGCATATAGGCCACAGACAGCCTTATACAAAGCTTCAGATAGTTTCCATAGCTTAGTTCTATGGTTAAAGTGTCTTTTTCGGGGCACGGTGAAGCTTTAAACGGCTTCCTTGTGTGCGGTCATTCCGGTTACGCTGAGGCAGGGCAGGATATTGTTTGTGCCGCTGTCAGCTCGTTAACTATGTACACCGCAAACCTTCTTACTGACGGGTTTGGTATCCCCTGTGATTTACAGGTGGATGAGGATAGTGTTACAATAGCGTTATCACTTAAGGCCAAATCGGAAACGGGCAGTAGGATAATAGCTTCCTTTAAAAAGGAGCTTGTGGCTTTGTCGGAGGAATATCCGCAAAATATTCTTGTAAAGGAGTAGTAAAAATGCTTAGAATATCCATCCAATTTTTTGCACATAAAAAAGGCGTTGGTTCTACCAAGAACGGTAGAGATTCCGAGTCTAAGCGTCTTGGTGCCAAGAGAGCAGACGGTCAGTTTGCAAAGGCTGGTAACATCATCGTTCGTCAGCGTGGCACAAAGATTCATCCCGGTAACAACGTAGGCAGAGGTAAGGATGATACTTTGTTTGCACTTGCTGACGGTATCGTTAAGTTTGAGCCTATGGTTGGCGGCAGAAAAAAGGTAAGCGTTTATACCGAAGCTGCAAAATAGCTTAATTTGTATTTAAAAGGGGTTTATCGGGCGTTTCATAGCGCCTGACTAAGCTCCTTTTGTTTTTTTATCCACGGGTCAAGGAGGTTACAGTATGATAGATAAAGTGGCGATAACCATAAAAGCAGGCAAGGGCGGCGACGGCGCCGTATCCTTCAGGCGTGAAAAATACGTTGCAAAGGGCGGTCCCGACGGCGGCGACGGCGGAAGAGGAGGCAACGTTATATTTGTGGTGGACGACGGCACAAACACCCTTCTTGACTTTAAAAACCGTCGTAAGTTTAAGGCGCAGGACGGTGACAACGGTGCGGGCAGAAAGTTTGCAGGCAAAAGCGGTGCAGACCTTCGCATACCCGTCCCTCGAGGAACCGTTATAAAGGATATGGAGGGTAGAGTTATCCACGATATGTCCGACGGTGAGCCTTACGTTGCCGCAAAGGGCGGCAGAGGCGGCTGGGGCAACACCCATTTTGCCACCGCTACAAGGCAAGTGCCCCGTTTTGCAAAGAACGGCTACGAGGGCGAGTATAAGGAGATAGTGCTGGAGCTTAAGATGCTTGCAGACGTAGGTCTTGCAGGCTTCCCCAACGTGGGCAAGTCCACCCTTCTTTCTAAAATCTCCGCCGCTAACCCTAAGGTTGCCGACTATCATTTTACCACCCTTTCACCAAATCTTGGCGTGGTAAAGGTTTATGAAAAAGCCTTTGTTGTGGCGGATATCCCCGGCCTTATAGAGGGGGCCTCCGAGGGCTTAGGCTTGGGGCACGACTTTTTGCGTCACATAGACCGTTGCAGACTTATACTTCATATATTTGATATATCCGCATCGGAGAGGGAAGACCCACTGGACGATATAAAAAAGATAAATAAAGAGCTAAAAAAATACAGCCCCAATCTTGCAAGCAGGCCGCAGATACTGGTTGCAAACAAGATAGATACGGGCTACGATAAGGAAACCTTGGCACGTATCAAGCGTTATGCGGCTCGCAAGGGGCAAAAGCTGTTCCTTATGTCGGGCCTTACGGGCGAGGGCGTTTCCGAGCTTATAAAATACACGGCAGAGCTGCTTGATACACTTCCTCCTCTGACCACCTACGACAGCGAGATAATAGAGGTAGCAGAGGTTGACTACACCGACCGCAGTGTTGAAATCAAGCAAGATGGCGACGTTTTCCACGTAGAAGGCGAATGGATTAAGCGTGTTTGCGGCGGTGTTAACTTTGACGATAGAGAATCACTTATGTTCTTCCAGCGTGTGCTTAAAAACAGCGGCGTTATTGCGGCGCTTGAAAAAGCAGGCGTTAAGGATGGGGACACAGTTGAGATATACGGCATAGAATTTGACTTTGTTTTATAATACAGGACGGTAAAGATATGAAACTTATTAACAATGCGTATTACTTTGGCGGCGCAGTTTACGAAAGCGCCGAGACGCTTAAGGCGGCAACGGGCGTTACTGTAACCGACGGTAGAAAAAACACTCTTTCCTACCGCATACTTCAAAACCATAACACAGGCACAGAGGAAAAGCTAAGGCTTCGTTTTGACGCTATGGCTTCTCACGATATAACCTACGTTGGCATTATCCAAACCGCAAGAGCAGGCGGTCTTGAAAAGTTCCCCGTACCCTACGTGCTTACCAATTGTCACAACAGCCTTTGTGCCGTTGGCGGCACTATTAATGAGGATGACCACGTTTTCGGTCTTTCTGCTGCTAAAAAGTACGGCGGCATCTTTGTGCCTCCTCATATTGCGGTTATACATCAGTATATGAGGGAGTGTTTTGCCGCTCCCGGTAAGATGATATTAGGCTCTGACAGTCATACCCGTTACGGCGCTCTCGGTTGTATGGCAATAGGCGAAGGCGGCCCTGAGCTGGTTAAGCAGCTTCTTTGCCGCACTTATGATATAGACAGCCCTGCTACCGTTTGCGTACACCTTACAGGCAAACCCTCCCACGGCGTAGGACCTCAGGACGTTGCCCTTGCTATTATAAAAGAGGTGTTTGACTGCGGCTTTGTAAAGAACAAGGTCATTGAGTTTGTTGGCGACGGTATAAAGAGCCTAAGCGTTGACTACCGTAACGGTATTGACGTAATGACTACCGAAACCACCTGCCTTTCCACTGTTTGGGAAACGGACGATAAGGTAAAGGCTTACCTTGCCGCTCACGGCAGAGCAGATGAATACGCAGAAATGAAGATAGAAGCTCCCGCTTATTACGACGGCGTTATAGAGCTTGACCTTTCCGAAATAGAGCCTATGATAGCTCTTCCTTTCCATCCCGCCAACGTTTACAGCATTAAGGAATTAAACGCAACCCCCACAGATATACTCAGAGAAGTGGAAAAGAGCGCTATAGACCTTTTCGGAGGCAGAGTAAACTACAGCCTTACCGACAAGCTTGTCTGCGGTAAGATACAGGTACAGCAGGGCGTTATAGCAGGCTGTGCAGGTGGTATCTATGAAAACCTTGCGGCAGCGGCGGCTATCCTTAAGGGCGGCAATACGGGCAGCGGTGCCTTCTCCCTTTCCGTATATCCCGCAAGCCAACCCGTATATCTTTCTACTATTTCAAACGGCATCCTCCGCACCCTTGCGGAAAGCGGCGCCGTTATCAAAACCGCCTTCTGCGGTCCTTGCTTCGGCGCAGGTGACGTACCTGCCAACGGCGCTCTCAGCATAAGACACAGCACTCGCAACTTCCCCAACCGTGAAGGCTCCAAGCCCGGCGAGGGACAGATATCCTCCGTTGCGCTTATGGACGCACGCTCCATAGCTGCAAGTGCCAAAAACGGCGGGGTGCTTACCTCCGCCGCTGACGTGGACTATGACGAAACCGTTCCCGCTTACGAGTACGACGCTACTGTTTACGAGAGTAGAGTGTACAGCGGCTACGGTAAGGCAGAAACCGAAAAAAGCCTTGTTTACGGCCCCAATATTGCAGACTGGCCTGAGATACAGCCTCTTTCCGAGGATATACTTTACAAGGTAGTTGCGTATATAACCGACCCTGTTACCACTACTGATGAGCTTATTCCCTCGGGTGAAACCTCTTCCTACCGTTCTAACCCCGAAAGGCTTTCTCAGTTTGCTCTTTCCCGCAAGGTGCCTGAATACGTAGGCAGAGCAAAAGAGGTAAGAGAAGCTGAAAGAGCCCGTGTAAGCGGTAAGTCCACTATAGAAGCACTGCCCGAGCTTGAAGCTGTTTATAAGGCTATTGAAGCAAACGGTATGACAATAGACAAGGCAAACACAGGCGTTTACAGCCTTGTTTACGCAAACAAGCCCGGTGACGGTTCTGCAAGAGAGCAGGCTGCCTCCTGTCAACGTGTTCTTGGCGGCGGTGCAAACATTGCAGAGGAATACGCAACCAAGCGTTACAGAAGCAATCTTATCAACTGGGGTATGGTACCCTTTACCACCGGTGCAAAGGGTGACTTTAACTGTGGTGATTATATCTTTGTTAAGGGCATACGTACAGCCGTAGCAAATGCCGCTACCGAGATAGAGGCACTTGTTATAAGCGGCGACAAGGTAAAGACCACCGTTCTTACTATGCCCACCCTTACCGATGACGAAAAGCGTATTATAACCGAAGGCTGCCTTATAAACTACTACCGTAAATATTAAGCAAATATGCTTTCAACAAGCTTGGGGCATTCAGTGGGCGAATAACGCCAATAGTCAATATGCCCCTGCTTGATAAAATAATTAAGGGGCAAGGGCTGTTCTTCAGCGGGATAGGTGTCAATAATTACAAGCTTTATCTTCATTTTGTCACGGATAATGCTTTTAATGTAAACGGCGGCGCTTTTTCCTACTTCAACGCCCTCCTTATATTCGGCAAGCCCCGCAAGGTTTGGCGTCAGCTCTACAAACACACCGTAGCTTTCTATACTGCGTATAATGCCTGCGGCGGTCTGACCGGGGCTGTAAAGAGCGGCGTTTTCCAGCCAAGTGCCCAAAAGCTCCCTGTGAGAAAGGCTAATGCGCCCGCTGCCCATAGAAGGCGTTTTAACCACTACGCTTATGTCCTGACCGGGATACAGTCTGTCCTTGGGGTGCGCAATGCGTGAAACGGAGAGGGTGTCGATGGGCAGTAGGGAAACAACGCCGCAGCCTACGTCTACAAACACACCAAAGGCCTCCATATGGGTAACTCTTGCACTTATAACGTCCCCTGAACAAAGGTTATCTATGTAGGAGTTCATACATTCCCTTTGGGCGGCTTTTCGTGACAGCACAAGCTGTACTTCACCACCCACAGGCCGTAGCTGCTTTATCTTAAAGCAGACGGGCTTACCCACACGGCTTATTATGGCAATATCCTTGGGGCGTTCACCGTCACGAAGGTAAACGCACTCCTCGTGGGGTATAATACCCGTATACTGCCCAACACGTACGTGCAGGTTATGCTCGTTATCGCAAAGACTGCAAAGGCCCTCCAACACGGTACCATCGGCAAATGCCTTTTCCAAGGCTTCTATGGATGCGGTGGCGGATTTGTTGGCGGCAGTGTATATAAGCCGACCTTCGGGCAGGAATAAATTTTGTTTCATTATCAAAGCTTCCTTTCCTTTTTTGTTCCATATTTATGTGAGAACGGGGGAGGGTAGAACAATAAATTATGCAAGGAGAGAATTATGCTTACAAAGCTTGCGGAAATAGAGAAAAAATATGAAAAATTAGAGGAAAGCCTTTCCGACCCCGCAATAATCAGCAATATGGAAATCTATACTGCTACTATGAAGGAGTACAAGGCGCTGGAGGATGTAGTTGCCAAGTACAGAGAGTACAAAACGGCGGAACAGACCTTTAAGGACGCCGAGGAGCTTATGCGTGAATCGGATGACCCCGAAATGAAGGAGCTTGCGGAAGAGGAATACGTAACGGCAAAAGAGGATATGGAACGCTTTACCGAGGAGCTTCGTTTCCTTCTCCTTCCCAAGGACCCTAACGATGAAAAGAACGTTATTATAGAGATACGTCAGGGCGCAGGCGGCGAAGAAGCCGCATTGTTTGCCTCCGTGCTTTATCGTATGTACACTATGTATGCAGAAGCATCGGGCTTTAAGTGTGAGCTGGTTAACGTAAACGAAACCGAGCTTGGCGGATTTAAGGAAGTGTCCTTTATGATAGAAGGCAAGGGCGCATACAGCCGTTTTAAATTCGAAAGCGGCGTTCACCGTGTTCAGCGTGTACCCGAAACGGAAAGTCAGGGCAGAATTCATACCTCTACCGCAACCGTTGCAGTGCTTCCCGAAGCAGAGGACGTGGAATTTGAGCTTAATATGGATGAGCTTGAGATAACCCGCCACCGCAGTACGGGTGCAGGCGGTCAGCACGTTAATAAAACGGAGTCTGCTATCCGTATCATCCATATCCCCACGGGTATAGTTGTTGACTGCCAGGACGAGCGCAGCCAGATAAAGAACAAGGACAAGGCGCTTAAGATAATGAAATCCCGTCTTTATGATATGGAACAGCGCAAAAAGGCGGAAAGCCTTTCCAGCGAAAGACAGTCGCAGATAGGTACCGGCGACAGAAGCGTACGTATTCGTACCTACAACTATCCTCAGGGCAGAGTAACCGACCATAGAATAGGTATGACCCTTTACTCTCTTGAAAACTTCCTCAACGGCAAGATAGACGAGATGGTTGATGCACTCATCACCGCAGACCGTGCCGAAAGACTTAAGGCAGGCGAAGAATAAGGAGGAAAACTTATGTTAAAAAGAGCATTTAACAGCGACGTAATTGACAGCGCAGTACTCGGCGCAATAGAGGAAAGAGCCTTTCCCGGTGCGCAGATAGCTATCGGCGACAAGGACGGCATAATTTACAGCGCAAGCTATGGCTACAAGCGTGTTTTTGATGATGACGCTCCTTGCTTTGACAAAGAGTCTGCCGTTCTCACGGGTGAAAAGCCTCCCGTTGATATGGATACCCTTTACGATATGGCATCCTGCACCAAAATAATGTCCACCACTATGGTTGCCCTTCGTATGATAGACGAAGGTAAGATAGCTCTTTACGACAGCATAAGCCGTTTTATAGACGTTCCCGAGGATAAAAAGGGCATAGAGCTTCGCCATCTTCTCACGCATACCAGCGGTATCAAGGCGCATTTCCTTCTTGAAAACGATGGCAGAGACGCAAGCGAAGCCGCAAAGATAGTCCTTGACCATCCGCTTTCCACGCCTACGGGTACTAAGGTAGAGTATACCTGTATGGGCTATATCCTTTTGGGTAAGATACTTGAAAAGCTTGGCGATATGCCCCTTGATGAGCTGGCAACCAAAAAGGTATGGCAGCCCCTTGGTATGGATAACACCTGTTACCGTCCTCTTGATAAGGGCTATACCAATATTGCCGCTACCGAATACACCGAAGACTTGGGTGCATATAAGGTAGGCATCGTTCACGACGAAAACGCACGCTTTTTAGGCGGCGTAAGCGCAAACGCAGGCGTGTTCTCTAATGCTAGCGACGTTGCGGCGCTTGCAACAATGCTTTCTGCAGGCGGCATCCATAAGGGCAAAATGTTCCTTTCTCCTTCTCTCATTAAGCTTGCACGTACCGATATGACGGCAGGTCTTGGAGAGGGCAGAGGTCTTGGCTTTGTTGTAAAGCAGGCAGGCACATTAAGCGCTATGGGCGACCTTTATCCGGGCGGCTCCTTCGGTCACAACGGCTATACGGGCACATCTCTTTATACTCACGGCGATAATGGCTTGTACGTTATCCTTTTGGCAAACAGAGTTCATTTTACCCGTAACAGTGACAGGATTTTCCGTTTCCGCCGTACCTTCCACAACCTTTGTACCGCAGAATACGAAAGAGCAACCATTTAGCTTGCGCTTCGGCTTTTGGGTATCCTCAGCCTTATCTCAATAAAATCACCTCCGTCGCTGTCCTCTCGTTCTACGTTAAAGCCTGCGGCAGAGGCAAGGCCTACTACCTTGTCAACGGAGTTTATAAAAAACTTAATATCACTAACGGTGCCCACAAGTCTTTGTGTGGCACCCTTCTTTTTGTTTTGCTTAGTCGGTTTTTGTATACCGGTAAGATAGCTTTCCACCAGCATCTCGCTTTCTTCGGCGTTATATCCGTTTTTAACGGAGGCATCCAGCAGCTTAAGCCTTGTGTCAATATTGGTTATACGCAAAAAGGCACGTGCTTGTCTTTCGGGCATACGGCTTTCTCTTATAATGTGTCTTTCGTCTTCCGTGTATTTTAAAAGCCTAAGCTTGTTTGCAACGGTAGGCTGGCTAAGCCCCAGGCTTGCGGCAAGCTCTGCTTGAGTAAGACCGCAAACAATCATAATGTTTTGCATAGCGGCGGCTTGCTCAAAAAAATCCAGGTCGTTGCGGAAAGCGTTTTCCGCCAGCGCCATCTGGGCGCTTTCTCCCGAGGTGGCGGTAATCAGCATACAGGGCACGGTTTCAAGCCCTGCCATCCTCGATGCACGCCAGCGCCGTTCTCCCGCAATTATTTCGTATACGGCTTTTGCTCTTACCGTTTGCCCGTTAAGGCTTATTTCAGGCGTGTTTTCTCGTCTTCGTACGCAAATAGGCTGAATAATTCCGTTTTGCTTTATACTTTCGGAAAGCTTTACAAGCTCTTCGTTGTCAAAAATGCGTCTTGGCTGAAGCGGATTTGGTACAAGACAGTCAAGAGGAATATGTATAAGGCACGGAACGTTGGATTTTTTTGTAAAGCTTAAAATATTTGAAAGCTTCAATTTATAGCACCTCCTTGGTTTTGTCCCCGGCGGTAATTGTAGCATACGCCCTTTGTCGAAAACGCAAAAAAACTGTCACCGTCAAGGTAACAGCTACTCTTTTTGTTGGTTTTGTCTATATGATAAAAAGCGGCAAAGCGCCGCTTTTCCTACTTAACAAAATAAAATGTTGTTTTTTGCGTTGTGAATAGGTGCGTTTTATAAGAGCAAAACAAAAAGCGGAGGGTATGGAGAAGGGAAAATAGGCTCGAATGAACGAACTAAGGCGCAAACTGTACTAAGTACAGTAAGCCGAAAGTTCGTGCATAGCAAAAAACATATAAATCAGTCAAAAGGAAAAGCGGCAAAGCGCCGCTTTTCCTACTTAACAAAATAAAATGTTGTTTTTTGCGTTGTGAATAGGTGCGTTTTATAAGAGCAAAACAAAAAGCGGAGGGTATGGAGAAGGAAAAATAGCATTGAATGTACGAACCAAGGCGAAAGCTGTACTAAGTACTGCGAGCCGCAGGTTCGTGCATAGCAAAAAACATATAAATCAGTCAAAAGGAAAAGCGGCAAAGCGCCGCTTTTCCTACTTAACAAAATAAAATGTTGTTTTTTGCGTTCGATGTTATTTTTACTCTCCATACTCGGCTATGTAGGGGAGGTTGCGGTAATACTCCCCGCAATCCAACCCATACCCAATAACAAAATGGTCGGGAATGGTAAACAAAGCCTTATCTGCTTCAAAATCCACAACTCTGCGGCTGGGCTTATCAAGCAGGGTAATAACCTTAAGGGACAAAGGACGTCTTGCCTTAAGAAGCTTAACAACCTCGCTTAAAGTTCTGCCTGTGTCAATAATATCCTCCACGATGATAACGTGGTAATTGCTTATATCCTGAGAAAGGTCCATAGTAATGGCAACGGTCCCCGTGGAAACAGTACCGTCAAAATAGCTTTTTGCACACATAAAGCCTATTTCGCAAGGAACTGTAATGGCACGGCAAAGGTCAGCCATAAAAACAAAAGCGCCCTTAAGTATGCTAACCAAAAGAATAGGTCTGCCGTCGTAGCTTTCACTTATCTCCTTGCCTGCTTTGGCAATAGCATCGTCAATCTCTTCCTTGGTTATAAGCACTCTTTTTATTTTTTTATCAAAAGCTTCTTTTGTCATTTTTACTACCTCTCTGTTTTATGTTATAACCACTATACCATTTTTTTGCAGAATGTGCAATACTATTAGCGCAGCTTTGACAGAAAAATGTTGATTTTATGCGTTTAATGGTGTATAATTCAAGATAGATAAATTAAAGTGGGGTTTTATGGATGTTTAAGAACAAAACGTTGTTACTTACCGGTGGCACAGGAAGCTTTGGTAATGCCGTGCTTAACCGTTTTTTGGATACCGATATAGGTGAGATACGCATTTTCTCTCGTGATGAAAAAAAACAGGACGATATGAGGCACGATTTTCAGGCGAGAATGCCTGAGGCTGCTTCTAAGATAAAGTTTTATATTGGTGACGTTCGTGATATAGCTTCCGTTCGTAACGCTATGCACGGCGTTGACTATATTTTCCACGCTGCAGCCCTTAAGCAGGTTCCTTCTTGCGAGTTTTTTCCTGTTGAAGCAGTAAAAACCAATGTTTTGGGTACAGATAACGTGCTTACAGCGGCAATAGATGCAGGCGTAAAAAGGGTTATATGCCTTTCCACCGACAAGGCGGCTTATCCCGTAAACGCTATGGGCACCTCCAAGGCTATGATGGAAAAGGTAGTGGTTGCAAAATCCCGCACCGTGCATCCTGATAAAACTACTATCTGTTGTACCCGTTACGGCAACGTTATGTGCAGCCGCGGCTCTGTTATCCCATTGTGGATAGAGCAGATAAAGGCAGGCAACCCCATCACTATAACCGAGCCCTCTATGACTCGTTTTATAATGTCCTTGGATGAGGCTGTTGACTTGGTGCTTTTTGCATTCAAAAACGGCATTTCGGGCGATATACTTGTTCAAAAGGCTCCTGCCTGCACCATAGAGACCTTAGCAAAGGCGGTTTGCTCCTTGTTTAACCCCAATACGGAGATAAAGGTTATAGGCATACGCCACGGTGAAAAGATGTATGAAACCTTGCTTACCAACGAGGAATGTACCTCTGCTATGGATATGGGCAACTTTTACCGTGTACCCTGCGATAAGCGTGACCTTAACTATGATAAATTTTTCTCAAACGGTGACGTGGAACGTAACGTACTTACGGAGTTTAATTCCAACAACACCACAATTTTGGGCGTTGAGGCAGTAAAGGAAAAGCTTCTCAGCCTAAAATATATAAGGGACGAGCTTGAGGCGATTAACCAATGAGGATACTTGTAACAGGCGCCAATGGCTTTGTAGGTAAAAACCTTACTGCCGCACTTAATAATATAAAAGACGGCAAGGACAAAACAAGGCAAGGCATAAAAATATCAAAAGTTTTTGAGTACGATATAGATACTTCGGCTGAACTTCTCGACAAATACTGCGCAGAGGCGGATTTTGTTTTCAACCTTGCGGGTGTAAACCGTCCCGATGACCCTGCCCAGTTTATGCAAGGCAATTTCGGCTTTATTGATACGCTGCTTAAGTGCCTTAAAAAACACGGCAATACTTGTCCCCTTATGGTGTCATCTTCTATACAGGCAACCTGTATAGGCCGGTATGATAACGACTACGGCAGAAGCAAAAAGGCAGGGGAAAAGCTTGTTTTTGCTTACGGTAAGGAAGCGGGAGCTAAAGTGTTGGTCTACCGTTTTCCCAATCTTTTCGGCAAGTGGTGTAAACCAAACTATAACAGCGCCGTGGCTACCTTCTGCCATAATAAGGCGCACGACCTGCCCATAACCGTAAGTGATCCCAACGTAACGCTGGAGCTTTTGTATATAGATGACCTTATAAACGAAATGCTTGATGCGCTTGAGGGCAAAGGGCATAGGTGCAAGTTTGAGGGCATAAATACCGTATTTACGGAAGAGGGCGCCTACTACGGCGCACCCGTTACCCATAAGGTAAGCTTGGGTGAGATTGTGCAGCTTCTTGATAGCTTCAAAGCGCAACCATCTACCTTGCTTATGCCTGAGATACCCAAGGACAGCTTTGCAAAAAAGCTGTATTCCACCTATCTTTCGTATCTGCCAAAGGAAAAGGTTTCGTTTCCCTTAAAGATGAATTCGGACCACAGAGGCAGCTTTACCGAGCTTTTAAAGACTGCGTCAAACGGTCAGTTCAGCGTTAATATTTCAAAAGCAGGCATAACTAAGGGCGAACACTGGCACCACAGCAAGTGGGAGCTTTTTATAGTAGTAAGCGGTAAAGCATTGATACAGCAGAGAAAAATAGGCACGAACGAGGTTTTAAGCTTTTACGTAAGCGGTGACAGGATAGAGGCAGTTCATATGCTGCCGGGTTATACCCATAACATAATCAATCTTAGCGAAAGCGAGGATTTGGTTACCCTTATGTGGGCAAACGAGCAGTTTGACCCCACACACCCCGATACGTTTTACGAGGTAGTAGAATGATGGAAAAAAATGATTACGCAAGCGTTAACTTTAAAAACAACGGCAAGCTTAAGCTGCTTATTATCGTGGGTACACGCCCCGAGATAATCCGCCTTGCCGCTGTAATAAATAAATGCCGCAAGTATTTTGATTGTATTCTTGCCCATACGGGTCAAAACTACGACTATAACTTAAACGGCATATTTTTTAGGGATTTGCGTCTTGAGGCCCCCGAGGTTTATATGAACGCCGTAGGGGCAGACCTTGGTGAAACCATAGGCAACATTGTTGCACAAAGCTATAAGCTGATGGCGGAGCTTAAGCCCGATGCACTTCTTATCCTTGGTGATACCAACTCCTGCCTTTCCGCCATAAGCGCAAAGCGTTTGCATATTCCTATCTTTCATATGGAAGCAGGCAACCGTTGTAAGGACGAGTGCTTACCTGAGGAAACTAACCGCAGGATAGTTGACATAATATCCGACGTTAACCTTGCATATTCCGAACACGCAAGGAAATACCTGCACGAATGCGGGCTTCCCAAGGAGCGTGTATACGTTACGGGCTCTCCTATGGCAGAGGTGCTTAGGGCAAACCTTGCCGATATCGAAAAAAGCAACGTTCTGGAGAGACTTGGGCTTACTGCTAAAAAATATATTCTTCTTTCTGCTCATAGGGAAGAAAATATTGATACCGAAAAGAATTTTGTAAGCCTTTTCAGCGCAATAAACGCCTTGGCGGAAAAGTATGATATGCCCATACTTTATTCCTGCCATCCCCGCAGCCGTAAAAAACTTGAGGAAAGCGGCTTTGTGCTGGATAACAGAGTTATCCGTAACGAGCCTTTAGGCTTTCACGATTACAACTGTTTGCAAATGAACGCTTTTGCGGTAGTGTCCGACAGCGGCACTTTGCCTGAGGAAAGCAGCTTTTTTACAAGCATAGGCAAACCCTTTCCTGCGGTGTGCATTCGCACCTCTACCGAGCGTCCGGAGGCGCTTGATAAGGCGTGCTTTGTTTTAGCGGGCATCGACCAAAAAAGCTTGCTTCAGGCAATAGCCACGGCGGTGGAGCTTAACAAAAACGGCGAATACGGAATTCCTGTTCCCGACTACACCGATGAAAACGTTTCCACAAAGGTGGTAAAGCTAATACAAAGCTACACAGGCGTAGTGGACAAGATGGTGTGGCGCAAGGAAAAGTAAAAATAGCCCCAAACACAAAAAACAGAATTTTAATTTTTTAAAGACAAAAAAGTGACTTCGTAAAGAAGCCACTTTTTTCGTTTATTAAATTTTATGCTTTTTGTTTGTCCATTCGGAACAATTTCCCCTATTTCCTTAAGGCTTTATCTAATCGGGGTATAAAACATAAAAGTCCATCGGCAGTAAAAGCATTTATTTCCACATCATCATTTGGCAAAGCTCTGCGGCCACAAACAAAGAAATTACAAAAACTGCTATCATATACACAATACGCCACAGTGTTTTAAGCACACCTTTAGAGGTGAAAAATGAGATAACCACGGTACACAAAGCGATAACCGACCAAAAAATACGGGTAAAATCATTGGCGTTAAAATCGTTTGGTATTGCGTTTCCAAGCTCGTCGACCTTGGGGCATCCGCAGCCAAACCAATCTAAAACAAAATGGCGGTTAAAATACGAGTAGGGAATAAGAAGCAGGATAAAAAGTAAAAACGGAGCCAATAACATAAATATTTTGCGTTTCACAAATACCACCTCCTACCTATATAGACGAATAAAAACCAAAAAACTCTCACCGGAGGGCAAATCCATTCAAAAAACAATTATTTCTTAAAAATAAAAGCAATCAGTCTTTCCAAACCGTAAAAAACTATACAGCCCACAGCGTAGCAAAGCAAGTCGGCAAAAGAAAAGGTTGTGCCCACAACGGTTGAAACCAACGTGTTGTTTTCAAAGCCTAAAAGCCTTACAATATTAATATATTGCAAAAGCTCCACAAAAGCGGCAAAAGCAAAAACGTACATAGGCAAAGCCGATACGCCTTTAGGGATAACCGTTCTGCACAAACAGCAAAGCAATATCGTTACAAGAACGTCACCGATATAGGGGCGAACAAACCCGTCGTGAACGAAAAGGGCTATAAACAGCTCTGCCAAAAAAAGAACTCCAAAAAGAACCCCGTAGGTTATGCGTAAGCGTTTTGTCAAAACCTTTCCGCCTTTCTGTCTACCTCTGCCCGTTCAAATTTGATCTTTACAGTATAGTCCTTGTAATTCTCCCAAAGATCTATTTCCAAAGTATAAAAATCGCCGTGGTCGACAAGCCTATCCGACATCCACCATACTGCTTCTCTGCCTTCTAAGGAGATGTTATTGCTCAAAATTTTATAATTAAAAAAGCGAATTTCCGTAACGGCACTATCGAACAATGCGCCTTCTGCATCGATTTTTAAGGTCAAAAGGTTGCGGTCGTATTTGCCCTTTTTGCCTGAAAACGTGGTGTAATCAAAAGGAAACTCTTTCGTTTCCGTCTGCAGAATACAAGCGTCGTGCAAACCGCTAACCCAATACCATTCGGGTAGATTATCGGGATGGTTGGAAAAGTATACTTTCCCTTTGCTCATAGCCGTTCTCCTTTCTCAGTAGGTATCTTCTGTGTAAAGTATAAAAAGATATTTTTTAGTTTTTTGTATGAATTTGAACTGTCGTGCATATCACGGCGAAGCCGTGTATATCATCAATACGAAGCATTGTATTTCACCAACACGAAGTGTTGTATATCATCAAGCCGCAGGAAAATACACGCCGGTGCGTGATGATATACAGCCCCATAGGGGCTGATGATATGCACGACTGTGTCGTGATGATATGCCAAACTTGCGGCTTGGATAAACAAAAAGAACATTTGTCACCGACAAATGTTCTTTTTTATTGGTGGGAGCGGGTGGATTCGAACCACCGAAGTCGTTGACAACAGATTTACAGTCTGCCCCCTTTGGCCACTCGGGAACACTCCCCCATTATTGGAGCTGGTGAAGGGAGTCGAACCCCCAACCTGCTGATTACAAATCAGCTGCTCTGCCATTGAGCTACACCAGCATCTATTTGTACCAGCAACCGTTATCACGGCCAGCGAAGGTAATTATAGCATAGTGATGCCCCTTTGTCAAGACATTTTTTTGCATTTTACAAAAAAATTTTTACGCCCTATCTTCTCCTTGAAATTGCCTTTAAAATCGGAGTGGACAGGCTGTGAGCTGCCAGTAAAAGTAAAGCGTCCTTTAGTATATAAGGAAGGGAAGCGGTAATAAATGCGGTAAGCGCATTGCACCCCGTAACCAAACCAAACTGCACCGTTCCAAGCAAATGGCAAAGTATAAGCCCTAAAGCTCCCAAAATAAGAGAAAGTGCTTTCCCTTTGTCCTTGGCCAAGCCGCAAAGAACAGCCAAAAAGCAAAAACCCCACACAAAACCGCCCGTAGGGCCAATAAGCGTTTCAATGCCGCCCTTGAAGGAGGAAAACACAGGCAAGCCTACAGCACCTATTCCTATATATAATACGGTCGAAAATAAACCTATACGCCACCCTAAAACGTATCCGCCCAATGCCACGGCAAAGCACTGCAAGGTCAAAGGCACACCGGGAAAGGGAATAGCCATCTGCGCAATAAGAGCATAAAGAGCGGAAAGCACAGCGGTAAGCGCAAGCTTTTTCATTTTGCTCATAGCTTTACACCCTTGGGACGTACCCGTACCTCTCCTGAGTTTAAGCTGTGCTTCACGCCGTCTGCGGCTTCCACTATCAAAGCGTATCTGTCATCAATGCCCAAAGCTAAGGCGCCGTAGCTTTCGTTGCCTCGATAAACGTCTATCTCCTTACCTATAACAAAGCAACGCCTTTGGTATTCTCTAAGCCACTCTTTATTAAAAGGACTTTCGGTAAAAGCTGTTATTCCCTTAACGATATCCGCAACAAGGGCATCCATAAGCCCGTCACGGGCATCCTCGGCTTTAAGCAAGAAAGTGGCTATATCCTTCAAATCCTCGGGGAATCCGCCTGCAGGCTCATAAACGTTAAGCCCTATACCAACTATTACAAACTCCGTTTTTAAAATTGCAGGGTTTATGTTGGCTTCGGTAAGTATACCGCAAACCTTTTTGCCGTCACAGTAAACGTCGTTTACCCATTTAATCAGTGCGTCCTTGCCTACGTTCTTTTGGATAGCCAAAGCCACAGCCAAAGCGGCAAGAGGAGTGATAAGCGCAGTATCTTCGGGACTAAGCGCAGGACGCAAAAGCAAGCTCATATACAAGCCGCCTTCTTTAGAGCAAAAGCTTCTGCCCATTCTGCCTTTTCCCATAGTTTGGCTTTTTGCTATAAGCACCGTGCCGTTTTCTGCGCCGCTTACGGCTTTTTTCCAAAGCTCCGTATTGGTGGAGGACACACTGTCAAGCACCGTAACGGAATACCCGTCACCAAGCAAAAGAGCTATTCTGTTTTCACAAAGTCTGTCATCAATAGCCCTTTTCATACAAAAACCTCGCAAAATTTCATTGACATATAGTGATAATAAAAGTATAATAAATTGTAGCATAGCAAAGGGTGTTTGTCAACAAGGACACCGAATTGGGAAAGAGGATAAAAATGGCAAATAAAAAACAGCAGATAAAGCAGGAAAAGGATACTTACCGTAAAAGATATCGCAATATGAAGGAGCTGAGATGGTGGATAGCAGGCCTGCTTTTGGTATGCATCGTTATAACGTCTTCTCTTTGGGTTGTACGCATAGGTAAGGTTGTAAATAGAATAGTTGAGCTGGAGAAAGCCGTTGAACAGGGCGACGTTGGTGCGACCGATGAGTTTAGGGGTTCTGTAATAAGCGGCGGCAAAACTAATGTAAGTCTTATGGCGCTTAGCTATTATTATTACGACGCTTTTTATACTATAAGGGAAGATGATAATTTTAAATCCGATTACGAGGCATATGGACTTGACCCCGAAAAGCCTTTAAAGGAGTCGGAGTATACAGCCCTTCGTACTTGGTTTGACGAGCTTCTTACCAAAACCTACGAGAGCGTGGATGACGTTGTCCGTTATGCGGAGCTTGCTCGCAAAGCGGGAACGACCTTGTCTGCCGAGGAAGAAAGAGCTGCAGAGGATAAAATAAAGGCTTTAACCGAAAGAGCAGAAAAGGAAGGCACTACTCTTGTAGACTACATTGACAAAAGATATGCTCCCGGTATGACGGTGGAAGAGCTTCGCAGCGCTATTCGTCTTTATATGCTAGGCGAAAAGCAGTACGGCATAGAGGTAGACCGTATGCTTCAATGCACCGACGGGGAAATAGAAGCTTACTACGAAGCTAATGAATCCTCTCTTATTACTGCCGACTATGCCTTTTTTAAGTTTTACGGTCAGAAAAAGGAACAGCTTGCTTCTATGGAAAAAAGCTTTACCGATTGTAAAACCAAGGAGGAGTTTTTAGGGAATATAGAAAAAAACCTTAAAAACCAAGGCTTAACCGACAAGCAGGTTTCGGATTATATTGAGCAAAGCGTACGCCGTATAGATTACACCGAAAAGGACGCTATGAGCAAATGGGCGTTTGAAACCAACAAGGGCGTGGGCGACAGCTTTGTGGAATACGGCGAGGAGGACGGTAACGTTTACTGCGTGGTTTATCACCTTATCCGTCCCGGTGAAAAGGTGCTTAGGCCTTCCGCTAACGCACGCAGCATTATGATAAGCGGCGACGGCTTTACCACTCCTGAAGGTGCTAAAGCGCAGGCAGAGCAGATTTACAAGCTTGCGGTAGAGGACGGAACAGAGGAAAACTTTGCCACGCTTGCCAAACAACACAGCTTTGACCTTGATGTTGCCCGTTACGGCGGCGAATATGCTGATATTGTGCCCGGTGACGTAGTGGCAGAGTACGAGGAATGGGTTTTTGAAGACGAAAGAAAATACGGTGATATAGGTATGGTAAAAAGCGGCGATGACTATCACATTATTTTCTTTATCAAAAGCGGCGACCCTTGTTGGAAGGTAACGGCAAAGAACGCAATGGTAGATGAAAGGATGGAAAGGTTTTCCGAAACTTTAAAAACGGAAATTCCTCTTATAAAGGAGGAAAATATAGTTAACACAAAGCTTCCGGATAATCTTGCAACCGACTATGAGCGTGATTACGTTGTAAAAGAGGAAGACGGCAAGCTGGTTTACAAAATCCGTTTTGAATTTAAGACCGTTGTTGCAGAGTTTATAATGTCCGTAGTAAGTGTTGTTGCTTTGGGCTTTACTGTATGGGCGTTTGTGTATACTGCAAGGCTTAAGAAAAAGTACGGCTACGAATAAATAAATTGCACGTTCAAAAGAGCTTTCTTTAAGAAGGCTCTTTTTTTTCGTCGTCAAAAAGATGTAAAAAATTTAAGTTACATAATGCAAAAAAACTTGTGTAAAATGCAAAAAAACTATTGCATTTTTTAAAACTGTAATATATAATGGGTTTATAAAGTGGAACTAAATGGAATAATGTGGTGCAAAAGACCTAAATTTTTCCTATTTTTCCCTAAAACGTCCTGTTTTTTCCAAAAAGCAGAAAAAACCAAAATTTTTGAAAGGAGGGGAACTGCTTGTTTATTGGTGAATATCGACACACTTTGGATTCCAAGGGCAGGCTGTCCTTTCCTGTAAAGCTTAGGGAAAAATTAGGGGCGGAGTTTGTAATGTGTCGCAGCTATGAGCGTTGCGTTATGATATACCCTAAGGATGCGTGGGAGGACTTTGCCGCTAAGTTTGAAAACCTTCACGTGGTTGAGGATAGGCAAATTCCCCGTTATTTCTTCTCCAGCGGCGAGTGGGCAAGCTTGGACTCTCAGGGCAGGGTGGTTATACCTCAGCGTTTTCGTACCTTTGCGGGTATCGAAAAAAACGTGGTTATCATAGGTAACAACAAGCATTTGGAGCTTTGGGATGAGGCCGCTTGGGATGCAGAGCTGGAAAACGGTATGCAAAGCGAGGACATAATGTCTCGTATGATAAAGCTTGGGTTCTGATATGGAATTTAAACACTATACCGTTCTCAGGGAAGAGGCTGTTGAGCTTCTCGACCTGAAAAAGGACGGCGTTTACGTAGACTGCACTCTTGGCGGTGCAGGCCATACAAAGTTAATACTTGAAAAGCTGGAGGGCGGCAGAGTAATAGGCATAGACCGTGATGCGGATGCAATAGAAAACGCTCGCCTTACCGTAAGGGATAGCCGCTTTACCGCAGTTAAAAGCAACTTCACCGAGATAGATACGGTGCTTATGGAGCTTGGAATAGACAAGGTGGACGGCGTGCTTATGGACCTTGGCGTTTCATCCTATCAGCTTGATACGGTGGAGAGGGGCTTTTCCTACAGTGTGGATGCACCCCTTGATATGCGTATGGACGTAAGCGGCGGAGAGGATGCGGCTTTTATACTTAACAACTATTCCGAGGAGGAGCTTGCCCGTATTATATGGGAATACGGTGAGGAACGCTACAGCCGTCGTATAGCTTCTGCCATAGCAAGGGATAGAGAAAATGCACCCTATTTTACCACAAAACAGCTTTATGATACGGTGTTTGCTACTGTACACGGCAGTAAAACGGACAAGCTTTCTTCCGTAAAGCGTGTTTTTCAAGCTATAAGAATTCAAGTAAACGGTGAGCTTTCTGCCGTAAGCGAAACCTTGGAAAAATCAGCACGCCTTTTGAAAAAAGGCGGCAGACTTGCAGTAATAAGCTTTCATTCCTTGGAGGACAGGATAGTGAAAAAGGCGTTTACCGCCTTATCAAGCGGTTGTATCTGCCCCAAGGACCTTCCCGTTTGCGTGTGCGGCAAAACACCTGAGTTTAAGATAATAACACGCAAGCCTCTTCTTCCTACCGATAGGGAGCTGGAGGAAAACACTCGTTCTCACAGCGCAAAGCTTCGTGCTGCCGAAAAGCTTTAAAAATCAAGAAAGGAAAACAGCCGTTGGGTAAAAGCCTGCGGTGGTGACGAAATGGAAGATAATAAGGTAAAAGCTACCTCCCAAAATAAAGCACCTGTAAAAAAATCCGCAAGGCCTGCGCAAAAGCCTGTGGTAAAGAAGAGCGTAAGCGATGCTAAAAAGGCAGCCTTGGCAAAAAGAGGTTCTGCCCACCCTACGGCACGCCGTTCCGCTTCAGAGGTAACAAGCTTTAAGATAGTTACCGAAAAAGGAAAGGAAAAAAAGCCGTTTCCTTGGACTACTGTTCTTGCGTCCGTATGCTTTACCGTTATGTTTTTGTTCCTTATGCTTAACTATACTTCTCTTGATAAGCTTAAGGACGAGGTAATAAGACAGGATAAGGTTATAACCGAGCTTTCCGATAAAAAAGAAAAGCTTGAGGAGCAGGTTGCCAAAAAGGATACCCTTGACGAAATAACCCAGTATGCCGAAGAGCTTGGTATGGTTAGAAAAGAAGAAATAGAGGGTCAGTATTACATAGACCTTAACACCGACGACGAAGTTAATATCACCGAGTATAAGGACGAGAACGAAAACGGCATAGGCGTTTTGCTTACTGGTGTCGGAAACGTTATAAAAGACTTTTTTGGCGGTTGATTTTTCTTCGGTAATCATATAAATTGTTATATAGTAATATAAATTTAGGGTAAAAGCGCACAAAATGCGCTTTACCCTTCTTTGACTATATAAAGGAATGTGTTTTTTCTGTAACGAGGCGTGATTTTCTATGAACAACAATTCAAAAACTATCCAAAAAGGGGTAATAAGCCGAACAATGGTGGCTCTTATAGCTCTTGTGGTGATTTTTGCCATAATAGCCGGCAGGCTTGCATACCTTCAGCTTTTTAATTACAGCGAGCTTCGCAATCAGGTTTTACAGCAGTACTCTTCTACGATAGTTCTTCCTGCCAGCCGAGGTACTATCTATGACCGCAATATGGAAGTGTTGGCTATGAGCGAAACCGTGGAAACAGTTTTTATCTCTCCAAAGGGCATAAAGGATGCTATTGCAAAGCAGGATAAGTCTGAAAGCTTAAAGCCCTCCGAAAAAATAGACTACAAAAATCTTATAGCGGATAATCTTTCCACCCTGCTTGAAGTGGATAAAACTATGATACTTCAGCGTATGGAAAAAACAAACAGCCAATACGAGATAATCAAAAAAGAGGTAGACGAGGAAACCGCTAACAAGGTAAGGGAATTTATTATAGACAACAATTTGTCTACAATGGTAAATTTGGAGGAAGCCAGCAAAAGGCATTATCAGTACGGCAGCCTTGCTTCCCACGTTTTAGGCTTTAACGGCACAGACGGCGGTCTTATGGGGCTTGAAAAATATTACGACGAACAGCTTTCGGGTACGGACGGAAGAATAGTAAAAGCCAAGAATGCCGGTGGCTACGATATGCCCTACAAGTATGAAACCTACGTCGAAGCCCAAAACGGCGCCAACCTTGTAACTACCATAGACGTAAAGGTTCAAAGCATAGTAGAAAAATATCTTGAAAAGGTTTATAACGACCAGCAGGCAAAAAATCGTGTTGCAGCAGTGGTAATGGACGTTAATACAGGGGAAATATTGGGCTCTGCCGTTTATCCCGATTTTGACCTTAACGACCCCTACACTCTCACGGGTGAAACACTTTTGGAATACGAGGCGTTTTTAGAGGCGGGCGTTGTGGAAAAGAAAGATTCCGCAACGGGCGAGGTTTCCACGGTTCCCATTACCGAGGAAGATAAAACGGCCAAGAAAAGCGAGCTTTTGTACAAGCTTTGGAACAACAAGGTCGTAAGCGATATATACGAACCGGGCTCTACCTTTAAGATAGTTACCACCGCTATGGCTATGGAAGAGGGAATATCGGGTATCGGTGACAGATACACCTGCACAGGCACAGTCTCGGTAGGCGGCGTAGACATTAATTGCCATAAGGCAGGCGGCCACGGTGACCAAAGCTTTGCAGAAACCCTTCAAAACTCCTGCAACCCCGCTTTCGTTTCTTTGGGGCTTCGTGTAGGCAAGGAATCGTTTATGCGTTACTTTGAGGAGTTTGGCTACCTTGACCTTACGGGCAGCGATATGGTTGGTGAAAGCAAAACCTACTATTACGGAACCAGCAACACTCAGTTTGGTAAAGTAGAGCTTGCAACCTACTCCTTTGGTCAGGCATTTAAAACCAGCATTCTCCAGCAGCTTCGTGCAACCAGCGTTGTTGCCAACGGCGGCTATTTGGTAACTCCTCATTTGGCAAAATATCTTACCGACGATAACGGAAATATAACCTACACCTTTGACTACGATAACAATCGTCAGGTTATAAGCACCGAGGTATCCGACACCATAGTTGACATACTCTACGGCGGCATAAACACGGGTTCTACAAAAAACGCTGCCGTTGAGGGCTATTCAATAGCAGCAAAAACTGGCACCTCTCAGAAGCTTGATATACTTGACAGAGAAGTTTACGTTAGCTCCTGTGTTGCCTTTGCACCTGCGGAAGACCCTCAGGTTGCCGTTATCGTAGTGGTTGACGAACCTTCCGTGCACGATTTTTACGGCGGCCTTGTAGCGGCTCCCGTTGTATCCAGCATCCTTTCCGAGGTTCTTCCTCACCTTGATATTCCCAGAAACGGCGAAGTGGAGCATAAGTCCATCACCGTTACCAAGATGATAGATAAAACCGTAGAAGATGCAAAAAAGGCTGTGGAAGATTTGGGCCTTGAATATCGCATAATAGGCAACGGCGACAAAATAGTTGACCAAATGCCTCGCTCCGGCACTGTTCTTACCGAAGGCGGCACGGTTATCCTTTATACCGAGCATACCAACGAATACGAGATGATAAAGGTGCCCGACCTTAAGGGGTATCGTGCTCAGGACGCACTGACTATTCTTAAAAATAAGGGGCTTAACGTCCGTGTAACGGGTGCATACAGCTCCAGCATAACGGGTACTCCCTTAGTTGCGTTGCAGGATATAACAGCAGGCACCGAGGTAAGGGAAGGTACGGTTGTGACCCTTGAATTCCGTTACAACGAAAACGTATACGGTTAATACCAAAAGAGAGATAAATATGAACTATACTCTAAAAGAAATAGCCCTAAAATGCGGCGGCATCCTTTGTGAAGGCAGCGACGAAAACAGAGCTTTTACTACCGTAAATTCCGACAGCCGTGCCATAAAAAGCAAAAGCACGCTTTTTGCCGCATTTTGCGGTGACAATTTTGACGGCCATCGTTTTGCGGCAGAGCTTTGTAAAGAGGGCGGTGCGATAATAGATAACCCGGCATACGCTTGCCCCAATGCTATATTGGTAAAGGACGTAAAAAGCGCCCTTTACACCATAGCAAAACAGCATAGAGAGGAAAAGCTGCCCCATCTTAAGGTGCTTGCCATAACGGGCAGTGTCGGCAAAACCACCACCAAAAATATGGCGGCGCTGGTTATGGCATCCCATTACAAGGTATATAAAAGCGCAGGCAACCGTAACAGCCTTACGGGGCTTCCTATGGAGATACTTAACGTGCCCGAGGATACAGAGTGGGCGGTGCTTGAGGCGGGTATGAGCGACCCCGGCGAGATAAGTAAAATATCAAAGCTTATAAAGCCCAAGGCGGCAATCATCACCAATATAGGTCACTCACACATCCTTGCCTTTGGTAGCAGAGAGGGTATATGCAAGGAAAAGCTGTCTATAACTGCGGCTATGGAAAAGCCTATACTTGTTATGCCGGATGAGCCTCTTCTTCTTTCTGCTTGCAAGGGTGCGGAGGGTTCGCTGTTCTGCTCCGTTACCGAAAACGGCTACGATGCATACGTTGAAAACGTTACCCAAACAGAGCATTCAACAAGCTTTACCGTGTGCTGCGAGGGAGTTGAAACAAAGGTAACCATACCTGTTTTGGGTATACATAACGTACACAACGCTCTTCTTTGCTTCGTTTGCGGCATTAGGTTGGGCGTACCTGCAGATAAAGCGGCAAAAGCACTTGAAGGCTTTGCCGTAGAGGGCTTCCGTCAGAACATACGCAAAAGCGGAGGCGTTACCGTAATAGCCGACTGCTACAACGCCTCTCCCGAGTCAATGAAAGCAGCGCTTTCCGTCTTGGGTAAGGGAACGGGCACAAGAATAGCTGTCCTTGGTGATATGCTGGAGCTGGGAGAGCATTCCGCTTCGCTTCACCGTTTTGTGGGCGAGGCTGCTGCAGATAATACCGATACCCTTATTTGCGTAGGCGACTTTGCTTGCCATATAGCAGAAGGCGCCTGTGCCAAGTGCTTTCCTGCAGAAAACATACGTCTTTACAAAAACGACGAATATATGGAGGCGGCAGAGCTTTTAAAGTCCATTGTCAAAGAGGGCGACACGGTGCTGTTTAAAGCCAGTAACCGTACAAATATACGAAAAGTATTGGAGTTGAGCGGTATATGAAACCGGTTTTGTTTGCGCTGATTATATCCTTTGCCGTAAGCTTTGCTTTATATAAAATATTCATCCCGGTTTTACGTAAGGTAAAGCTGGGGCAAAAGATACTTGAAATAGGCCCAAGCTGGCATAAATGCAAGGAAGGCACTCCCACTATGGGCGGCTTGTTCTTCATAATAGGTATGCTTGCCGCAGTATTTATCTGCGGTTGGAAATATATATCCGCCCCGCCTACGGTCGCTAACGTGCTGGGCGAAAGGGTAAAGGACTACCGTCTTATTATACATCTTGCCTTTGCTACGCTTACAGGGGCAATAGGCTTTATCGACGATTACGTAAAGCTTTTCAAAAAGCAAAACAAGGGGCTTAGTGCTTTTCAAAAGATGGTGCTTCTTTCTGCGGCATCCGTAGCCTATCTTTTGGTAATGAGGCATTTTGGCTATATTGATACCAGCGTAAATCTTCCGTTTATAAAAGGCCAAGTGGAGTTTGGTATCTTCTACTACGTTTTTGCCGTACTTCTTATTGTCTATATGATAAACTGTGCTAACCTTACAGATGGTATAGACGGTCTTGCGGGAAGTATAGCAAGCATAATAATGACTATGTTCTTTATCTTCTCTTCTTTCTTGGGCAAGGATGATATGAGCATATTTACAGCGGCAGTAATAGGCGGCCTTATTGCTTTTCTTATATTCAATTTTAACCCCGCAAGTATATTTATGGGAGATACGGGCTCACTTTTTTTAGGCTGCACCACGGTGCTTATGGCTTTTTGGACCAATGCGTCGGTGCTTATAGTATTAATCGGGCTTGTATATTTTATCGAGGGCATATCCGTTATGCTTCAGGTATTCTACTATAAACGAACAAAAAAACGTCTATTCAAAATGGCGCCTATCCACCACCACTTTGAAATGAGCGGTTGGTCGGAGTGGAAGATAGTTTCCGTGTTCAGTGCGGTAACGGTTGTGTGCTGCGCTGCCGCATATCTGTTGTTAGCTTTGTATATTAACTAATCCGATAACGCCAAGGAGGGAGCAATTTATGACAACTAAAATAAAAACAAAACGCCCTTCTAAGGCGCCTGAACAAAAGGAAGAAAAATCACTTCAAGCCGTAAAGCAAGCCGGCGCAGTACAACGTAAGGCCCCGCCAAAGCCGCGTGAAAGAAAGCTTACCCGTCTTAGAGGTCAGGTTGACCGCCCCTTTATGATACTTGTAATCATACTGGTTTGTATAGGCTCTGTAATGGTTTTCAGCACCAGCTACACCTACGCCGAGCTTAAGGGGCAGGATAGCTTTTATTATGCCAGAAGACAGGGCGCATACGTGCTTATGGGCATAGTGGCAATGGCAATCGTTTCAAGACTGGCAGACTACCGTTGGCTTAAGCGCTTTACTTTTGCTATATTTATATTCGCTCTTGCCATAAACGTAGCAACGGCAATTCCCGGCATAGGCCTTGAAAAAAACGGTGCTCGCCGTTGGCTTAATATAGGTATAGACTTTCAGCCCTCAGAGGTTTTGAAGTTTGCCCTTATTCTTATGTGTGCCAAGCAGGCAAGCGACACGGCGGGAGAAATGAAAAAATTCCGTAAGGGCATTATTCCCTTTGTAGTAATTCTTGGTATGTGCGCCGTCCCCGTTATCCTGCAAAAGCATTTGTCCTGTACCATAATAATAACGACCATCACCTTTGCAATGATGTGGATGGGCGGTTCTCACGCAGGCTGGCTTATAGGCTCAGCCGTAGCAGGCGCAGGCGCATTGTGGGGCGTGCTTTCCAGCGAAAAAATGTCACACTCCATCGCAAGAATAAAGGTATGGCGTGACCCCTTTGCGGCTCTTTCCACGGGCGGTTGGCAGCCTGCACAGTCCTTGTATGCCATATCAGCGGGAGGCTTTTGGGGGCTGGGGCTTGGTCAAAGCAACCAAAAGCACGGCTATCTGCCGGAGCCACATAACGACTACATTTTTGCAATTCTTTGTGAGGAGCTTGGTTATTTCGGAGCGCTGGTGGTAATTATCCTTTTCATAGCTCTTATATGGCGCGGTATGGTAATTGCAAAAAGAGCGCTTAACGTATATTCCGCACTGGTTGTTTCGGGCATTATGTGCTCCTTGGCTATTCACGTTTTGCTAAACATAGCGGTTGTAACCAATACCATCCCCAGTACAGGTATAGGCTTGCCCTTCTTCAGCTACGGCGGCACGTCCCTTTGTATATGGCTTGCAGAAATGGGCGTGGTGCTTTCCGTTTCCCGTTACTCATATCTTAAAGAGGAGTAATATAATATGAAAGTTTTGTTTTCCTGCGGCGGCACGGGTGGACACATAAACCCCGCCATAGCCATAGCAGATACCTTAAAACAAAGAGATAATTCCACAGGCGTTTTGTTCGTAGGCACAGAAAGGGGTATGGAGGGTACTCTTGTTCCCAAAAGCGGCTACGATATAAAGTTTGTTAAGGTGCGCGGCTTTAAGCGCAAGCTTTCTCTTTCCAATATAGATGCGGCTATAAAGGCAATAACCTCGGTACATACCGCAAAAAAGATAATAAAGCAGTTTTCACCCGACGTTGTGGTTGGTACGGGCGGCTATGCAAGCTGGGCGGCAGTAAAGGCGGCGGCAAAGCTTGGTATACCCACCGTCATCCACGAGCAAAACGCTTTTCCGGGCGTTACCACCAGGCGTCTTTCAAAGTTTGCATCTAAGGTTTGCATAAGCTTTGAGGAAAGCAAAAAGTATTTTGACAGCGCCTATAACGATAAGATGATACTTACGGGCAATCCCGTAAAGCCCGAGATAAACCTAACGGATAGGGAAACCGCTCGCAAGGAGTTGGGGCTTGGCAACGAGGTATACGTAGTGTCCTTTGGCGGTAGTCTTGGTGCGGAAAAGGTAAACCGGTACGTTTTTGAAATGCTTCAGGGCTACGTTAAGGGTAATACTTCCATTCGTGCTTTACACGCAACGGGCAAGGGCGGTAACGAAAAATACGGTGCGCTTGCGGCGTCAACGGGTCTAAACAAAGCACCCAATATAAAAATAAGAGAATACATATACGATATGCACCGTCAGCTTGCGGCGGCGGATATAGTTATATGCCGTGCAGGTGCAATAACCATAGCGGAAAACTGCTGTATGGGCAAGGCGTGTATACTTATCCCTTCCCCCAACGTAACCGACGACCACCAATACAAAAACGCAAAGGTGTTGGCAGATGCAGGAGCTGCGCTTTTGCTTAAGGAGTCCGAAACCGACGGCAACGTGCTTATAAATGCGGTAAAAGCTTTGGTAGAGGATGAAAGCAAGCGTGCTAAGATGGGCAAAGCGGCAAGGACAATGGCAAAGCCCAACGCAACGGATACCATAGCGGATATAGTTATCAAGCAGGCAGGCAAATAAAACAAAGGAGAAGGAAATGCAGGAGCAGAAAAGTCGTTTTAAACGAAGAGCCATAAACATAGACCAGCTCAAGCAAAGGCAGCAATCAAAAATAATGCGTCGCCGTGCTTTTTACGTAGGTCTGTTTTTGGCGTTAAGCCTTATATTTACTGCTGTCTGCTTTCTTGTTTTTTTGAAAATAGAAACCGTTAAGATAGACGGCAAAACCTCCTACACCGAGGAGCAAATACTTGCGGCATTTGGAGTAGAGAAGGGCAAAAACCTTTATTCCTTTGCAGCGTCGGATTTGGAAAAGAAAATGGTGGAGGAGCTTCCGTATCTTAACGAGGTGGTAATAGAGCGCGATTTGCCCTCTACGGTGGTTATACGTATAAAGGAAAAAGAACCCAATATGTACGTTGAGATAAAGGGCGACCGTTATCTTCTTACGGACAATATGCAAATTCTTGAATACACAAACGACAGCTCTAAGCTGTACGGACTTTTAAGGGTAGATATGAACCCGGAAACCGTTTCACGCTGCATAGTAGGGGAAAAGCTTTCTTTTTCCGACGGCAGAACCGGTGATATCATAGCCAAAGCCTTTGCTGATATACGTGAATCGGGACTTGACGGCAGAGTGGATTATCTGGACGCCAATAACCGTTTTGGTATTTATTTAGGCGTGGACGGTAAATACAATATTTATATGGGGGATATAGAGGAATTTGACACAAAGCTTGCCTTCGCCATAGGTATAATGGAAAAGCTAAGCACTATTCCCGGTGACACTGCAGACGGAACAATAGACGTTTCCGAGATAAACAAGGGTGTTTTCAGCCCCTCGTAAGGCAAAAAAATTGAAAAAAGCTCTAAAAAAATAAAAAAAACACTTGAAATTTATAAAAATTAATATTATAATATATAAGAATTATAATCGTCAAAATATACACGTACGCTTGGGAGGTACAAAAATGGCTAAAGATTTAGGCGCACCCGTTGTTAAAATAAAGGTTGTCGGCGTTGGCGGCGGCGGCGGTAACGCTGTTAACCGTATGATCACCGTTGGCTGTAAGGATATTGAGTTTATAAATGTTAATACAGATATTTCCGCTTTGGAACGTTCCGCTACCCCTAATATCATCGCTATCGGTGATAGAATTACCAAGGGCCGCGGCGCAGGCGCAAATCCTGACGTAGGTGAAAAGGCTGCTGAGGAAACTCTTGAACAAATTACCGATTCTATAAAGGATGCTGATATGGTATTTGTAACCGCAGGTATGGGCGGCGGTACAGGTACAGGCGCAGCTCCTATCGTTGCTAAGGCTGCAAAGCAGCTTGGCATTCTTACCGTTGCAGTTGTTACCAAGCCTTTCGCATTTGAAGGCGCTAAGAGAATGGCACAGGCTGAAGCGGGCATCGAAAAGCTTAAGGACAATGTTGACTCTCTTATTGTTATCCCCAATGAAAGACTTAAGCTCCTTACCGATAAGAAAATTACCTTCCTTAATGCATTCCAGGAAGCAGACGAGGTTCTTAGAAAAGGCGTACAGAGCATATCTGACCTTATCACTATGGACGGTCTTATTAACCTTGACTTTGCTGACGTTAGCACCGTAATGAGCAATGCAGGTCTTGCGCATATGGGCGTTGGTCACGCAAAGGGTAAGGAAAAGGCAGAGCAGGCAGCTAAGATGGCTATGTCCAGTCCTCTTCTTGAAACCAACATCAGCGGCGCTAAGGGTATTGTTGTTAACATCACAGCTTCCCTTGATATCGCTCTTGATGAGGTTAACGATGCTGTTGCATTGATTACCAACGAAGCACATCCCGACGCTAACATCATCTTCGGTGCTGCTTTCGACCAGAGCCTTGAAGACGAAATGATAGTTACTCTTGTTGCTACCGGCTTTGACAGCGAAAAACGTGGTGACTATCGCAGTAAGCCTATGCCTGCGGCTGAACCTGCAGCAAAGGCAGAAGCTCCTGCAGCTGAAAACGATGATATTGATGATATCATCAGTATGCTTAACAACAGCCGTAAGAGCAACAGCGGAGACAGATATTAATAAGTAAATTTAAAGGGTGTTGCACGCAACACCCTTTAATAGCGCTCTGTGATCTACACAGGGCGTTTTGTTTTTTCTTGTAAACTTATTTTTGTTGACAAATAGAAGGAATTGTGAGATAATATAACTTGAGTAAGAATTTAAAGCCCTATTTGTGTTTATTGAAAGGACAGTAAGGATGCTTATAAATCAACGTTTAAGCCATATATTTAAACTCACCGTCGCAGCTTTTTTGCTTGGCAGTATATTACTTTTTGCTACTGCCTGCGGTGACGTAAAAGAGATGATTGATATTTTGGAGGGCGGAGAAGACTCCCACACGGTGCCCGAATCATCAGATGAGGCTTCTAAGGAAACAGAGGATGTTCCCACCGAACGGCCTTATACCGACGCAAGCTTTTTTGAAACCGCTCCTTACGGTGACGGTCTTGGCATAAAGAATTATACGGGCACAGATTCCTTTGTTAAAATCCCACCTATCATTGACGAAAAACCTGTTTTGCTGATAAACGCAGGCGCAATAAAGGACGTAAAGGGTGAGGACGGAAACCAAACGGTTACAATTACCGATGTAGTAGTTCCCAATACTGTGGAACAGATAAGCTTTTCCGCTTTTTCCGAGTGTAAAAGCCTGCAAGCGCTCTCTTTGCCCTTTGCCGGCGGCAAGGCGGATAACTATAAATACATTGGTTATATCTTTGGTGCGTATTCTACCGCCGCAAACGCTAAGGTGGTTCCCGAAACCTTGACAAGCGTACAGATAAACGGGGGCGAAATAGGGGACGAAGCCTTTTTGGGTTGTGAAACTCTTACAGAGGTTAAAATGTCGGGCGTTACTGCAGTAGGTAAAAAGGCGTTTAGCGGTTGCACTGTGCTTGATACCTTGATTATCCCCGATACCGTTACCTCTATCGGAGACGGCGCTTTCGACGGTTGTGACTCTTTAAGGGTTATAAGTCTGCCTTTTCTCGGCAACGGCAGTGATAAGCTGTTCTTAGGTGCAACCTTTGGTGCGGAAAATTACGAGGGCAATTTGGAGTATGTTCCTTCCTCTCTTCGTTCCGTTACCGTCACTTGCCCCGAAAATATTCCCGAAGGTGCTTTTTACGAGTGCAATAAAATAACTGCTCTTACTATCAAAGCCAATTTAAAAACTGTTGGCGAAAAGGCCTTTTATCGTTGTAAAAAGCTTAAAACCCTTACCGTCAATGCTGATGATTACAGCGGCATAAATACCCTTTCCCCTTATGCCTTTGCCTATTGCTCGGCTCTTGGGGAAATAAAGCTGGACGGCAGCATTACTCTCCTTCCCGAAGGCGTATTTTACGGTTGCACTGCTTTGCGTACCGTGCGCTTTGGCGAAACCGAAAACATTATGCCCTCCACCGTAACAAGCGTTGAAAAAAGCGCTTTTGCGTATTGCGAAAACCTTTTAAATATGGAGCTTTCCACCTCGCTCGTTGTTGTTGAGGAGCAGGTTTTTTACGGTTGCTCGTACCTTCGCACCGTAAGCATTCCCGCAGGCGTTACCGAGATTAAAAAGGACGCCTTTAAGGGCTGCGGCACTCTTAAGACCCTTACCGTGGGGGACGGTCTTACTACAATAGGCAGCGGCGCTTTTTCCTACTGTTCGTCGCTTAACGGCGTGGTTTTGCCTGCCGGTGTTTCCGTTTTGGGCGACTATGCCTTTGCTTACTGCAGCTCTCTTGCGGATTTAAGCATTAAATGTAACGATGCTACCATAGGCACAGGCGTGTTTAACGGCTGTACCTCCATCGTTGTTAGTGTAAAGCAGGATAGTGGCACCTATTCCGCACTTATAGAAGCAGGGCTTGGCAACAGCAATCTTAAAGCTCCCGAATAAAGGAAAACCATATGAAAAAAACCTTATGCTTTATAATAGTTTTAGCGCTTATCGTTTTGTCGGCCTGCGGCGGCTCTAATCAAAAGCCTACAGAAGACGAAAGCAAGGCGGAAAGTAACGTTCAAAGCGGCCGGGTGGACGAAAGCCTTGATGCTTCTGTGAACGATTACAGCGATTTTGATGAGGAAAGCGCCTTCCTGAGCGTTGATGAAAGCTCAGAAGAAAAGCTTGAAGTAATAACCAGCGGTGACTACGGCTATGTTTTGGTTAACACCGTTGCAATGATTTGCGCCTACAGCGGCACCGAAGCAGAGCTTGAATTGCCTTCCGAGCTGGACGGCTACACCGTTACGGCGATTATGGACGATGCTTTTTCGGGCAACGGCTCTCTTAAAAGGCTTAGTCTTTCCGACACGGTGGTAAACGTTAGCGAAGGTGCTTTTGCAGAGTGTACCGCTCTTGAGTACGTTTACGTAGGCAGCAGTGTTGCGGTTATGGACTCTGCGGCATTTGCAGGGTGCGTTTCTCTGAAGGAGATAGAGGTCTCTGCTTCCAATAAAAGCTTTTCTTCGGCAGAGGGCGTGCTGTATAATGGGGACAAGAGCGAGCTTATTCGTTGCCCTCAAGCTACCGAAGTGGAGGAGCTTGAAATAGCCGACACTGTACTTCTTATAAAAGCAAACGCCTTTGCCTCCTGCAAGGGGCTTAAGAAGGTGGTGCTTCCCGTCGGTTGTCAGCTTGAGGAAAAAGCCTTTTTTCACTGTATGGACCTTAGCGAGATAGAATTTGGCGAAGGCCTTGAGGCGATACCCGCAAAAAGCTTTTTCGGTTGTGTTATGTTGGAGGAAATAAACGTTCCTATGGGCGTAAAAATTATAGGCGACTACGCATTTTTCGGCTGCATCAGCGTTAAAAGTGCGGCTTTGCCCGAAACTGTTGAGGAGATAGGAGAGCACGTTTTTAAATCCTGCTCGGCGCTTAAGGAGATAAAAGCCGAAGGCGAATACTGTAAAAGCTGGTACGCTGACCACGGCAAGAACTATATTAACACTTGATTTTAAGACCTTTTTGTGTTACAATAAACTATTAAGAACAGCAAAGAAAAGAGGGAATACTTATGAAGGTTGAGATAATTGCACATACTCCCGACTGTGAAAAAATAATTGCATCTGCGGCAAAGCTATGCTATTCCCAAACGGGCATAGACGGAATAATGGAGGGCTTGACCGAAGAAAAGACCGAAAGCTTTATTAATATGCTGGTTTCCTTGGGTCACGAAAGCCCCTTTGAGCACGTTAGCTTTACCTTCGGTATAGAGGGCGTTTCCCGTGCTGTTCTTGCCCAGATAACCAGGCATCGTATCGCTTCCTTCAGCGTTCAAAGCCAGCGCTACGTTAATAAGGAAAGCTTTACTTACATAATGCCTCCCGAGATAGAGGCTCTTCCCGAAGCCAAGGAGGTTTTCCTTCAGGCTATGGAAGAGGATAGGGCGCATTATATTCGCCTTGCGGCGCTTCTTAAGGAAAAACATACAAAGGCTCTTGTTGAAGGCGGTATGGAGCCGATGGCGGCAGCAAAGGCGGCGGAAAAAATGGCTTTTGAGGACGCCAGAAGCGTTCTTCCCAACGCTTGCGATACAAAGATAGTTATGACTATGAACGTGCGCTCTCTTTACAATTTCTTTAATCTGCGCTGCTGCACCCGTGCTCAGTGGGAGATAAGAGCGTTGGCGGAGGAAATGCTTCGCAAGGTTAAGCAGGTTGCTCCTACCTTGTTCAAAAAGGCAGGCCCTCCTTGCGTTTCCGGCCCTTGTCCCGAAGGCAAGATGAGCTGCGGCAAGGCGCTTGAAATGCGTGAAAAGTATCAAAATATGTAATTTTGAGGTGTGTAAACTATGGCAAAGGGCATACTTATAGCCGTAGACGGTCTTGACGGCTCGGGTAAGGAAACTCAAAGCAAGCTTCTTTGTGCTTTTTTGGATAGCAAGGGCATAAAAAACAGGCTTATTTCCTTTCCCACTTATAAAGAGGACAGCAGTGCGCTTATAAATATGTATCTTAAGGGTCAGTTTGGTAAAGACCCCAAGGCGGTAAACGCCTTTGCCGCTTCCTCCTTCTACGCTATGGACAGATATTGCTCCTATATGCTGGATTGGAAAAAGGACTATGCTGAAGACACGGTTATAATAGCTAACCGTTATACTACGGCAAACCTTGTGCATCAAATGTCAAAGCTGCCCGAGGAGGAATGGGATAGCTTTGGCAAGTGGCTTTACGAGTACGAATTTTCTCTTTTAGGCCTGCCTGCACCTACCGAGGTTATTTACCTTTGTTTGCCTCCTTCGGTTTCCGCTTCCCTTGTGCAAAAGCGTTGCGACAGTACAGGTGCGGTTAAGGATATTCACGAAAACGACAAAAAGCATTTAGAGGACAGCTACAAGGCGGCTCTTTATGCATCCGATAAATACGCTTGGCATAGGATAGACTGTGTCAAGGATGGCGTTTTACGCAGTATAGAAGACATACACATCGAAGTGTGTGCCGCTATCGGTTCTCTTATAAAGCAGAGCTGAGCGGGAAAGGAGATTTTAGATGAAAGCTGTAATTTTACTTGCAAACGGCTTTGAGGAGTGCGAGGCGCTTACTCCTGCCGATGTACTTAGACGTGCAGGTGCAAACGTTGTGCTTGCTTCTATTGAGGACGACCTGATTGTTACGGGTGCTCACGGCATAAAGGTAGTGGCAGACGTTCACGTTAGTGATATCTCGGAGGAAATTCCTTTGGTGCTTATCCTTCCCGGTGGACTTAAGGGCACCGAGGCCTTGGGCAGCTCCTATCATACCACCGAGCTTATTAATGCCACCGTTTCTGCAGGCAACTACGTTGCGGCAATTTGTGCGGCGCCTTCTGTTTTAGGCAAGCTTGGCTATTTGGAAGACAGAAATATTGCGTGCTATCCGGGGTTTGAAACCGCAATGCCCGATGCCAACCGTACAGGGGAAAAGGTAGAGGTGGATGATATTTTCATTACCGCCGAGGGTATGGGCGTTTCCCTTGAGTTTGCGCTTAAGATAACCGAGCTTCTTTACGGTGCAGACGTAGCCGACAGAATAGCTGAACAAATAAGGATGGCGTAGCCTAAAGGCGGCATTATGCTTAAGTTTTTAAAATCTGCACCCTTCAGCGTACCTATGCTGACAGCGGTGATATACGTGTTGCTTTCGCTGTGCGGCAGATACGTTACCGTGTCTACCGTAGGTGATGACAGCATATTTTTGGTAATAATAATAGTACAGGTTATAGTTTTTGCCGTACCTGCGTTTTTGTACTACGGGCTTAAGGGCGGCAAGCTTAACTATCCAATGCTTTCGGAAAAGGTAAGCGGCAACGCTGTTTTGTATACCGTGGGCGCTTTTGGCGTAATGGTTTGCGGCAGTCTGCTTATACAGCTTTTGTTTTACAGCGGCGGCAACAATATGACCTTTGACAAGGGGTATATGGACTCGTTGTTTACGGGTGAAAAGAACGGCATAGGGCTGTTTTTGGCATATTGCCTTATTCCTGCCGTTAGCGAGGAGCTGTTTTTTCGAGGAATAGTTATAGGCGAGTATAAGAAATACGGCAGCTTTAATGCTGTACTTATAAGCACCTTGTATTTTACCTTGGTTCATTTTTCCGCAGAAGGCTTTATAATGTATCTGTTTGCGGGCTTGGTTCTAAGCGTAAGTACGGTGGTGTGCAGGTCTGTGTATCCGTCTATGGCTTTGCACCTTGCCTTTAACGTGTACGGCTTGTACGGCAATGCGGCGTTTATAAGCAAAACCGCTTATAACACCAGCACGCTTTTTGTGGGCTTTGTGCTTTTTGTGGCTTTGCTTTTGTGTCTTGCCTTTGCGTTTTCAAGGGTGGAGAATATGTACGCCGCTTATTCCGATGCATCCGAGGGTGAAACCGTACCCGAAAAAAGCATAAACAATCTTTTTATTTATATAACACCGGCACTTATAGTGCCTATTGCAGTATTTATTATTATCAACGCCTTGCTGTAAAACGGCAAACGGAGGTATTTTAGATAGTGGATAACAGAAAAAGCGTTAAAGAAAATTCCGACGAACTGCTTGAAATGCTTGACCGCCTGACTGGTAAGGAAGGCCAAGAGGAAAGCACATCTTCGGAAAATAGCGAAACGGCTTCGGCAGAACCTGCTTCCGAACAGGAAAACGTAGGCTCTACCGTGGTGTTCCCTCCCGTGGGGACTGAGCCTATCGAAGAAGAAACACCCGTTGTGACGGAGGAAGAGGACACTTCCGCTCATTACAGCGACGATTTGGGCGACGATATGGTACGCCCGGCTCCCGAGGAAGGCCATCTTACCGATGATAAGGGCAACAGCGTGGAGGTAAAAGAGGACGCCAATACCGACGCTGTGGCAGACGTGCATTTTTCAGGCAACGAAGCGGCAAAAGCAAAAGCCCGCAGGGCTTATGCTAAGGCAAAACGCCGCAATGCCAAAAAACGTGCCAGAGGCAGCGTTGCCATTGGTATAGCCAAGGCGCTGATATACACCTTTGCGGTATGCGCCCTGTCCTTTTTCGTGGTTTTTGGCTTCTTTGATTTTTGGCCCGGAATTATTCCTATGGCAAACGACGTATTTGCCTTTACCAAAAGCGGAACAGAGGTTACGGTTGCCATAGAAGACGGAATGACCACCGAGCAGGTAGCTGAAAAGCTTCACGAAGAAGGTATAATAGAAGAAGAAAAGGTATTTAAGTTTTACGTAAAATATAAGTACGACGAGGGCGTAGAGCTTGATAAGGAGGATCTTGCAGGTTCGCTTTTTCACCTAGGTAAGGAATTTGTAAAGACTATGTTCTTTGGCGGCGATATAGACCCTAAGTACGAGCTTAAGTATCTTTCGGGCAACCATACTCTCTCTGCGGATATGAACTACGACCAGATAATTTCCACCCTAACCACCACAGCGTATCTAAGGGAGGAGGTTACCGTGACTATACCCGAAGGCTATACCGTAGACCAGATAATTAATCTTTTGGTAGACAGCGGCGTAGGCACAAAGGAAGAGTACGTGTATGCCATAAACGAGTATCCATATAAGCACGAGTTTGTTCAGCTTCTTAACGAAAGCGGCTTTGCGGAAGGCCGCAATTACAGGCTTGAAGGGTATTTGTACCCCGACACCTATATATTTTATAAGGACACAAGCGAGGTAGAGGTAATCAATAAGATGCTTAACGGCTTCTACTCCCGTGTGTGGGTTGAGTATTATACTACGTATAAACCCGCTTGTGATAAGATGGGCTTTACCTTTGACGAGATGGTGACCTTTGCTTCCATAGTACAGGCAGAGGGTAAAAGCTTTACGGATTTTGAAAACGTTTCTCAGGTGTTCCATAACCGTTTTACGTCCACCACCTTTGATAAGCTTGAATCCTGTGCTACCATTCAGTACGCTATGGACTGTGACAACGTAAGGAACGGTCTTCCCGTGGTTCGTAAGCCTATTCTCAGCGACGAGGATACCAAGTACGAAACACCCTACAACACCTATTTGTATCAGGGGCTTCCTCCCGGAGCTATATGCAACCCCGGTCTGGACGCTATTGAAGCGGCACTTTATCCCGATATGTCTGACGATATAAAGCAAAGCTTTGGTATTACCACCGCCTACTATTTCAATTCCGATATGGCAGGTAATATGTATTACGCTCAAACTCCTTACCAGCACAGCATTAATAAGCAAACGGCGGCAAAGGTTAACGAGCAAATAGAAAACGGTACCTATACAGGTAATTAAACGATGAAAAAATGTGAAATTCTTTCCCCTGCGGGGGATTTGGAAAAGCTTCAGTTTGCGGTGGCATACGGTGCCGATGCGGTCTATATGGCTATGAATCGTTTCGGTATGCGTGCCTCTGCGGGCAACTTTGATATGGAAAGCCTTGAGATGGGTCTGGATTTTGCTCACTCTCACGGCGCAAAGGTTTACTGCACCCTTAACACTATGCCCCGAGACGTGGAGTTTGAAGGGTTGGAGAAGCTGCTTGACGACTTTGGCTCGGTAGTTCCCGACGCTTTTATAGTAAGTGACCCGGGTGTAATAAGCACCGTAAGGGAAAAGCTTCCTTATGCGGAGCTTCATCTTTCCACTCAATGCTCTACGGTCAACAGCAGGTCCTGCCGCTTTTGGTATGACGCTTTTGGTATAAAGCGTATAGTGCTGGCAAGAGAGCTGACTCTGGAGGAGATAAAAAGAATAAGACAAAGCATTCCTGCGGATATGGAGATAGAATGCTTTGTACACGGCGCTATGTGTGTTTCCTATTCCGGCAGATGCTTGCTTTCCAACTATGCAACGGGGCGTGATGCAAACCGAGGTATGTGCGCTCAGCCCTGCCGTTGGCAGTACAATATGGCAGACGTGAGGGACGGTCTTCCTCTATACAGCGCAGAGCAGACAGAGGAAGGTACCTATGCCTTTTCATCCAAGGACCTTTGTATGGTGGAGCACGTACCTGCTTTAGTTGAAGCGGGTATAAACAGCTTCAAAATAGAAGGCAGAATGAAAAGCGCCTACTACACGGCGGCGGTTACCAACGCCTACCGTATGGCGTATGACAGCTATATAAAAGACCCTGCCGGCTTTGTTACCGACCCAATGTGGAAAAAGGAAACGGAAAGCGTAAGCCACAGGGAATACGATACGGGTTTTTATTTTACACCGCCTCATTTGGCGGCGCAGGTGTGCAGTGCAAACGTGTACATTAACGATAGGGCGTATCTTGCTACCGTCAGCGACTATGACGAGGAAACGGGTCTTGCCAAGTGTATCCAGCGGAATAAGTTTTACGTTGGGGACAAGGTGCAGGTGTTAAGCCCCGGTACTTACGGCAGAGATGCGGTCATTGAAAAGATGTACGACGAAAATATGCAAGAGATAGAAAGCGTTCCACACCCTAAGCAGGTATTTTACGTACCGCTTAAGGGCGCTAAGAAGTGGGACATAATAAGATGCGGTGATACAGATGTTTAATAAGCTGACAAACAGAATATGCGTTATCTGCGGTCACTACGGCTCGGGTAAGACCAACGTGGCGGTTAACTTAGCTAAAGCGGCGGCAAAGGCAGGCAAAAAGGTCTGCATAGCGGATTTTGATGTGGTAAACCCCTATTTTCGCACTGCTGATAATAAGGCGGAGCTGTCTGCTTTGGGTATCCGCACCATTATCCCTCAGTACGCTAACACCAACGTGGATATACCGTCCATACCGGCGGAATTTCAATCGGTTTTTGTAAGCGATGAATTTTGTATTATAGACGTAGGCGGCGACGATGGGGCAATTGCCTTGTCTACCTACCGTGAAAGGTTTGAAGGCTGTGGCTACGATATGATATACGTTTACAACAAAAGCCGTCCTTTAATAGCTGAAACCGAGGATGCGGTGGAGTCTGTCGAGTATATAAAGGCCGTTTCGGGTATGCGTATAAACGCTATTATCAACAACACCAATTTAGGTGACGAAACTACGGCGGCAACGGTAGAGGAAGGATACCTTGCCTGTGCCGAGCTGGCAAAACGCACGTCCTTGCCTATTTTGGCAACCACCGTCTTTAAGGGCGTGGAGGGGGTAAACGTTCCCGACGTGTTTTATATTGAAAACGCTACAAAGCAGTTGTTTTAAATAAAAAATTTTTTAAATAAAGAAAGGAAGCTTAAGATGAACAGGGTAAGCTTTAACACAGACCTTTGTAAGGGCTGCGGCCTTTGCGTAGGCGCCTGCCCCAGGCATATAGTTGCGCTTAATACCGCAGTTCTTAATGCTAAGGGCTATCATCCTGCACACGTAACCGATATGGCACAGTGTATTGCTTGTGCTATGTGCGCTACTATGTGTCCGGACGTTGTAATTACAGTAGAGAAAGGAAGTGAGAAATAATGGCAGAAAAAATGCTTATGAAGGGCAACGAGGTTATCGGTGAAGCCGCTATTCGTGCAGGTTGCCGTTATTTCTTCGGTTATCCCATAACTCCCCAGACCGAGCTTTCCGAATACCTTGCAAAAAAAATGCCCAAGGTTGGCGGTCTTTGCCTTCAGGCAGAAAGTGAAGTTTCTGCAATCAATATGGTGCTTGGCTGTACCGCTTCCGGCGAACGTGCCTTCACCTCCTCCTCCTCTCCCGGGGTTAGCCTTAAGAGCGAGGGCGTTTCCTACATAATCGGCTCCGACCTTCCTTGCGTTATCGTTAACGTACAGCGTGGCGGTCCCGGTCTTGGCGGTATTCAGCCTGCTCAGTCCGACTACCTTCAGGCAACCAAGGCTTTAGGTCACGGCGATATGCACTTTGTTGTTCTTGCACCTGCATACGTTCAGGAAATTGCAACCCTTATGGGCGAAGCCTTTGATATAGCCGATATCTACCGTACTCCCGTTATGCTTCTTGCAGACGGCGCTCTCGGTCAGATGATGGAGCCCGTTGACTTTGAGGCAAAGAGAGAAAGAGCTCTTCCCGAAAAGACTTGGGCGGCTTGCGGTCACGGCAATCAGCGCAAGCACAACATAGTAAACTCCCTTTATATCGACCCCGAAACTCTTGAGAACACCGTTCTCGCCCGTTACGAGAGATATAAGGCAATAGAAGAAAACGAGGTTCAGTACGACGAGTATATGACCGAGGATGCAGAGATTTGCGTAGTGGCCTACGGCATCACTGCAAGAATAGTTAAAACAGCAGTTAAGGCAGCAAGAGAAATGGGTATAAAGGTTGGTCTTTTCCGCCCCATTACTTTGTGGCCTTATCCTAAGAAGCAGCTTGCAGAGCTTGCCGATAAGACCGACAAGTTCCTTGTTGTAGAAATGAATATGGGTCAGATGGTAGATGACGTTAAGGTTGCTACCGGCTGCAAACGCCCCGTAGAGTTCTTTGGCAGAACCGGCGGCGTTATCCCCACACCCGACGAAATCCTTGCTAAGATAGTAGAAATGAACGGAGGTGCTAAATAATGGTAGTTTTCGAAAAGCCTAAGGCACTTACAGACGTACCCTTCCACTATTGTCCGGGCTGTACCCACGGTATAGTTCACAGACTTGTGGCAGAGGTTCTTGACGAAATGGGCATAGAGGGCGAAACCGTAGGTATCGCTTCCGTTGGCTGTTCCGTTTTCTCCTACAACTACTTTGGTTGTGATATGATACAGGCACCTCACGGCAGAGCTCCTGCTGTTGCAACAGGTGTTAAGAGAAGCCATCCCGACAACTTTGTGTTTACCTATCAGGGCGATGGCGACCTTGCGGCAATCGGTACGGCAGAGACCGTTCACGTTGGTGCAAGAGGTGAAAACATCACCATCATCTTCATCAATAACGCAATTTACGGTATGACCGGCGGTCAGATGGCACCTACCACCCTTCTTGGTCAGGTAACCACCACCTCTCCCTACGGCAGAAAGAAGGAAATTCAGGGTAATCCCATCCGTGTTGCAGAGATGATATCCACTCTTGACGGCGCCGCTTACGTTGAGCGTGTAGCAGTTGACTGTGTTAAGAACGTACGCAATGCAAAGAAGGCTATAAGAAAGGCGTTTGAAACTCAAAAGAGCAAGAAGGGCCTTAGCCTTATCGAAGTGCTTTCCACCTGTCCCACCAACTGGGGTATGTCTCCCGAAAAGTCTCTTGAATGGCTTCGTGAGAATATGATGGAGCATTATCCTCTCGGCGTTTATAAGGATATAACAGAGGAGGGCAATAATAATGAGTAACATTTTACTTGCAGGCTTTGGCGGTCAGGGTATACTTTTTGCAGGTAAGCAGATAGTTCTTGCGGGTATGCGTAACGGTAAATACGTTAGCTGGTTGCCTTCCTACGGTCCCGTAATGCGCGGCGGCACCTGTAACTGCAGCGTTATCGTAGAAGATGAGCCCATAGGCAGTCCTCTCGTAACCAAGCCCGACATTCTTTTAGCTTTCAATACTCCTTCCTTTGACAAGTTTGAAAGTAAGGTAGTAAAGGGCGGTATGATTTTTGTTGACAGCTCTCTTGTAAGCAAAAAGTCTGAAAGAGACGATATTCAGGCCTTTTACATTCCTGCAACGGAGCTTGCTAACGAAAATGGCCTTACAGGTATGGCTAACGTAATTATGCTTGGTTATATTATTAAAAAGTCAGGGCTTTTCACCGAGGATTTCTTTAAGGATTCTCTTACCTCGGGTATCCCTGCATCCAAGGCTCACCTTGCAGAGGTTAACAGCAAGGCACTTGCAATAGGCTTTGGATATGAAGGCTGATAAACCGTTTATAACCGCAGTAATAGTGGGTGCCGGAAACGGCACCCGTATGGGCGGTGTTAATAAAGCTCTTATTAAAATAGGCGATAAAACTGCTTTTCGTATGGTATTGGATGCCTTTGGCGAGGCAGAAAGCATAAGCGAGATAGTGGTTGTTTGCCGTGATGCGGCAGAAATGGAAAAGGCAAGCGAAGGCTTTAGCGCAAAGCCTTTGCGTTTTACCCTTGGTGGTAAAACCCGTACACAGTCCGTGTTCAACGGTGTTGGGGCTGCAAGCAGAAAATGCGCCTTTTACTGTATTCACGACTGTGCCCGTCCTTTGGTAACGGCTGAGATAATTGATACCGTGACGGCAGCAGCTATCAAAACGGGCGCTGCCACCGCTTGTACACCCGTAACCGACACTATCAAGTACGTGGACACCGAAAAGGGTACGGTTTATACGCCTACTCGTGCCAATCTTCTTGCCTTGCAAACTCCGCAGGTGTTTGAAGCAAAGCTTTACACCCTTGCGGCGGCACTTGCCAAGAAGGACGGTTTTATGGCTACCGACGATACCGCAATAGTGGAGCACGCAGGCTTTAAGGTGGAGTACGTGCAAACGGATAAAAGCAACCTTAAGCTTACCTGCACCGAGGACGTGCTTATAGCACGTTACATCGAACAAAAGCGGAGAAAGGAAAGCTGATGAGAATAGGTCACGGTTATGACGTTCACGCTCTTACGGAGGGCAGGCTTTTAATAATAGGCGGCGTAGAGATACCCTATGAAAAGGGGCTTTTGGGTCATTCCGATGCGGATGTGCTTACCCACGCTGTGTGTGACTCTCTTCTCGGTGCAGCCGCTTTGGGGGATATAGGCAAGCATTTTCCCGACAGTGACCCTGCTTACAAGGGTATTTCCAGCATAAAGCTCCTTGCTCACGTCGGCTGCCTTCTTAAAGACCACGGCTATACCGTTGTTAACGTTGACAGTACGGTTATAGCTCAGGCGCCAAAGCTTGCGCCTTATATAAATACTATGCGCCTTAATATGGCAAAAGCTTTATCTGTGGATGTCTCAGCGATAAGCGTAAAGGCAACCACGGAGGAGCACCTTGGCTTTACCGGCAGGGGAGAGGGAATATCTGCCCACGCCGTATGCCTTATAGAAAAGTTGTAAAGGAAATAAAATGCTACTACAAAACCGCATAATATGTGAAGGTGTAAACCTTACGGTAATACCTACCGACAAATTTAAATCCAACCTTATGATAGTGGAGCTGCGCTGTCCCCTAAGGGCAGAAACCGCTACCCACTACTCTCTGCTTACCAACGTGCTTAGCCGTTGCTGCAGGGAATATCCAAGCCTTCGCAGCTTTAATATTGCACTTGAGGAAATGTATGCGGCAGATGTGGATGCTTATGTTTCCAAATCCGGGGAGGTACAGCGCATACGCTTTAAGCTCTCCTGTATAGAAAACGCATATACCTACGATAAGTCGGACGTGCTTGCAGGCGCTATGCATTTGCTTGGCGCTATGATTTTTGACCCTTTACTTGACGAAAACGGTGCGTTCCCCGACTACGTGGTAGAGTCCGAGAAAAAGAATTTAAAAGAAGAAATACAGTCCATAATCGATGACAAGGCTCGATTTGCCATAAGCCGCTTAGTGCGTAATATGTGTAGTGACGAGCCCTATTCCGTTGCCGTAGCAGGGGATGAGCAGGTGCTGGAGAGTATAGACGGAGCTTCTCTTAAGAAAAGCTACGACTACGTTTTGGCAAACGCTCCCGTGGATATCTATTTTGTTGGTAATACTCCTGCGGATACGGTTAAAGAATATATAAAAAAGCATCTTCCTTTCACGCCCAGACCTTCTGCCGTGTATCTTACGGACGTAAGAGAGCAAACAGGTGAGCTTAAGCACGTTAGCGAGAAGGCCGATGCGGTTCAAAGCAGGCTTTGTATGGGCTACCGCACAGGAATAAGCATTCGTGATGAGGATTATCCTGCTCTTTTACTTGCCTGTGACGTTTTAGGCTCTCCTTCCGGTAAGCTTTTTATTAACGTAAGAGAAAAGCTTGGGCTTTGCTACTATTGCAGTCCCTTGCTTGACGGTGTTAAGGGGCTTCTCATAATTTCTGCAGGTATAGATGCCGCAGACCGCAGCAAGGCGGAGGAGGCAATAGCAAAGCAGGTGGAGGAGCTTAAAAAGGGCAACATAAGCGAAAGCGAGCTTACAGCCGCAAAGGTTTCAGCCGCTACCGCTTATAAGGAGATATACGATAGCCCCGGGGCTATGATTAATTGGTTTGCCACCCGTATAGGTATGGGTATTTCCATAACTCCCGAAGAAATGGCGGAAAAGGTTGCCGCCACCACTGCGGAGGATATTGCCGCCGCTGCAAGCCGTTTAACGGCAGATACTTTCTTTATGCTTGAGGGAGAGGGCGGTGACGAGCTGTGAGTTATACGGTAAAGATAAATAATGAGATAGGGGAGCAGTATACAAAGTTTAACGTTTGCGGTTTGGATATTTACGTTATCCCCAAAAAGCTGTCTACCACCTATGCGGTTTTGGGCGTAGATTTCGGCTCTGCGGATACCGAGTTTGAGGTGGACGGAGCTAAGCTGGACGTTCCTGCGGGCATTGCACACTTTCTGGAGCATAAAATGTTTGAAAACGAGGACGGTACCGATGCTTTTGAGCAGTTTTCCGTTCTTGGTGCCAATGCAAACGCTTTTACAGCCGCCTCCAAAACCTGCTATATGTTTTCCTGTACGGAAAATTTTAAGCAGTCGCTTGCGCTCCTTCTAAAGGTAGTGACCTGTCCTCATTTTACGGATAGCTCCGTAGAAAAGGAAAGGGCGATAATAAACAAAGAAATAAGAATGTATATGGACGACCCGTACTGGAAGATGTATTTCGGTCTGTTGGACGCTATGTATCATAACGCCACCATCCGCACCGACCCTGCAGGTACGGAGGAGTCTATTGCAGATATAACTCCCGAGCTGCTTTATAAGTGCCATCGTGCCTTTTATAAAGGGGATAATATGGCGCTTTGCGTTTGCGGCGACGTAGATGCGGATACGGTAAGGGAAGTGGCGGAGTCTGCTTTATCGGAGCTTCCCATAGGTGTACCCGAGCGTGTTCAGGAAAACGAACCCGCAGAGATACGAGCAGACAGGGCAGAGGCGCAAATGGATATAGCAGTGCCGTTGTTTTCCATAGGCATAAAGTGCCCTAACCTTGAAACGGGTACAGAGCGTATCCTTGCAGGGGCTGAGCACGAGATAATACTGCAAATGATATTTGGCAAAAGCGGCAGGTTTTATAACGAGTGCTATGAAAACGGCACTCTCGGCGACCGTTTTTCCGCAGGCTTCAGCTCGGAAAGAGGTACCTCCTTCGTTATGCTGTGCGGTTCCTCCCTAAGCCCTAACGAGGTTTACGACCGTGCAGTCAAGGAGATAGAGCTATGCCGTAAGGAGTTTTGCTCCAAGGCGGAGTTTGAACGTGCCAAAAGAGTGTGCTACTCCACTGCTCTTGACGTTTACAACAGCACCGAGGAGATAGCAAACGCCTTTCTTGGCTTTGTGTTTGACGGCTGCGACCTGCTTGATTATACGGATATGCTCAGAAACGCTGATTACGAAAGCGTGAAGAGACGTTTTATGAGTGAATATTTAACGGAGCGCACTGCGTTTTCCGTAGTTTGCCCAAAGGAGGATAAAAATGTCTGACGGTATTTTTGTTTCCTTCCCCGGCTTGGGGATAGATGAATTTAAAATTAAATCGGTTGCCGTAGAAAACCTTTTTGGCGTGGATGCTTTGGATATCCGTTGGTACGCCATTATTATCTGCACAGGCATCATCCTTGCTTTTTTGTACTTTTTTAACCGTGCAAAGCGTACGGAATTGCTTGTAGAAGATGACGTGCTTAACGCCACCCTTATTGCCGTTCCCTTGGGGATAGTAGGCGCAAGGTTTTTGTACGTAATTACCAATCTTGATGACTACGACACTTTTCTTGAGATGATAAACATTCGTGAGGGCGGAATAGCCATTTACGGCGGTATTATCTTTGGAGCCTTGGCTCTTTGGGGCTACACTAAGTTTAAAAAGCTAAAAACCCTTAAGTTTTTTGATGCCATTTGCCCCGGTGTAATGATAGGTCAGCTTATAGGCAGATGGGGCAACTTTACCAACGGCGAAGCCTACGGTATAGGCTACGGCGTGGAAAAGCTTCCTTGGCGTATGACTGTTCAGCATTGGAATATGGTTGGAGATGAAATTGTACCAAAGGCGCAAAAGTATATCACTCACCCTACCTTCTTGTACGAATCTCTTTGGAATCTTTTGGGCTTTGTAATAGCAAACGTTCTTTACAAAAAGAAAAAGTTTGACGGTCAGATATTCCTTTTCTACGTAGCGTGGTACGGCTTGGGCAGAGGCTTTATTGAATTTCTCAGAGAAGACAGCCTTCTTGTTTTCGGTCAAAAGCTTATGGTTTACCTGGGCTTTATCACCTGTGCGGCGGCAATAATCGTTTACGTTTTGCTTCTTCGCCGCAGTAAGACGGAAAAAGAAAGTGTCGAAGAGTTTTTAAAGGCAAAGGGCGTGGTGACCGAAACAGGTGATGCATCCACCGGTGATGACGCTATCGAAAAAACAGAAAGCTCTGCGGAGGTTGAAAATGACAATACTTGACGGGAAAGCTTTAGCAGCAAAAATAAGAAGTGAAGTAGCGGTAAAAACCGCTTCCTTTGCGGCGGAGGGCAAAAGGCAGCCCTGCCTTGCGGTTATACTTGTAGGCGCAGACCCTGCATCCCAAATATACGTACGCAACAAGCATAACGACTGTATTACCACCGGCATAAAAAGCCTTATGCATACCCTGCCTGCGGAAACTACCGAGGAGGAGCTTCTTTCCTTGATAGACGGTCTTAACGAGGACGACAGCGTAGACGGAATATTGGTACAGCTTCCGCTTCCTCGTCATCTTAACGAAACCAAGGTTACCGAGCGTATTCGTGCCGATAAGGACGTGGATGCCTTCAGTGCATACAACGTGGGCAAGATAACGCTTGGCAGAGATGCGTTTAAACCCTGTACACCTTCGGGCGTTATGCGTATCCTTGAGGAATACGGCATAGAGATAAGCGGCAAGGAGTGTGTTGTGGTTGGCAGAAGCAATATTGTAGGCAAGCCTATGGCGCTGCTTTTGCTTGCGGCAGGCGGCACTGTTACCGTTTGCCATACCAAAACCGCCGACCTTGCTTTTCACACCCGCCGTGCCGATATAATAGTTGCCGCCGCAGGTAAAGCAAAGCTTATAACGGGCGATATGATAAAAGAGGGTGCAGTTGTAATTGATGTGGGTATGAACCGTTGTGACGGTGTTTTGTGCGGCGACGTGGATTACGAGCCCTGTGCTGCAAAGGCGTCCTACATAACTCCCGTACCCGGCGGTGTAGGCCCTATGACAAGAGCAATGCTTTTGGAAAACACTCTTACCGCATACGAAAATCACACTAAATAAGGCAGATTCCGCAAAGTGATAAGACTTTGCGGAATTTTTTTGTCCTTTGTTTACCAAAAAAAGCAAAAAATCTATTGCAATATTATGATAATTGTGATAACTTATATAGTAGGAAAAAATAGCGGGCACACGCCGCTAAAAAACGAGTATTTAATTACACGAAAGGACTGATATTTATGGGATACGTAACCTATTCAGCAGAACATCTTGACAAATTTTGTATGGAGGCTTTTTGTAAGTTCGGCTTCACCGAGGAACAAAGCCGCATTATAAGCGACGTGCTTATGCTTTCCGACCTTTACGGTATCGAAAGCCACGGTATGCAGCGTCTTGTAAGATACCACAAGGGTATCGAAAAGGGCACTATTAAGATTGATGCTGAACCTGAGGTTGTTTTCGAAACCCCCATTTCAGCAGTTATTGACGCACACGACGGTATGGGTCAGCTCGTTGGTCACGACGCTATGGCTCTTGCTATCAAAAAGGCAGAAACAGCAGGCGTTGGTATCGTTTCCGTTAGAAACTCCAATCACTTTGGTATTGCAGGCTACTATGCAAAAATGGCTTGCGACAAGGGTCTTGTAGGCTTTGCTTGCACCAACTCCGAGGCTATAATGGTTCCTACCTTCGGTCGTCTTGCTATGATTGGCTCTAACCCTATTGCTATGGCAGCTCCTGCTGAGCCTTATCCTTTCTTCTTTGATGCTTCCACTACCGTTGTTACCCGCGGTAAGCTTGAAATGTATAACAAAATGGGCAAGCCCCTTCCCGAAGGCTGGGCACTTGATAAGGACGGTCATCCTTCCTCTGACGCAGCAGACGTTCTTAAGAACATCGTTGCAAAGAACGGCGGCGGCATAATGCCTCTCGGCGGCTCTGCAGAAAAGCTTGGCAGCCACAAGGGCTACGGCTGGGGTATGGTATGTGAATTCTTTGCTTCCATCCTTTCTCAGGGCGTTACCTCCAACGGCTGTATGAAGAACGGCAAGAGCGGTATCTGCCACGGCTTTATGGCAATCAACCCCTCCTTTTTCGGCAATGCAGAGGATATCAAGGCTCACTTCAGCACTTATCTTGAAGAACTTCGTCAAAGCCCCAAGGCTGAAGGCGCAGAACGCATCTACACCCACGGCGAAAAGGAAATTGCTGCTCTTGCCGACAGAAAGGCAAACGGCATAGCTGTTAACGAAAACACCGTAAGAGAAATGATAGATATGGCTAACTACCTTGGTATGGACGTTAAGGCATACTTTGGTGACTTTGCCGCAGGTGATAACAGCGGTATGTTCTCCGGCAACTATTAATTAATTAAATATAAGGAGCTATTAAAATGACTAACGCAGAAAAGAGTTTGGCACTTCACTATGAAAAAAGAGGTAAGATAGAGGTTATCACTACCGTTCCCTGCAAGACCAAGGAAGACCTTGCCCTTGCTTATACTCCCGGTGTTGCTACTCCCTGTCTTGAAATACAGAAGGACGTTAATAAGTCCTACGAGCTTACAAGAAGATGGAATATGTGTCTTGTTGTTACCGACGGTACTGCAGTTCTCGGTCTTGGCGATATAGGCCCAGAGGCAGGTATGCCCGTTATGGAAGGCAAGTGCGCCCTCTTTAAGGCATTTGGCGACGTTGATGCGTTCCCTATGTGCATTAAGTCCAAGGACGTTGACGATATAGTTAAGACCGTTCAGCTCATCAGCGGCAGCTTTGGCGGCGTTAACCTTGAAGATATATCTGCACCCCGTTGCTTTGAAATAGAAAAGAGACTTAAGGAAGTTTGCGATATTCCGATTTTCCACGATGACCAGCACGGTACCGCTATCGTTACACTCGCAGGTCTTACCAATGCTTTAAAGGTTGTTGGTAAGGACAAGGCAGACGTTAAGATAGTTATCAACGGCGCAGGCGCTGCTGCTATCTCCATTTGCCGTCTCCTTCTTTCCGCAGGCTGCAAGAACGTAACCCTCTGTGACAGAAACGGCGCTATCTACGCAGGCAGAGAAAAGGGTATGAACCCTATCAAGGACGAAATGGCTCTTGTTACCAACCTTGAAAAGAAGGCAGGTAGCCTTGCTGATATGCTCGTTGGCGCTGACGTATTTATAGGCGTTTCCGCTCCTAATATGGTTACCACCGATATGGTTAAGACTATGGCTAAGGATGCTATCGTATTCGCTTGCGCTAACCCCACTCCCGAAATTCTTCCTGATGACGCTAAGGCAGGCGGCGCAGCAGTTATCGCTACCGGCAGAAGCGACTTCCCCAACCAGATAAACAACGTTCTTGCATTCCCCGGCATTTTCCGTGGTGCATTCGACGTAAGAGCTTCCGATATAAACGAAGAAATGAAGCTTGCTGCTGCAAACGCTATTGCAGGCCTTATTACCGACGAGGAGCTTAGCCCCGAATACATTATGCCCGCTGCTTTCGATGAAAGAGTAGGTAAGTCTGTTGCAGAAGCAGTTGCTAAGGCAGCTCGTGAAACAGGCGTAGCAAGAATATAAGCTATGGCAAGCTTTAGTTTACCTTATTATAAAGAGAAGCTTTCCTTAACCGTTGAGGACAGCCGTCTTGCAGGGGTGCTTACAAGCCGTTCGGAGGATTTTGTTCCTGCAAAGTCCCAAACCGAGCTTGTGCGTGATGCCCTTGCAAATCCCATAAATGCTACTCCTCTTTCGGAGCTTGCTAAGGATAAAAAGCATATTGTTATTATTTCCAGTGACCACACCCGTCCCGTACCCAGCAAGGTTACTATGCCCGTGCTCCTTGAGGAGATACGCAGCACTAACAGCTCTTGCCGTATTACCATACTCGTTGCAACGGGTATGCACCGTCCTACCACCAAGGAGGAGCTGGTTGACAAATACGGTGCAGAGATAGCGGAGAGGGAAGAGATAGTTGTTCACAACGCCTATGCCGATGAGGAAATGACCTTTAAGGGCATCCTTCCTTCCGGTGGTGAGCTTTGGATTAATAAGCTGGTTGACGAATGTGACCTTCTTATTTCCGAAGGCTTTATCGAGCCTCACTTTTTTGCAGGCTTCTCCGGCGGCCGTAAATCCGTTCTTCCGGGCATAGCTTCCAAAAAAACAGTGCTTTGGAACCATAACGCACTTTTCCTTGCAGACGGTCGTGCCCGTACAGGTAACTTGGCAGGTAACCCCGTTCACGAGGATATGCTTTACGCTGCAAAGCAGGCAGGCCTTTGCTTTATTCTCAATGTTGTTATCAATAGCGAGAAAGAGGTTATTGCCGCTTTCGCAGGGGACTTGACCGAGGCGCACGCCAAGGGCTGTGAGTTTGTAGCATCTCTTGCCCGTGTTAAGCCTATTCCTACTGATATCGTGGTTACAACTAACGGTGGTTATCCTTTGGACCAAAACATTTATCAGACCGTTAAGGGTATGACAGCAGGCGAAGCTTGCGTTCGTGAAGGCGGCGTTATAATAATAGCCTCCTCTTGTATGGACGGCCACGGTGGCGAGTTTTTCTATAAGCTGCTTGCTGATAAGCCTTCTGCAAAGGCAGCGTTTGACGCTATCAACGGTGTTAAGCCTCAGGATACTCAGTTTGACCAGTGGGAGGCGCAGATACTTGCCCGTGTTCTTTGTCGTGCAACGGTTATATTGGTAAGCAAGCATTGTGACCCCGATATGATAAAGGCTATGCATATGGAGCACGCCTTTACCTTGGATGAAGCTATGGAAAAGGCTGAAGCTATAGTAGGCAAGGCTTCAAAAATTACAGTTATTCCGGATGGTATAGCAGTAATAGTAAAAGAATAGTTTTTTAGCAGGTTGCCCAAAAAGGCAACCTGTTTTTTTACTTCCAAAACGCATATAATAGGTTGACAAACAAGAACGCTTGATGTATAATGTACACTGTATAATACAGTGAATAATTGTCTACGTGTCTGCCTTTTTAGGCAAAATGATGGCAAAACATACAAAAACGATAGTTAAACATAGTATTTATGTAAGTTTTTTAAAGAGGGAAGTGTGTTCTTTTGGTAGCGGAAATAAAGCAAAAACTCCAAAATAATGAATCGGTGGACAGACTAACCGTTTTTTCTGCCATACCCGAGGAAGTACGTGCTTACTCTTTGCGTGTTGGTTATAATGCGTGGCTTCTTTATAAAAAGGCTTTGGAGAAAAAGCTTTATCACGCAGATAACGGCTTGAAAGCCAAAAACGCTTACTTGGTATATGATGCCGTTCGTTTTTTTGATATAGGTTATATAACCGAGGATATGGAAATTGACAAGGCAGGCAAGCACGCTCTTGTGGGTGCTGATATCATTTCCGGTGGCGACGGCGCAAAGACAAAGGAGCTTTCCGCTTCCGAAAAGGTGCTTAGAGCAATGGCAAGGGATGCAGCGCTTTGTCACCACGAAAAGTGGAACGGCAGCGGTATGCCTGGCAGACTTTCCGGTGAGGATATTCCGATAATTGCAAGAATATGCCGTATCTGTAACGTTTTTGACGTACATACTTCAAGTCGTAATAATGTTCCCGCTCTTTCCAAGGACGATGCGTTTGTAAGGATGAAGGAAAAGGTTGGCACCAACTTTGACCCTCTTTTGTATGAGGCTTTTCTTGAATGTGTAGATAACTTGGTGGTTGAAGGCGATACCTTCCCGACGATAGAGGAGATAAGCGCAGAAAACAGCAAGCACGAAAAGGTTGTAGCCAACACTACCGATGCATATAAAAAGCTTAACGAGAGTGTAAGACCTATTGAGGTTTGGTATTATCCCGTTTCGGATATTGACGCAAAAAACGCTTCTTACTACGAAACGCAGTTTTGTATTAACGACCGCTACTACGGCGTTATTAATACCGAGCTTTTGCTTACCGTTGCGGAAAGCACCGGCAAGATATGCGATATTACCGATATTGTTCTTGAACAGGTTTTTGAGATGATGGTTATCGGCAAACAGCGCTATTTTGATACTAAGCGTGTGGCTGTTAGGATAAGCGAAAAGTATTTTAAAAAGCGCAACGTTATAACCAAGCTTAAAAAGCTTTCCGAGACCTACGGTATTTCCCTTAAATCTCTTATAGTTGAGGTTAAGGAATCGGCAATAGCATCAGCAGATGCGGCTCTTATAAATACTTTAAACGAGCTTCGCAGTCTTGGCATAAAAATATCGGTTTATAACTTTGGCATGGAATATTCCGCCCTTTCAAGGATAGATAAGCTAAGCTTTGATATCCTTAAGATAGACAAGAGCTTTGTCAGCCAGATAGATGACAGTCAGCGTGTTAAAGGTCTTGTAAAGGGCATTATAGAAATGGCAAAGACTCTTCACGTAGAGGTTGTTGCCGAAAACGTTGAAACGGACGCGCAAAGGGCAGCGCTTCGCACGCTTGAGTGTGATAAGATAAGCGGTTCGCTTATCGGTCAGCCTATAACCCTTAGCGAGATTATCGGTTAACCCCGAAGCTTTAAGGAGGTGATGGGGAATTGGGTAATTCGGTAAATCCTAACAACGCAAACCAAATGAAAATGTTTAATACCCGTGTAACGGCTAAAGGTGTTCACCGCAGAAAAGTGATGCTTAGGGTAGTAGGCATAGTGGTGCTTATATGTATCCTTCTCTTGCTTTTATCCTTCTGTATGGCAAACTTTATGGATAAAGCCGGCAACTTTACCGTAAACGTTCCCGAAGGACTCAGCGCACGCAGCATCTCCGTCAGCGAAACGGCCGATTTTGAAAACCCTACCACGTTTCTTGCGGCAGACCCCGTTGACAAGATGGACAACATAACGGAAGCGTGGCTGCCGGCGGATATAGCTGAGGTAGACGGTTCCCATAACGGTGACAACTACATAGCATATACCTTTTATCTTAGAAATAATGACGACGAACCTATAGATTACGTGGCGGATATCGATATTAATTCCGTGTATTTAGATACCGACCACGCAGTTCGTGTAAAAGTGTACCGCAACGGTGAGCCTACTGTTTACGCAAAGGCGCAAAAGGCAGACGGCAAGCCCGAACCTAACACAACGCCATTCTTCTCAAATACCAAGGTTATGAGCCAAACCTATGAGGGGATAGAGGCAGGCGGTATAGATAAGTATACCATTGTAATATGGCTCGAAGGTAACGATCCTGAATGTGTTGATGATATTTTAGGCGGGGAGATGAAAATGGCAATGCAATTTCACGTTTTAGAAACTGAAGAGGTTAAAGCGTAACTTTTTCAGTTTCATAAAAATTGTATTGGCTATATTCTCACCACCTGAAAATCCCATCAACACATACAAGATAAATAAACAAAAATATTAAAAAATGGAGGCAAAAAAATGACATTCAAAAAGAAAGCATTACTCCCCGCAATCGCAATGGTACTCGTTTCTATCGTTGCACTCTCCGGCGTATCCTATGCTTGGTTTACTACCAGCACTTCCGCTAAGGTAACCGAACTCGCTCTCGACGTTAAGGTTGCTGACGGTATGCAGATTTCCGTAGACGGCGCTTCTTGGAAGTCCACTCTTACTTCTGCTGATATCGTTTCCGATCTTTCTGGTTACACCTCTAACACCAACCAGATCCCCACTAACGAAATCGAGCCCGTTTCTTCTCCTTGTACCGTAGTTAACGGCACTATTCCTATGTTCCACGGCGTTATCGAAGAAGGCGCTCTCAACACCACCGCACTTTCCGACATCAAGGGCTCCAACGGCAACTACTATGCATTCGACCTTTTCTTCAATATGTCTGCTGAAAAGTATCTCGTTCTTGACAGCGGTTCTTACGTAAAGGCTGAAGGCACTGCTGAAACCCACAAGGCAGCTCGTGTTGCTTTCGTTAACCTCGGTTCTGCTACCACCGGTTCTGCTGCACAGGCTCTTAAGCCCAGCGATGCAGAAATCTTTGTTTGGGAACCTGCAGCTCTCTTCCACACCGCTTCCGCTAAGGCAGCTGATACTGCTGTTGTAGAAGGCGAAAAGGTTGCTTACAAGGGCGTTAACGCTGCTGCTACCGGCTTCACCGGCGGTACCGACGTTGCCACTACCTTCATCACCGAAACCGAAGGCAAGACCAATGCTCCCACCAACATCCTTAAGCTCGACCAGGGCATCAACAAGGTTCGTGTATACATTTGGCTTGAAGGTCAGGACGTTGACTGTCTCAACGACATTTCCGGCAACCAGTTCTTCTCTTACTTCAACTTCACTCAGGCTGACGTTGCTTAATCGGTAGCTGCTGAAGTTTAAGACAGATAACTAAACTAATATCGCAGGGGCGGGTACGCTCGCCCCTGCAAAACCACAGTTTGGAGGATAAAGAAAATGAGTGACCAGGCAAAAAAAATAATTAACGTAATTTCCAATATTCTTTTAATATTGGTCGTTATAGTTGCGCTTTTAATATCCATTACGTCTGTTACTGCTAAGGCAAACGGCGGCG
>JAZSLS010000018.1:0-3990 GCA_045535465.1 Eubacteriales bacterium
CCGGACGGAAACGAGTGCAAGACCGGTGACACGGGTGAAATTTGTATCCGTACCAAGGACGGCATCCCCTGCGGGCTGTTTACGGGCTATTACTTGGACGAGGAGAAGACCCAAGAGGTTTGGCACGACGGTTTTTATCATACGGGCGACCAAGCTACGATGGGCGAGGACGGATACCTTTGGTACGTAGGCAGAATTGACGACGTTATCAAATCCTCCGGCTACCGTATAGGCCCCTTTGAGATTGAAAGCGTTATTATGGAGCTTCCTTACGTTTTGGAATGTGCTATTACCCCCGTTCCGGATGAGGTAAGAGGTCAGATAGTTAAGGCTACTATTGTGCTTACCAAGGGTACTGTCGGTACCGATGCTCTTAAAAAAGAGATTCAGGAATACGTTAAGACCCATACCGCACCCTACAAATACCCCAGAATAGTTGAGTTTGTGGAAGAGCTTCCCAAGACTATCAGCGGCAAGGTAAGACGTGTTGAGATACGCAAAAATGATATGAACAAAGGTAAATAGCTAAAATTTAAAGGCTGTAGTAAAAAGCTACAGCCTTATAGCTCTTGGAGGTTATTATGAAAAGGTTTTTTATTTTAGGTGTTGTTTTTGCGCTTACCCTTTCCCTTTTTGCGTGCGAAAAGGATGACGGTTCAGCAAGAAGTGATGACGTTACCGCTAACGAGGTTTCCGAAAGCAGTGACGTAAGCGATGAAAAAAAGGAAGAAAGAACTGGCGCCATATTTGTTGCTAACGTTTTGACCGACTGTTTTGAAAAGACCGAAATAACATTTACCGATGCATCTGATATAATTGACGCATTGATAGAAAAGGAAGCCATATCCAAAGACGTAGCTGTTAACGATTTTCATACCGTGGGCAAGATTGGCTGGGTTGACCTAAACGAAGCCTTTAGCGAAGGTGCAGGCGCCGGTACTTATGCGGAATGGATGTGGGTAGGCGCAATAGTTAACTCCTTTACGGAATGTTACGGCATAGAAAAGCTGCTTATAACCATAAACGGTGACGTTTTTGTTACGGGTCACCACGGAAGCTTTGACCACTTTGTTGAGCCCTATCCCGATTTGGTTGAGTAAATAAAATGAAAAAGCACCCGCATCAGCGAGTGCTTTTTGTATGTAAAAATTTTAAGCTTATTATTTGTCAGCGCCGGCAAGAAGAAGGATACCTGCAATCATATTAACGAAAAGAAGAACAACAACCTTCTGACCGGTGGTGATAGGTTCATTATTGTTGAGCTTTCTCTTAATCTTTGCGCCGTAAATAATGGGGAATATCCACCAGAACTGGAAGATCTGACCGAGAGTGATGAAAACTTTTGTTGCACCTTTCATAACAATTCTCCTTAAATTTAATTTGTGATACTATTATACAACACAAAATCCAAAAAGTCAACACTTTTTGACATTTTTAGACAAAAAAAGGTAATATTTTTAATAAACCAGCTTAGAATCTATCTCAACGTGCTTGGTTTCCCATTTTTTGTACTTAATGGGAACAAACAGTGCATAAACGCCAAGAGTAACGATGGAAAGCAAAAGCCAAACTATATACTTACCGAAAAGCTGACCCCCCTTACCTGTAAACTTAAGTCTATAGCCGCCTATTACGGTGTTGGAATACACCCATCTCAGACGATAGCACCACATAGCCGGCCAAGCAAGGCTGAAGGTGATAACGGTGACAAGATAAACTACAATAGTAACGCCCAAATTACCCCAAAAAGAACCTTCAAAGCGGGATTCGGTAACAGGAGTTACCTGTGCGGGAGCAGAAGCGGAAGTGTAATTGTTGTTCATAAAACTCTCCTTTAAATTTTTGTTTAATTATACAACGACTTTGCAGAAATGTCAACAAAAACATACAAAAAACACGTTGCTTTGTTTTTTTATAGACAAAACAACGTGCATTTTACGTTATGCCGAAGCTTTTTTGTTTTTGTTTATTTTTTTCAGTATTGTAAACACTACAGCGGAAACAACAAGGGCTATAAGAGAAAACACGCCGTAGCAAAGCGATTCTTCACGGATATAAAACACCAAGCTTTCAACAAACAAAACCGCACCTACAACCAAAAGACCTATTACAACGGTTACAGTTAAAGGCAATTGCTTGTTTGGAGCAAGCTTTGAGGCGACTTTTTGTATTCCTTCACCGGTCAAGTACAGGCCCGCCAACGACAGCAAGGTCAAAAACGCAGGCGCCAAAACAACAGCCAAGCCTAAGCTTGCGGTATTAGGCAGAAGCTCGTTGGGAATTTCGGGGTCAATTCTCACTTTTACCGCCTTGCCTATTTCAGGCTCGCTTCTTAACGTTTCGTATTCAACACCTGTATATTCGTTACCGTTATAAGTATAGGACACGTAGGTCCTCCAATAATCCTGTTCGAATCCTTCGTCGGTTTCTACATAGTGGTCGAATGAACTGATTTTTGCTTCCAGCTCCACGTAGCGATCCTTGGCTGCATAAAAAGCCGCAACGTCATCTGATGCTGCGTAGCAGGCCATAGTCAAGCTAAGCACAACCATAACGAGGAAAAACATAATCAAGATAGAGCCTATAGATGCGCTTGTATCTTTTTCCATATCATTCTCCTTTTATATCCTTATGTTTTAAGTCCTTTTTCAAAGGTCTTAAACATCAGCTCAACAAGCTCCTTGTTTACATCGCTATATAGACGATGGTCCACGCTGCTGTAAAACTTTGCCTTTTCTTCTCTTGTAAGCTTATTACCCTTTTCCCTTTCCATATCGGAAAGGCGCTTTTGTACCTCTCTGACATATTCCTCCGCTTCCGCAGAATGCCAAATGCCGGTATGACTTCCCTGCATACCCGTACCGTAGTAAACGCTTACGTTAGGGTTTGTAAGCTTATCAAGATGAGCCGTTATGGACTGACCGTCAGGTGTTATTACGGTATCGTCAACACCTTGCGCTATAAGCACGGGAATATCCGTAGAATTGATGCCTACTACGGCGTTATACTTGGTGTAATCACCAAACAAATGCTTTTGATAGGCGTCAAAAACAGGCTTGATCGTGTAGGCAAGGTCGTCCACGTATTCCTCGCTTTTCTCTATCATAATAGTAGCACCGTTCCACATAGGAGCAAGGCAAACGCAGGCCTTTACTTCGCTATGAAGGGCAAGCACCGAGGACACGGCGTAGCCGCCCCAGCTATGCCCCACAAGAAGCTTAGGCATATCGGCAAAGGTCTTGTTTTGGGCAAGATAATCCAAAACCCTATCTAAATCAACAAGCTGTTGACACATACCAACACCGTCCTCGCCGCCTGATGAATAGTTACCTGTTACGTCATAGGTGAAAACAGCGTAGCCACCTTTTACAAAAGCCTCTATCAAAGGCAAATAGTCATCTGCTCCTGAGTGAAATCCGTGAACCGTTACTACAAGCCCCTTGGGGTCGGAAACAGGATAATAGTATGCCGCAAGGTCCACCTTGCCCGATTTTACGGTAAAGGTTTCACGGGGCAAGCTGCCTTCAAAGCGCTCGTAGCAATACATACCCGGAAAAAGCGAATAATCGGGTCTCTCGTAGCGTTCAAAGAAAGAATCGTATACGCCTATTGCAGCACCCACGCCTGAAACGCTTATCCCAAGAATGGAAGCTACAATGGCGGCTGCTATTTTTTTGCTGCGTTTTTTCTTTGGATTTATTTGTGAATAATCAGTCACACCGGCCTCTTTCTTGCTAAAGCTGCAAAACTAAAACTTAACGTTTTCAAAAAACCTTATTCTCTCGGGAGTAGCTGTTGCTACGGATACTGTATACAGCTTACCGTCAATATCCTTTTCAAAAGTGCGGTATGAGCCTGCACGGGTATCCCACTTATCGGGGACAAAGCCTACCCCCTTTGACTCTTTAAAAAGCGCCTCCTTGGCAGTCCAAATCTTTACAAAAAAGTCTTTTTTTTCGTCATCGGAAAGTATTTTATACGCTTTGTATT
>JAZSLS010000065.1:0-5216 GCA_045535465.1 Eubacteriales bacterium
CGAAGCTGCTGCTCGGTAACACCGCCGGGTGCGCCCATCATAAGGTCCTGTGCGTTGCCGTTGAGAGGGAACGCTATTACGTCACGAATGGTTTCTTCCTCTGCTATCAGCATTATCATTCTGTCAACGCCGGGAGCCATACCTGCGTGAGGAGGAGCACCGTAAGCAAATGCGGTGTAAAGCGCACCGAACTTAGCCTTAAGGTCTTCTTCACCGTAGCCTGCTATTTCAAAGGCTTTTCTCATTATTTCGGGATTATGGTTACGAACTGCGCCGGAAGAAAGCTCCACGCCGTTGCAAACTATATCGTACTGGTATGCAAATATCTCAAGCGGGTCCTTATTAAGAAGAGCATCCATACCGCCCTGAGGCATAGAGAAGGGGTTATGGGTAAAGTCTATCTTACCCGTTTCTTCGTTAAGCTCGTACATAGGGAAATCAACGATAAAGCAGAACTCAAAGGAGTCGTTTTTAATAAGACCAAGCTCGTTTGCTATCCAAGTACGCATTTCGCCGGAAAGACGATTGATAACCGCAGCGGTATCGCTGATGAAGAACAAGGACTCGCCTTCCTTAATGCCAACAAGCTCGGTAAGCTCTGCCTTCTGCTCCTCTGTAAGGAATTTTGCGATGGGGCCTTTATACTCGCCACCCTCAAGGGTGATGTAGCCTATACCGAACTTCATACCGATGCTTCTGGAATAGGTGTCAATTGCCTTTTCAAATGCCTTTTTGCCGTCACCGTCGCCATCCTTTTTAACAAGATAGTTTGCAACTATACCACGAACAAGCTTGTTCTTAAAGGGAACGGTTCTGCCGTTGATATTAAGAAACTCGTGCTTTGCAAAAAAGTCGGTAAGGTCTTGAATAAGGAGAGGGTTACGAAGGTCAGGCTTGTCGGTACCGTACTTAAGCATAGCATCCGCAAAGGTAATGCGGCGGAAGGGTGCGGGGGAAACCGCCTTGGTGGTAAACTTCTTAAAGGTGTTGGATATAACGGTTTCGGCTACCTCGAAAACATCCTCCTGTGTAGCAAACGCCATTTCAAAGTCAAGCTGATAAAATTCACCGGGAGAACGGTCTTGCCTTGCGTCCTCATCACGGAAACAAGGAGCTATCTGGAAATAACGGTCAAAGCCCGAAGCCATAAGAAGCTGCTTAAACTGCTGAGGTGCCTGAGGCAAAGCGTAAAACTTGCCCTTGTGCTTACGGCTGGGAACAAGGTAGTCACGTGCGCCTTCGGGAGAGGATGCGGTAAGAATAGGAGTTTGTATCTCCATAAAACCAAGCTCCTCCATCTGAGAACGAAGGAAAGAAAGTATCTTGGAACGGAGAACTATGTTATCGTGTATCTTGGTGTTTCTAAGGTCAAGATAACGATACTTAAGTCTTACGTCCTCTCTGGTGAGAGTAGAAGCGTCAATTTCAAAGGGAAGACCCAAAAGGCAGGGACCAAGCACCTCAATTTTATCAGCACGAACCTCAATAAGACCCGTTGCTATCTTAGCGTTAACGGTCTCCTCGTCTCTCTTTGTAACGGTACCTTCTACAAGTACCACGGTTTCCTTAGACATACCCGCTATCATACTGTCATCGGAAAAAACTATTTGGGTAACGCCGTAATGGTCACGAAGGTCAACGAACAAAACGCCGCCGTGGTCACGAACGGTGCTTATCCAACCTGTAAGAGTAACCTTTTCGCCTATGTTTTGTGTGCCAAGTTCATTACAATTGTGTGTTCTAAGCATTAGCTTATCTCCTCCGAAAATTTATATATTTTTATTTTCTCCAAAAAAGTGCGGAATAAAAACAAAAAAGCCCTTCATCCCAAATATGGGACGAAAGACCTATCTTCCGCGATACCACCCAAATTGACATTTTAAAAAATGCCCTCTCAAAACAGTTTTAACGCAACTAACGGACGGTTCTAATAACCCACTGCGGGGGCGTTCTTCCGTCGGCTCCAAAGTGTTATTCCCAAACAGTGCCTGTTACCGTATCCCAGCTACACGGCTCTCTAAAAACAGGTTGTACTGCGGTACTGCCTTTTTCACAGCCTTTAAATTTGGATTAATTATACCACGCCCCACTTCTTATGTCAATAGCTTTTACGCAAAAAATCCTTATACTTGACTTGCTATGCGTATGGTGTTATACTAAAGGTACATAATATTATATAGTTCGCCGCAATTTACGAGCCTTGAGGCGAGGAACGGAGGAATTTGAATGGCGATAAGGCTTAACGAGGATGCCGAGGTTGTTGAACGCATAAAGCAAGGGCTTAAGGCAAAGGACGGTTACTGCCCCTGCCGTATCCCAAAAACACCCGAAAACAAATGTATATGCAAAGAATTCAGAGAACAGATGGCTGACCCTGATTTTGAAGGATACTGCCACTGTATGCTTTATTACAAAACTAAAGATTAGGAGGCTTTTATGGCTATAATTAAACTTGATAACACAAATTTTGATAAAGAGATTACCGAAAGCAAGGGCATAGCTTTGGTTGATTTTTACGCAGATTGGTGCGGTCCCTGTAAGATGATAGCGCCCATTGTTGAACAGATAGCAAACGAAAGAAACGACGTTTTGGTTGGGAAAATAAACGTAGACGCAAGCCCTGAGCTTGCCATTAAGTTCGGCGTTATGAGCATCCCTACCCTTATCGTATTCAAGGACGGTGTCAAGGAGCAGGTTGCCGTTGGTTACCGCAGCAAGGAAGAAATACTTGCGTTGCTTGCGTAGGTATTGATTTTGGGCTTTTCCTGTGATACAATGAACAGGAATTTTAGATTTTTGAAAGGTTTATACTATGAAGTTTATAAAAACGCCCGTTAAGGGTATGTGTGATATGCTGCCTTCCGATATGCGCCTTAGGGAAAAGGTTTTCTCTATGATTAAGGAAAGCTACTCCGGCTATGGCTTTATGCTTATTGAAACTCCTGCTATGGAGCATATTGAAAACCTTAGCTCCAAGCAGGGCGGAGATAACGAAAAGCTTATATTCAAGGTGCTTAAGAGAGGTCAATCCTTAAACGCTGCCTTGGAAAAGGGGAATTTTGACGACATTGCCGATAACGGCTTGAGGTACGACCTTACAGTTCCCCTTGCACGTTATTACGCCAACAATGCGGATAAGCTTCCCTCTCCCTTCAAGTCCTTACAGATAGGCAGCGTGTGGAGAGCGGATAACCCTCAAAAGGGGCGTTTTCGTCAGTTTACCCAGTGCGATATTGACGTGCTTGGTGATGAAAGCAGCCTTGCGGAGATAGAGCTTGTGGCGGCTACTGCAAATATGCTTTCCTCTATTTTCCGTGACATAGAGGTTTCGGGGCTTACTGTACATATTAACGACAGGCGTATACTGCGTGCTATTTGCCTTACGGCGGGCTTTGCCGAAGAGGACGTGGCAAACGTACTTGTTTCCCTTGATAAAGCCGACAAGATAGGCTTTGACGGCGTCAAGAAGGAGCTTACCGAAAACGGTTACAGCGAAGAGTGCGTTGATAAGTACCTTGCTTTCTTTAACGGGGCCGAAGGCATTAGCTGTAAGGAGTTTTGCGCTTCTATTCCCGACACTATCTTAGACGGCAAGGTTGCGGAGGGTGTTACCGAGATAATACTAAGCGCATCCGCTATGGTAGACGACAGCATACGCATAGTGTTTGACCCCACCTTGGTAAGAGGTATGGGCTACTACACGGGCACCATTTTTGAGATAAGCATTGACGGCTACGGTTTTTCCATTGCAGGCGGCGGCAGATACGACGAGATGATAGGCAAGTTCAGCGGCAACAACGTTCCCGCTTGCGGTTTTTCCATTGGCTTTGAGCGTATTATTACCATACTTAAGGACAAGCTTGGTGAGGGTATGAAGATATCCAAAAACAGCCTTGCCATATTGGTACACAAAAACGTTTCTACCGAGCAGAAGGTTGCTTTATTTGCAAAAGCCAAGGAGCTTAGGAAGAGCGGCAAGACCGTTTCCGTGTTCCCTATGAAGAAGAATATGAACGCCCAGTTTAAAAAATTGGAGGAAGAGGGATATACCGAATTTGAAAAGGTTTACCCCGAGGAAAAGGCGTAATACAACTCAAACAAAGATGTGGACAGAGCTTTTTGTCCGCATTTTTTGTTTCCCAATAAAAAATTAGTAAATAATTGAATTATTTTTCAAAAAACTATTGTCTTTTTTTGCGTTTTTATGTAAAATACAGTTATTGGTGATGTGTCGAAAAAAGTCGACGCATCGGAGAATTATATTTTATTTTTTGGAGGAAAAAGGCTATGAAAAAAATCATTGCACTTATTCTGGCAGCTTTGATGCTCGTAAGCATTGCAGCTTGCGGCGGCGGCGACGATAAGGATGAAGCACTTAAGGTTGGCGCTATCTACATCAACAGCAAGAACGACACCGCAGGTTACACCTTTGCTCACCATAACGGTATTACCACCGCTATGAAGGAGCTTGGTCTTGACACTGAAAAACAGCTTTTCATCGTTGATGAAGTTCCTGAAGACAAGACCAAGGTTCTCACCGCTATCGATACTCTTGTAGGCAAGGGCGTTGATATCATTTTCGGTATCTCCTTTGGTTATATGGACGCTATGGAAGAAGCTGCAGGCAAGTATCCTGACGTTATCTTCTCCCACGGTACCGGCTTCAAGAGCAACGAAACCAACTTTAACAACTACTTTGGCCGTGCATATCAGGCACGTTACCTTGCAGGTATCGCTGCAGGTCTTAAGTCTCTTGAAATGAAGAACAACAACGTAGGCTACGTTGCTGCTTACGGCACTGACTACGCTGAAACTGCTTCCGGCATCAACGGCTTTGCTCTCGGCGTAATGGCAGTTAACCCCGATGCGCAGATTAAGGTTAAGACCCTTAACAATTGGGCTGACGAAATTAACGAGTCTGCTTATGCTAAGGAACTTATCAACAACCACGGTTGCGGCATCATTTCTCAGCACTGTGACTCCGCTCAGCCTCAGATAGCAGCTCAGGATGCTAAGGTTTTCGGTTGCGGCTACAACTCCGATATGACTAAGGATGCTCCCGATGCTCACCTTACCGCTGCTATTTGGAACTGGAACGTTTACTACAAGACTGCTATGCAGGCAGCTATAGATTGCGGTGATGCTTCCAAGTTTGTTGAAAAGATGGGTTCTTCCGCATACTACGGCGGTCTTAAGGAAGGCTTTGTTGACGTATC
>JAZSLS010000125.1:0-16882 GCA_045535465.1 Eubacteriales bacterium
AGCCCTATGGACCGTGGAAAACCGACTTGTCGGTTTTTGGGCCCTCCTCCTCAATCAAAAGCTCGTCGTTTTCTATCTTCCATAAAAAAGCGGTGTCTTCACCGTAACAATTGACGTAAAGTCCCTTTCCGTCCTCGTCAAAACGGTAGGTCTCGCCTATGTAAATGCCGGAGCCGTACCAAGTGCCAATCGTTTCGGGCTTATTATCTTTAGGATTGGTAAGAAAAAGCACTGACGTAACTATACAAGCAATTATGGCCACAATTATTATCCAAAAGGCGGGCCGTTTATAGTTAAGCACTCTTTTTATGCGGTTCTTTACACCCGTTTCGCCAAAGGCAAGGGGGCAGGCAGCAATAAGAGCACGGTTTGCTGCACAGCTTATAAGGGTGTGGGAATAGGGCTTTTTGTGTTCCTCGCCCAGCTTTTTTATTGCCTTTTCATCCGTTGCCAGCTCAATATCCCTGCAAAGCAGTACGTAGGATACCCAAAGCAAGGGATTAAACCAATGCAGGCTGAGAAGCAAAAAGCCAAAGGGCTTCCACAAATGGTCTCCTCTTTTTATGTGCGCTTTCTCGTGCGCCATAACGTATAGCCTGTCCTCGTCGCTCAGCCCCTCGGGCAAGTATATTCTGGGCATTGCAAACCCAAGTATAAAGGGGGTGGAGGTACCGCCGCTTATCCGTATGCGTCCGTCCTCTTTTACCGAGCCCTTTACCGAGCGGAGAACCCTAAGCCAGCTTATAAGGGCGTAGATAAGCATAAGGCAAAAGCCCGCAAGCCATATCCAAAACACTGTATTCCAAGGGTTGCCCCCTTCTTTTTCCGCTGTTGCAGGCGTTTCCGGTACGGTGGGCTCTGCGGGCGTCGTTTGGAGTGGTGGTGTAGTAATGGTTTCTTCATCCTCTTCAACTCCACCTTCTTCCGGTGCAGGCGGGACTGTAACGGTATCTTCCTCCTCTGCCATAGGCGGAGTAACGGCAGGCTCTTTTTCCTCCGTTACGGAGTTTGTTATGGGTGCAGTGTCGGGGATAACGCTAAGGCTGCTTTCGGGGAAAACGGGTACAATAAGCCTAAGCGCAAGCAGCCCCCAAAGCAGCACCGTCAAAAATTTGGGCGCTTTTTTCAGGACAAGCCTAAGCAGTATAACTGCGGCGGCTAAATAGCTTGCCGTAATACTTACGTCAAGCAAAGCTTTTATAAAGGTAGCCATATCCTAATCCTCCTTAAAACTGTCTACAAAACGGCGCAGCTCTCTAACCTCTTCGGGGCTAAGCCCCTTACCCGAAGAAAAGGCGGCAAGAAAGGCAGGCAACGAGCCTCCAAAAGCGTTCTCCACAAAGCGTTTGCTTTGCTCACCGTAAAATTCCTCTCTGGTAACAAGCGCCTTTACAGTTCCGCCGTCGTTAACAAACAGCCCCTTGTTGCATAGACGTTTAAGCACCGTGTAGGCGGTAGTCTTCTTCCACCCAAAGGCGCTTTCCGCTTCCTTTGCCAAGGCTCCCGAGGGTATAGGCTGTTTTTTCCATATTATATCCGCAAATTCCGCCTCTGCGGCTCCAAGCTGATGCTCATTCATACGCTTACCTCCGTTCTACAAGTTGTAGTACAGATGCATTCTACACCTTGTAGAATGTTTTGTCAAGAGTTTTTTTAAATTTCGTTAACGGAAAAAATTCAAAAAGGCTTATTTTTAGGCAGCTTATATTAAGGATAAAATTTGTGATTTTTGTTTTCAAGTTCCTATTGTATTTTCGTTTTAGTGGTGCTATAATGTAAACGGAGTTTTTTAAATGGGGGATAATATCTATGCAGTACACCTATAAAACCAAGGGCGTTTGTTCATCTGAGATAAGCTTTGAAATGGATGGCACGGGTATTGTTACCGATATAAAGTTTAAGGGCGGCTGCAACGGTAATCTTAAGGCAATAGCCCGTTTGGTAGACGGTTGGAGGTACAGCGATATAGTTGCACGCACCGAGGGCAACACCTGCGGCTTCCGTCCTACCTCCTGTGCAGACCAGCTTGCAAAGGCGCTTAAGGCGGCGGCAGATAAAGCGGGGATAGTTTAAATGAAGATAACCTTAAGCTTTGGCGACTCCTACGGGGTAGTAAGCAAGTATTTGCAAACGGCAAAAAGGCTTTACTCCGATTATAACGACTATATGGACAGTGTTAAAAAGCGTGACCCTGCAGCGGTCAGCAACGCTCAGATAATGCTTTTATACTCGGGCGTACACGCTGTGGCGGCTCACAGGGTGGCTCACGCTCTTTATAAAAAGGGGCACGTTTTTTCCGCAAGAGCCGTGTCGCAAATTTCAAGGTTTTTCACGGGGATTGAGATACATCCTGCCGCAAGGATAGGCAAATGCCTGTTTATAGACCACGGTATGGGCGTGGTAATAGGTGAAACTGCCGAGATAGGCGATTACTGCACCATTTACCAAGGCGTTACCCTTGGCGGTACAGGCAAGGATACGGGTAAACGCCACCCGACTTTGGGTAACAACGTAATGGTTGGCGCAGGCGCAAAGGTGCTTGGACCCTTTACCGTTGGCGACGGCGCAAAGATAGCGTCGGGTGCGGTTGTGCTTTGTAAAGTACCGGCGGATACCACTGCGGTGGGTATTCCGGCAAAGCCTGTTAACAAGTCTAAGGACAGCTCAGGGACTATGGACCAAATACATATACCTGACCCTGTAAGCCAAATGATAAAGAGCTTGGAAAGCAGCATAAATGAGCTGGAGCAAGAAATAAAAGCATTAAAAGCAAAATAAAGGCGGTTTTTATGATATTTGACGGCGCAAAATGGATAAGCAACGGCGTTCGCAGCTTTGTTGGTAAGGAAGAGGGCATCTATGCCAACCCCGCACCTTGCTTTCGTAAGGATTTTAAGGTGGGCAGGGGGCTTGTTAAGGCGACCCTTTACGTTACCGCAAAGGGCTTGTACGAGGCGTACATTAACGATAGCTTTGTATCAGACCATCTTTTTACACCGGGCTTTTTTAATTACGACAAAATAATAAGGTACCAAAGCTACGACGTTACCGACCTGCTTATTAAGGGCAAGAACGTTCTTGGTGCCACGCTTTCCGAGGGCTGGTATGCAGGTCAGCTTGCTTTTAAAAAGGAGCAGTATTTTGGCACTTGGCCTTTGTGCCTGCTTATGAAGCTGGTGCTTGAGTATAAAAACGGCACTACCGAGGAGATTGTTACGGACAGTAGCTTTCTTACCGCTACGGGTAACATTCTTGCAAGCAGCTTTCTTGACGGGGAAGTAGTGGACAAACGCCTGCCCGAAAGCTTTGAGATGTTTTCTCGAAGGTACGATACGGAGGATTGGGTAAATGCCACCGAGGAAGGGGCGGATTTTTCGCTTCTTGCCTATGACGAGGCGGAGCCCGTCAGGTTTTTACATAGATTAAAGGGCACTCTTATCGGTCACGATAGAGGCGATATATACGATTTCGGTCAAAACGCCGCAGGCGTGGTGTTTCTTTACGTTAAGGCAACGGAGGATACCAAAATAACGGTGCGCCACGGCGAGATGATGGATGGCGACAAGCTTTACACGGCCAATCTTCGTGCCGCAAGGTGTGAGGACGTTTTCTACTGCCGTCACGGTAAGCAGTATCTTACCCCTACCTTTACCTTCCACGGCTTCCGCTATGCGGAGATAATTGTGGAAAACGGTGATGCGGAGCTTATTGACGTTTATATGAACGTTTGCCATAACGATTTGGCAAGGACGGGTATTTTTGACTGCTCCTCGGAGCTGGTTAACAAGATATACACCAACACTTTGTGGGGGCAGCGCAGTAACTTTATTTCCGTGCCTACGGATTGTCCTCAGCGTGACGAGCGCTTGGGCTGGACAGGGGATGCGCAGATATTTTCCACCACCGCAATGTACAATGCGGATTGCAAAGGCTTTTTTGAGCGCTATATGGAAAACCTGCGTCTTGACCAAAGGGAAGACGGCGCCGTTACCGATATAGTTCCTCATCTTAATGGGCTTACGGGGGCGGGAACTGCCGCTTGGGGCGATGCAGTTTGCGTTATTCCCTATAATCACTACCGTATGTACGGTGATATTTCTATTATAAAAGACAATATAGAGGCTATGAAAAAATGGGTGTCTTACCTGTGTAAGCATAGCAGCGGATACATAAGACCTGCTGAAGGCTACGGTGATTGGCTTTCCGTAGGGGAGGAAACGGATAAATCCGTCCTTGCCACGGCGTACTTTGCAAGAAGTGCGGATATAACGGCTAAGTGTCTTGAATACTTAGGTGAGGATAGCAGCTATTACAAAGGGCTGTTTGGCGACATAAAAGCCGCTTTTAACAGGGCTTTTGCAGATGAAGCCGGCATTATAAAAAGCGATACCCAAACGGCGTATCTTCTTGCTTTGTCCTTTGGGCTTTGTGATGACGTAAAGACCTGCTTTACGCATCTGCTACGCACTCTTGAAAGGGCAGGTAATAAGCTGACTACGGGCTTTGTCGGCGTAAAGGAGCTGTTACCTATACTTACGCAATACGGCAGGGCAGACCTTGCATACGGCTTGGTGCTTTCTACGGAGTATCCCTCCTGGGGCTTTAGCGTAGTAAACGGCGCTACTACTATATGGGAGCGTTGGAACAGCTACACTCCCGAGGGTGGCTTTGGTGACGTGGGTATGAACTCCTTTAACCACTACTCCTTAGGCTCTGTGGTGGAGTGGATGTACGAATACGTTTTGGGCATCCGTCCACTTGAGCCCGGCTTTAAGAAGGTAGCAATAACTCCCGTTTACGACCCGTTGGGCAGGATAAGCTACGCTTCGGGCACCTTTGACAGCGAAAGCGGGCCTATAACCGTAGACTGGGAGGTAGACGGTGATATAGTTACCCTTAACGTAACAAAACCCGCAGATGTGGAGGCGTACTACGACATAAAGGGTGAAATAATAAGGCTTGGAGCAAACGGAGAGGCGGCAAAGCTTAATATGCTTCCTTTTGCCTCCGAGGTAAACGTTCAATACAAAATAAAACGATGAGGTGTTTGATATGAAATATATAGTAATGGATATTGGCGGCACTTTTATAAAGCACGCTGTAATGGATGAAAATTTTGTGGAGACAGAGGCAGACAAGGTACCTACCGAGTACGAGCCCGAGAAGTTTTTAGCTCAGCTTGTTGACGTTATAAAAAGCCACGGCGAAGGCTTGGGCGGTGTTGCAATATCTATGGCAGGCTTTATTAACCCCGTAACCGGCGAAAACACCGACTACGGCTGCAGCGAACGCTTTACAAAGTATAACCTTCGTGAAAAGCTGGCGGAGCTTACGGGCTACCGCATTTCCGTAGAAAACGACAGCAACTGTGCCGCATTGGCAGAAATGGCATTTGGCTCCGGTAAGGGCTGCACAACAGTGGCTGCTATGACCGTTGGCACGGGTATAGGCGGTGCCGTTATAGTGGACGGTAAGCTTTTCCGAGGTAAAAGCTTTAAGGCAGGTGAATACGGCTTTGCTCTTACAAGCTACACTGTAGAGGACGGTAAGATTGTTCCTCACTATGCAAAGGCAACCAGCCAGCTTGTTAAGCGTTGCTCCGATGCATTAGGTAAGACCGTAGACGGCATTTACGTTTTCGAAAACCTTGACAAGGACCCCGTTATTAAGGAAATATATACCGCTTGGCTTGCTGATATTGCCGTATGTATAGGTAACGTTTGCGTAGCCCTTGACCCCGAAAAGTTTTTGGTTGGCGGCGCTGTAAGCACTCAAAAGCGCTTTATGGACGACCTTAGAGAAATGGTATACGGCGGCTTTGAAAAGCTTGAAGAATATACAAAGATAGAAGCTTGCTCTATGGGCAATAACGCAGGTAAGGTTGGCGCACTTCTTATGTTCTTTGAAAACTACGGCAGATAATTAAAAAATTTTCATATATAGAAAGGAAATATGTATTATGGGCGTTAAGATTGTAACTATCGGCGGCGGCTCCTCCTACACTCCCGAGCTTGTAGAGGGCTTTATTAAGCGTTATGACCGCTTACCTGTTGACGAGCTTTGGCTTGTTGATATAGAGGAAGGCAAGGAAAAGCTGGACATAGTTTCCGCACTTGCAAGAAGACAGATAGAAAAGGCAGGTCTTCCCATCAAGCTTTACACCACTCTTGACAGACGTGAGGCTCTTCCGGGCGCAGACTTTGTTACCACACAGATGCGTGTAGGCCTTCTCGATGCAAGAATCAAGGACGAGCGTATTCCCTTAAGCCACGGCATCCTCGGTCAGGAAACCAACGGCGCAGGCGGTCTTTTTAAGGGTCTTCGCACTATCCCCGTTATACTTGATATATGTAAGGATATCCACGAGCTTTGCCCCAACGCTTGGCTTATAAACTTTACCAACCCCGCAGGTATGGTTACCGAGGCGGTTTACCGTTACGGCGCACACAAAAAGGCAATAGGTCTTTGTAACGTGCCCATCAATATGCATATGAGCATAGCCGAGATAGTTGGCAGACCTACCGACGAGGTAGAGGTTCATTTCGGCGGCCTTAACCATATGGTATACGCTACCAAGGTTTTAGTTGACGGCGAGGACAAAACAGCAGAGGTGCTTGACAAGTGGGGCACTATGAGTATGAACAACATTAAGGGCATAAGCTGGCACAAGGGCTTTGTGGACGCTCTCGGCGTTATTCCCTGTCCTTACCACAGATATTTCTATATGGCTAAGGAATACCTTGAGGAGGCAATAGAAAAGTTTGAGCACAACGGCACTCGTGCCGAAACCGTAAAGCAGGTAGAGACCGACCTCTTTGAGGTTTACAAAAACCCCGATTTGGCAGAAAAGCCCGAGCTGCTTTCCAAGAGAGGCGGCGCATATTACAGCGATGCGGCTTGTAACCTTATCTGCTCCATTTACTCCGACAGAGGCGACATTCAGGTAGTTAACACTCTTAACACCGGCAAGGCGGTTGAAAACTTTGACGAGGACGAGGTTGTTGAGGTAAGCTGCCGTATCACCAAGGACGGCCCCGTACCTGTAAAGATAGGCGCTCTCCCCAAGGCTACCAACGGTCTTATTCAGCAGATTAAGTCCTTTGAGGTTGCTTCCGTTGAAGCGGCTGTAAGCGGTGACTATGATAAGACTCTCCTTGCTATGATGATCAATCCTCTTGTATCCAGCCAAAAGTACGGCGTTCCCGTGCTTGAGGAATTGCTTATGGCACACCGCAATTATCTGCCTCAGTTTGCGGATTGGTTTGCTAAAAAAGATGCAGAGGGGACAGAGAACAATGAGTGAGATTAGAGACCTTTCCCTTTGGGAAAGCGGAGATAAAAAAATAAATTGGGTAAAAAGCAATATGCCTCTTCTTCGCAGTATAGAGGAGGAGTTTGAGACGGATAAGCCCTTTAAGGGGCTTAAGGTTGCTCTTTCCATTCACCTTGAAGCAAAAACCGCTTATCTTTGCCGTGTGCTTGCGGCAGGCGGTGCGGAGATGTATATTACGGGCAGCAACCCCCTCTCCACTCAGGACGACGTGGCGGCGGCTCTTGTTCACGGCGGTCTTAACGTGTACGCTTGGCACGGCGCTACCGAGGAAGAGTATAAGCGTCACATAAGCCGTGTTGTTGAAATAGGTCCCAACGTTATCATCGACGACGGCGGAGACCTTGTAAGCCTTATTCACAGCGAGTATCCTCACCTTCTTGAGGGCGTTATGGGCGGCTGCGAGGAAACCACTACGGGTATTATCAGACTTAAGTCTATGGCAAAGGACGGCTCTTTAAAGTTCCCGATGGTGCTTGTAAATAACGCAAACTGCAAATACCTTTTCGATAACCGCTACGGCACGGGTCAGTCCGTTTGGGACGGTATAAACCGTACCACCAACCTTATAGTTGCGGGCAAGAACGTTGTTGTTGCAGGCTACGGCTGGTGCGGCAAGGGCGTTGCAAAGCGTGCAGCAGGGCTTGGAGCTTCTGTTATTGTTACGGAGATAGACCCCATAAAGGCAATAGAGGCTGTTATGGACGGCTTTAAGGTTATGAAAATGCGTGATGCTGCCGCTATCGGTGACTTCTTTGTTACCGTTACGGGCTGCAGCGGCGTTATAAGTAAGGAAGATTTCCTTCAGATGAAGGACGGCGCTATACTTTGTAACGCAGGCCACTTTAACGTAGAGGTTGATATGGCTACCCTTGAGGAAATGGCGGTATCCGTTCGTGAACGCAGAAACAACATAAACGGCTACACCCTTGAAAACGGCAACACCCTAAACGTTATTGCCGAGGGCAGACTTGTTAACCTTGCTGCAGGCGACGGCCATCCGGCCGAGATAATGGATATGAGCTTTGCCATTCAGGCACTCAGCGCCCGTTATATTGCGGAAAACGCAAAAGACCTTAAGGCAGGCACCGTTGATGTTCCCGAAAATATTGACAAGCGTGTTGCGGGTATGAAGCTTGCAGCTTGGGGAGTGGAGATAGACACCCTTACGGCAGAGCAGGAAAAGTACCTTAACAGCTGGGAAATGTAATGGCAATATAAAAATTTAAATAAAAGAAACACAAAAGGAGCAAAACTATGAAAAAGACATTGGCACTTGTACTTACCCTTGCCACTCTCATTTCGTGCTTGGTAGCTTTTGCCTCTACCGGCGCATCTGCAGAGTATGACACCTACGCACTTGGCGAAATGACCCTTTCCCACATCAACCCCGGTCTTTTCCCCACAGACGCTAACAATATGCTTGCTGTTTTCGGCCCCGGCACCTCTCTTAACGGCAGATATTGGACTAAGATTTACGCAAGAAGCAATGGCGAAGGCGGCTTTGTTGTAGAAGAAAAGATAGGCTGTCACCGTGCGTACAACAAGACCGTTGAAAACGGCTGTGTTGCACTTATGATTATGTACGCTCCTCTTTCCGCTAACAGCACCACCAACAAGTTCGCTATCGAAAACTGGAAGGTTTGGGACCGCATTAAGGTTGGCGACACCTTCACCATCAGCGGCGTTAACTTCCTTAAGAAGACCATAAGCACCACCGGTACTTGGGGCAGCAGCGACTTTGTTTCCAACGCAAAGGTAACCGTTACCGCAAGACGTGACAAAAACGCTCTAACCTCTCCCTACACCGATAAGACCATCGTTGCTATGGGCGACAGCATTACCGTAGGCGGCGGCTGGACTTATGACCTTAGCGATGCTCTCCGTACCGACGTTATCAACAGCGGCTTCGGCGGCGATACCGCTCACGCTTCTCTTGCAGCTCGTTACGATACCCACGTTGCAGCTTATAACCCCGACATCGTTATCGTTTCCTTCGGTATCAACGATGCAGTTTCCTCTCTTATCAAAAACGACCTTCCCGCAGGCCTTGCTCAGTACGAAAAGGCTCTTCGTGATATCTATGCAAGAAACACCGCTATCGGCGCAAAGACTGTATTCCAGTCTGCAAACAATATTAAAATAGCTACCTTTGACGGCCCTGCATACGATGCATACGGCGGTCTTCAGGGCTGGATAGATACCGTTATCGGCACTATGAAGAAGGTTGCCGATGAATATGACTGCGTATTCATCGACCTTTACTCTATGTGGAAGGAAAAGGGCCTTGCTCCCACAAACCTCGTTGACTCCACCCATCCTACCGAGGTTGGCTACGATGCAAACCTTGAGCTTATCATCCCCGCATTTAAGGAAAACGTAAACCTTCTTTGCGACTACGAAGGCGAATTCGATTGGGATGCAACCACCGCTCCCGACGACTCCACCGGCAACGACTCCACCGGCAATGACTCCACTGTAAGCATTCCCGAAGGTATGGGCGACGTTAACAACGACGGCGTTATCGATAACCTTGACGCAGTTTTGGTTCTCAAGTACGATGCAGGTCTTGTAAATGATATTTCCGACGTTGCAGACGTAAACGGTGATGAAATTATAGACAACCTTGACGCAACCCTTATTCTTAAGTATGATGCAGGGCTTATAAATTAAGCCCTGACAAAATAAAAATAAAACGAAAGGGATACAGGTATGAAAAGATTACTTGCAATACTTTTAGCATTGACAATGGTAGTTACCCCTTTATGCTTCAAGCCTACCACTAAGGCATCTGCAGCAAACGTTGAAACCTACATAGGCGACCTTAAGGTTAGTAAGGTAAACAACCTTTGGGTTGACCCTACTACCAACGTTATGATTCTTCTTACCCCCGGTCAAAGCATCAATGCGCTTTACTATACCCGCCTTATAGCGGTTTATGACAGCGCATCCGGCAGCTACATAGTAACCGAAAAGGTTGCTACCCACCGTTCCAGCACCTCTACCGTTCCTTCCAACGGTATAGGTCTTGCGTTCAACTACGCACCTATCTCCGGCAACACCTACTCTAACCAATTTGCTAAGGACAACTGGCCTGTATGGCAGAAGATTCGTGTTGGCGATAAGCTTAAGCTCAGCGGTATTGACGTAGCAAATAAGACTATTTCCACCAGCGGCACCTGGGCAACAAGCGACTTTGTTTCCAACGCTAAGATAAGCGTTACCACCGTTCGTGACAGCTCTACCCCCAAAACCGCATACTCCGATAAGACCATCGTTTGTATGGGCGACAGCGTTACCGCAGGCGGCGGCTGGACCGAGGATCTCAGCGACACCTTTAACGCAAACTTTATCAACGCAGGCTTTGGCGGCGATACCTCCACCAACTACTACAATTACCGTTACCAGACCTACGTTGCAGCTCATAACCCCGACATCGTTTTTGTTGAGTTTGGTATAAACGACCTGCTTAGCGTTTCCACCACGGCTAATATGCCCGGCGCAATAACCACCTACAAAAACACTCTCAAAAACATTTATAATGCAAACAAGAGCATAGGCGCAAAGACTATCTTTGTAACCCCTAACAACATAAAGGTTGCTTCTCTTGAAAAACCAATCCATACCTCCAGCTCCTACGGCAGTCTTCAGAATTATATTGACGCATTCCTTAAGGGGATGGAAGACGTAGCTAAGGAAACAGGCAGCCACTTTATTAACGTTTATCAGATGTGGAAGGACAAGGGTCTTGCTCCCACCAACCTCATCGATACCACCCACCCCAACGGTGTTGGCTACGATGCAAACCTTGAGCTTCTTACAAACTATCTCACCACTAATATGAACGACATTTGTGATGTTCAGGGCGGCACCACTCCCTCCAATCCTACCGGCGGCATAGTTAGGACCGAGGCAGGTAATATTTACTTCTCCCAGATAAACAATCTGTGGACAACCGACCCCGCAAACAACCAGTGCTTTATAGTTACCCCCGGTAACACCCTTAACGGCTTGTACTACGATAAGCTTTACGCAGTGTATGACAGCACCGCAGGCGGCTACGTAGTTAAGAAAAAGGTTGCTACTCACCGTAGCTACTCCCAGTACATAGGCACTAACGAGATAGGTATTGCTATAAGCAACCAGCCTGCCGACTCCAACAAGGGTGCAGACTTCTGCCGTAAGAACTACCTTGTATTCCAGCAGGCACAGGTTGGTGACATTATTAAGCTTCACAACGTTGACCTTACCAACAAGACCATCTCTACCAGCGGTACTTGGGGCTCCAACTTCACTTCCAATTCCTACGCAAGCCTTACTACCATCCGTGATACTTCCAAGAACACCGCTTACTCCAATAAGAAGATAGTTGCTCTCGGCGATAGCGTTACCGCAGGCGGCGGCTGGACCGAGGCTATCTCCACCGAGTTTAACTGTAACGTAATTAACGTTGCAACCCCCGGTGACCGTACCGATGAAGGTATCAAGCGTTTTGACTCTCTTGTTGCAGTTCATAACCCTGATATAGTTTTCATTAAGTACGCACTTAACGACTGTATTCAGTACACCGTTACCTCCAATACCTTGCCTACCTTCAAGGCAAACCTTAAAACCCTTTACAACAAGTGTACCGCTCTCGGCGCAACCGTTGTATTTATGACCACCAACGACTGTAACAACTCTCTTGACTCCTCTCGTTACACCAACTTCGGCGGTCTTGACGCATACCTTAAGCAGTATCAGCAGGCAATTAGAGACGTTGCTGCTGAAACCAGCGGCTTCTGTATTGACGTAGACTCTGCTTGGCAGAAGGTTTCCTCCTCTACCACCAGCTACCTTATGGATACCGTTCACCCCAACGACGCAGGTTACGATATGGACCTTGGCGTTATCCTTCCTTACCTCCGCAACAATATGACCGCAATTGCAGGTAGTATGGGCGTTTCCGCTCCTTCTATTACTGTTGCAAACAACGTAAAGCACGGCTCTGCAGTAGCTGCAAGCTGGAACGCAGTTGACGGCGCTACCTCTTACAAGTACGAAGTAACCAAGTGGATGGGTGAAAAGAATATTACCAATTCCTCCGTTGTTTACAGCGGCACCACCTCCTCCACTTCCATTATGATTCCTGCACAGAATGACGGTAAGTACCTTGACGTTAAGATTACCGCAGTAGGTGCAGACAGCGAAGGCAGCGCAACAAAGACCGTTATGCTCGGCTATCCCGATGCATATCCCTCTGACGTTGAGTACGTTGCTCTTGCAGAGATAAACGGCAGCGTTCTTGCCAGCACCTCTATGGTATGGACTGCCTCCAAGGGTTCTACCTTCTCTTCCGTATACTGGACGGCTCTTGTATGTACCCCCAACAAGGACGGTACTTATACCGTTAGCGAAAAGTATGAAAACGGTGCCTCCAAGTCCGTTACCGTAAGCGGCAACAATCTGCTTTATGCAGTACACAGCGGCTATGCAAACCACAGCTACGCTGCTTCCGCTAAGGTAGGCGACACTATTGAGTTCTGCGGTCTTTACCTTTCCGCAAGCAACACCATAAGCCCCAACGCTTACGTTGTGTTCAACGGTGGCAAGGCTCTCCATCCTACGGACCTTACTATTAAGGACACCTCCGTTGCTTTCAAGGGCAACCTCCTTACCGGTGTTAAGACCAACGTTTCCGCTGACAGCGTTAAGGCTATGTTCAACGAGGAAAGCTCTTACATAGTTATTAAGAACGCAAGCGGTACCGAGGTTACAAGCGGTGTTGTAGGTACAGGCTTTACCGTAAACCTTGTTGTTGAAAACGCAGTGGTTAAGAGCTATGCGATAGTTATCAAGGGCGACCTTACCAGTGACGGTATGGTTTCCGCTACCGACTATATCTCTATCAAGGGCGCACTCAATAACACTCTTACCCTTTCCGGCGCATTCAAGGAAGCAGGCGATATCGACGCTTCCGGCGAAATCTCCAGCGCAGACTATATTTCTATTAAGTTGGAAATTTCCGCAGCGTAATAGAAAGCGTAATAGAATATAAAACAAAAAAGCGGCAAAAGCCGCTTTTTTTGTTGAGAAAATATGGAAAGTGTGCTATAATATATATGAAAGATATAGGAAAGGGAATAAAAGGCTTTATGAAGATAAACGAACTGCTTTCCCACGTGGACCACACTCTGCTTACGGTAGGCTGTACCTGGGAGGATATAAAAAGCGTTTGCGATGACGGCATTAAATACGGCACAGCTTCCGTTTGCATACCGCCCTGTTTTGTAAAGCAAGCGGCGGAATATGTAGCCGGAAAAGTAAGGATATGTACCGTAATCGGTTTTCCCAACGGCTACAACACCCCTGCCATAAAGGCGGCAGAGGCGGCGGATGCGGTGTTGTGCGGCGCAGAGGAGATAGATATGGTTATCAACGTAGGTCTTCTCAAATCGGGCAAAGTGGCGGAGGTAGAGGAAGAAATACGCTTGGTAAAATCCGCCTGTGCAGGTAAAACCTTAAAGGTTATAATTGAAACCTGCCTTCTTACCGACGAGGAAAAGGCGCTTATGTGCCGCATAGTACATAACGCAGGAGCTGACTATATAAAAACCTCCACGGGCTTTTCTAAAGGCGGCGCAACCGTAAAGGATGTAGAGCTTCTTTATAAAAACGCACCGAAGGGCTTACTTGTGAAGGCGGCAGGGGGGATATCCTCCGTAGATGACGGCATAGCCTTTATCAAAGCGGGTGCAGACAGGCTTGGCACAAGCCGTATAGTAAAGGTGCTTAAGAACAGCGAGGACGAAAATGGATACTAAGCTTTTTGAAAAAGCAGTACAGGCAAGAGAAGCTGCCTATGCGCCATATTCGGGCTACCGTGTGGGTGCGGCGCTTCTTACCGAGGACGGTGTCGTATACACAGGCTGTAATATAGAAAACGCCTCCTTTGGGGCAACCGTTTGCGCTGAGAGGGTTGCTCTTTTTAAAGCGGTAAGCGATGGGCAAAAGCGCTTTACCGCCATAGCAATTGCAGGCGGAAGGGATAGGGTAGAGGAGATAACGCCTTGCGGTATATGCCGCCAAACCCTTTCGGAGTTTTGTGACAGCACTCTTGCGGTTGTATTAAGCGACGGCAAGGGCGGCTACACAAAAACAACCCTTTCCGCTTTGTTTCCGATGGGCTTTGACAAGCATAATCTGTAAAAGGGAGGTTTTCTCTTGAACATAATCGACATCATCAACAAAAAACGTGAGGGCTATGAGCTTACCGACGAAGAGATAGGCTATTTTGTAAAGGGCTACACAAGGGGCGAGATAGCCGACTATCAGGCATCGGCACTGCTTATGGCAATATGCTTACAGGGGATGACCGAAGCTGAAACCACAGCTCTTGCTCTTTATATAAGGGACAGCGGCGACACCGTTGACCTTAGCGAAATAGACGGTATAAAAATTGACAAGCACTCCACCGGCGGGGTAGGGGATAAAACCACCTTGGTGGTGGCTCCCATAGTTGCCGCCGCAGGGGTAAAGCTTGCAAAAATGAGCGGCAGGGGCTTAGGCCACACAGGTGGCACGCTTGATAAGCTGGAGTCCATAAAGGGCTTTTCCACCGTAATAGAAAGGGAAAAATTTATAAAAACCGTAAACTCCATAGGGCTTTCCGTTATAGGTCAAAGCGGCAACCTTGCTCCGGCTGACAAAAAGCTGTACGCCCTTCGTGACGTTACGGGCACAGTAAGCAGCATTCCGCTTATAGCCTCCAGTATAATGGGTAAAAAGCTTGCATCAGGTGCTGACCGCATAGTTCTTGATGTAAAGACGGGCAGCGGTGCTTTTATGAAAACCGCAGACGAAGCTGTATCCCTTGGCAAAACTATGGTGGGCATAGGCGCAGGGGCAGGGAAAGCCACGTCTGCGCTGGTTACTGATATGGAAAGCCCCTTGGGATACGCCATAGGCAACGCCCTTGAGGTAGAAGAAGCTATAAATACCCTTAAGGGAGAGGGCGAGGAGCGTTTCCTTACCCTTTGCTTGCACCTCTCGGCAGAGATGCTTGCCTTTGCAGGAAAAGGCAGCAGGGAGGAGTGCTTTGCTACCGCTAAGGAAATGGTGGAAAGCGGCAAAGCGCTTACCGCTTTCCGTGTTATGGTAATCGCCCAGGGCGGAGACTCTTCTTGTATAGATGACCTTTCAAAGCTGCCAAAAGCATCGATAATAAAGCCGTTTGTTGCAAAAAAGGACGGTTTTGTTTCCGTGCAGGATGCGCTTTGTTACGGTAAAGCGGCCTGCGTTTTAGGTGCAGGCAGACTGCGCAAGGAGGACAGCGTTGACCACGCCGCAGGCATATATCTTACAAAAAAGGTTGGCGACTTTGCAAAAAAGGGAGAGGCTGTTGCTTACCTTCACACTAACAGGGAAGACACCGTAGGTGCGGCAGAAAAGCTTCTTGAGGAAGGTACGGTTGTTGCGGATACGGCACCGGATATGAAAGGCATAGTAATGGCAAGAATAAACGAAAAAGGAGAAATACAATGGATAAGCTGACGGTAAAAACAGATGCGGCACTGCGTCGCAAAAATGACCTTAAGGTTATATTGGGGATTTTTTTGGCACTAACGGTTGCGATAGTGTTTCTTATGTACCAAAACCTTAAAAGTCTTTTTCTTTCCGAGGCTGTACTTGCGCTTGCTTTGGGCTGGACCTATTACCGTTCTGCCAAAAACGGTGACGTAACTCTTGATTTTGAGGGCGACGGCCTTACCATTACCTATTCCGACGGAAGAAAGTACAGCGTAAGCGACGTTGACCGTAGCTACTTTACCCTTACTCAAAGTCCCAAGGATTTAGAGCTTAACTTAGGCACTCTTTCCGTAAGCAGTACAAATTTCCGCATAATGTATATAAAAGAATTTGATAAAGTGAAAGAGTACGTAAACACTCATTTTGAAAAGAAAAGCAAAAAATCTATTTACTACTTGGACGACGAGGACGAGGAAGAATAGCCCTTTAGGCATTGTGCGCACATTTTGGCAAAGGAATTGTGCGTGTTGTACAAAGCCTTTGTGGGAAATTGTAAAAAAATTATAAAAGCTCCAAAATTTCTATTGAAAACTTGCATTTTGTGTGTTAAATTAAACTTAGAAAGATATTTAATGGAGGTATACTATGAGCATTTCTAAAAGATTTTCGTCTTTACTGCTTGCTCTTCTTATGGTTGTAAGCGTATTCAGCTTTACCGCCGTTAAGACTGAGGCAGTAATTGCGGACGCTGACTTTGTAGCGCCCGTTATCACCATTCCCAACAGTATGCCCACCCCCGATAATAACCTTATGACAAATAACGTTACTTATTATCTGGGTGCCGGCACAAGATGGGAGCAGTTTGTTAAGGCTGACTTCCTTGCGGCAGGTAAAAAGGGCCGTGGTACCTACAACTATCAAAAGTACATAGTTGTACATAACACCGGCGCTTATCCTTCCACTTCTACTTCTCTTGCAAACCACAACTACGGTAAAACTACCGACGTTGACGTTTCTTGGCACTTCACCTGCGGTAACGACGGT
>JAZSLS010000086.1:0-5323 GCA_045535465.1 Eubacteriales bacterium
CGGCGGTGCTATCCAGTTGCAAAGCGCAACAAACACTAATATCGACCTGAACGTTTCAGACACCGACTTTGTCCGCAACAGTGCAAACTACGGCGGTGCGATATGTACGGTGCAAACCAGCAACGGCTCCTCAGCTGCAAAGCTGACCATCCCTGCTGTCAGCGCTATGGACCTTACAGGGTATACCTACATATACCCAACCAAAACACGGTGGCGTATAGTAATATGGTGTTTGACCTGCCAAAGAAGAAAACAGTATAAATAAATCTGAATAGGAGTCAAGTTCTTAACAGTTTTACCGGACTGCAAGAGATTGACTCCTATTTTATTGTGAATTTCAACGATATCTTTTTCGGAATCTCTTACTCAAAAAAACAAACAGGAAGTTTTTTTATTTTTTTGACATAAAAACGCCCTCCAATGGTCCTTATTTATACCATAGGAGGGCGTTTTTCGTTACTCGTTTTAACGGTTCGGTTCAATTTTGGGTCTAATCATCACTTTTGCAATTATTATTTATTGTATATTTAGTAACTTACCCCGACATTTCTGTTTAAATAGTTGCTAAACAATTACGGTTTCTTTAATAAAATGCAAGTGTGATTATAATTGAATTTATTAAATTTAGCGAGAGTACCGTCGGGATCGCTCGCAGCAGAATCTGTCAGTTCTACAGTAACATCAAATCTACTATCAAAATAACCACGCTCGTTTTCTATGCCTACCTGTTTTACAACAGATTTCACTAACCCTTCAGGGAAGTCTTTAGGGAAAAACTTACGGCTGCTTGAGTAGGCGCTTACGCCGGGCCCCCACATATATCAAGCTATACACGGATCAAACCTAAGATTCCATGTACTGCCTTGGCTATATCTGGGGGATTGGTACGTAGTCTGTTGGGCACTCTTAGCTTCTGAAGTTTGGTATCACCTGTGTCGGTCCATTGAAGGACAAGACCTGTAATTGCTCCTTGCAGGGGCAGGGAAAGCCATTGTTTCAAAAGTCTGCTTTGGCTTTACTGCACCAAGACTATGTGATTATCGTTGTTTTTTTCTTGGGCAAATCTGCTATTAAGGTGTATTCCACTTCGTTTCCTTTTTCTTGCGTAGATGCAACGTTTCTGACAACATTGCTGTTGTGGTTTAACCACCGATTCTTTACTTTTCTGTTGAAAAATTCGATATCGGGTGAAGCGTCTGCTTCGCCGACACTAACAGTGCCGCTGTAGCTTGATAAATCAATGCTACCATTTGAAACAACTATATTTGCCAGTTCGTAGCGCCATGCCCAATCAGTAATCTCCGTTATCGTATACTCACCGTCGGGTACATCGCTTATTGTAATAGAGCCTTCGCCTTTAATTGTGAATTTAAACTCTATTGTCTGACCACTTTCGGTTGTTGTTCCGCTTAACATAAACACAAACAACTGATCAGGATCAATGTTTTCGCCGCTTTTTAAAACGGTGATTTCGCCAAATCCTGCTTTTGAGACGCCAAGAGTGAGGCATACATAGGTGTTTGCGGTGTTGATATACACCGTTGTTTGGGAAGTATTATCTGCCGCATCTTGTGCGTTGACATAAGCGACTACGGTTCGGTCGGTAAACCTATAACGCTCGCCACCGACGGAGGAGTTCCCGTTAAGACCACTTGTATACATACTGTCGTCCTTTACGTAATCCTCAAACCAGCCCGTCGCACGCTCAAATTCAGTGCCCGTTAGTGTCATAGAGCGCGCTTTGGGCAGAATAAGCTGAGTATTAACGCCGTTTGCAAACACGTCATCTGCCGCAAAATCTGCAAGATTGCCATAGATACCGAACTTGTTGTCTGTACCTGTAAGCTCGTAGGTACTAAGCTCTGCCTCTACACCGTTGCTCAGGTATACGCCGCCGCCTACGCCTGCAAGGGTCTCGTCCAGATGGAAGGCTGTGGTTACTGTATCATCAGGTGTTCCTACTGCGTTGTTGTACCTTAACAACCCGCCAAACATAATAAGGTTACCGCCGTTTGTGACACAAACGCCGCCGCCATTCTTTGCGCTGTTGTAGCAAATATCGCTACCCGTTATTTCAATAATGGAATCGTTGGCGTAAACACCGCCACCGAAGCCGTTGTCTGCAGTGTTTTCCGTAATCAAGCCGCCGCCCAAGTTAACGGTAGAATCGCTGAAAGCAGCAACGCCGCCGCCGTTTAAGGCGTTGTTTTCCAAAATATCACTGCCTGTTATCTCTACTAATGAATTGCTGGCGTAAACACCGCCGCCGCTTCCGTAGTTAGCCATGTTAAGAGAAACAATACCGTCGCCCAAGTTAATAGTTGAGCTGTTGTATGCGGCTATACCGCCACCGTTGCCGTCGGTTGTGTTGCCCGTTATATTGCCGTCTGCGCCCATATTAAGCACAGAGTTATCAACCAGGTAAGCACCGCCACCGTTACCAACAACCGCCCTCAGCTCTCCGACAGAGGTAGAGTAGTTATTGATTATATCACCTTCCACCGCAACCGTTGCGTTATTGAGATATATGCCGCCGCCGTTACCCTTTGAGGTGTTATCGTTTATATTGCCCTTGATTTGTACGTTGGTGTTGTAAAAATAACCGCCGCCGCCATCGGCAAGGGCTAAGTTGTAGCCTATAGAGCCTTCGGAATTTGTGGTTTTATCAAGTATGAAGCTTGCGCCATTGATATAAACGCCACCGCCGTTAAGTGCCACGTTAGGCATATCCTCAAGACCTATATTACCACCTAATATTTCGATATATGTAGTGGTATCGGTTGCGTAAACGCCACCGCCATCGCCACTTGGAGCTTGATTGGAGTGTATATCACCACCGGTTATACTTATGTTAGCGCCGTTCTTGGCGTAAACACCGCCGCCGTTGATGTTAGCAATGTTGCCGCTTATAGTGCCGTTTATAACGGCTTCCTTAACGTTGGCGTCGTCTATGTAGTCAGAAACTACGTATATGCCACCGCCGTTGCCTTGTCCTTCAACAGGTGTTTTGCCATCGGCCCCTGTTAAAAATCCGGCTTCGTTGTCGTGTATATTGCCTGTAAAGGCTATTGCCGCACTGTCAAGATACACGCCGCCGCCATTATTCGCCGCTATATTGTATCCTATGTCGCCGGCTATTGTTACGGGGGCAGATATAACGTACAAACCGCCGCCGTCTACCAATGCGATGTTGTTGGTTATTGAGCCCGATACGTCTCCGGATTTTGTCATTTCAAACAAGGCGTTATTAACGTATACGCCGCCGCCGTAATTTGCTATATTTGGAGCAGGGAAGCCATTTTCGTCCACGCCAATGGTGCCATCAGAAAAGGTCATTTTTTCAGTCTGGGTGTCACTGTACAGATATATGCCGCCGCCCCTGTTTTCCGCTTGGTTGCCTATAACTATACCACCTGTTATAGTGGCGTTACTGTTCAATGTTGCGATACCGCCGCCGATAGCTGTTGCGGTGTTTTGCACACCGTCTGCGTAAATGTAAACGGCTTTGTTGTATCCTATACAACCGTTGGAGATTTCAAGGGTTGCGCCGTTGTGGACATAAACGCCACCTCCACGGCCTGCCCTGTTTGCAAGTTCTATATTGTCGACACTACCGATGATGCCGCCGATAATTGAAACTTTACTGGAAGCACCTGCTGCCATTATAGCACCGCCATTGCTGTTTAAAGCTTCGTTATTGTAAAAATTACCGCCTCGAACATTTATCGTGCCACTTGATATGGCTATGCCGCCACCGTTGCCGCTTTTAGCTTTGTTTTTGGATATAATACCTTCATTTATGTTGAATGTGGAAGCCGCACTAACGTAAACGCCGCCGCCCGAAGTATCTGCTTCGTTTTGGGTTACCGTGGCATAGCTTGTTACGTTGCCGCTTGCATCGGTAACAGGATTCATCGTTACCGCACCTGCGCCTGCAACAAAAACGCCGCCGCCGTTTTTAGCTGTATTATTACTCAAGATACCGCCGGTAAATTCAGCAGTACTCGCATTAACGTATATCCCGCCACCGTTATTGGTTGCAGTATTATAAGTAATACTACCGTTGTTCATTTTCATGGCAACGTTACCTGAATTTATATATATACCGCCGCCGTTGCTGGTAGCGGTATTGGCTTTACCGCTACCGCCTATAACACCGCCGTTTATGATAATACCCAGGTCGCGGTCAATGGAGGTTGCGTATATACCGCCGCCGTTTGCTGCCTTATTGGAATATATTTCACCTGAATTAAGCTCTACGTCGAAAACGAAAAACTTATCCGCCTCCGTAAGGCTTTCAAAGCATACGCCGCCACCGTTATTGGTTGCCGTATTGCTGTATATCTTTGCCCCCTTAAGCACCAGCTTGTAGTCTATTTTACCGCCGTTGGCAGGGGCTTGCGATTCCATATCGGAATTACGGAGCTCAAAGTGTATGCCTGCACCGCTGCCGTTTGCGGTATTGCTGTATATGTTGGTTGTAGAATCCAGTTCCAAAGAAAGGCTAGGGGGAAGCTGACCGTTTATGTTACTGTAGTTACGCATGGAAATACCGCCGCCGTCCAAGGCTTTGTTTGAATAAATATCGGTATTTTTAAGAAGCAGTTTAGCCTCGTTATAAATACCGCCGCCGTTACGGGTTACGGTATTGTTTCTTATCGTGCAGCCGTTAAGAGTAAGAGAAGGAGCTGATACTATGTAGACAGTACCATTATACACTCTGCCGGAGTTCCAGTATATAGCACCGCCGTCCATGGATGTGTTGCCGTAAAAGGAACAGTTTGTAAAGGTAGCGTTGACCGAAGCAAGACCAACGGTACGAACAGTTCCGCCGTAGTTGGTGTTGCCTGTACAAGCCTTGTTGTTGCTGAAGGTTGCACCGTTTGCCACCAAAGAGCCGATAACCGCACCTTCACTCAAATAAATCGCCGAACCGCCACCGTTTGCCTCGCACTTATTGAAGGTGGCACCGTCCAAATTCATTAAAGTTGTCCTTGCCTCAAAATGAATGGCTCCGCCGTCCTTGCCTGACTTACACTCTGAAAAGGTGCATTGGTTAAGAAAAATTCCTTCACCCGCTTTGGAACCGATCTTTGTGCCGTAAAGCCCTGCATAGTTTGGGGTGTTGCTGACACCCGATATAGTTATTGCTCCGCCGCTTCCTTCCGATGTGCATTTGCTGAACTTAGTACCTGTAAGCGTAAAATTTTTGAACTTTATTCGGTCGCCGTGAACAGTACCGTCATCATCCGTATGTATACCTCTTTCGATGTAAATAGCACCAAGTCGGAGGGCAAGCGGTCTTAGGAAGACAAAATTTGTA
>JAZSLS010000074.1:0-5760 GCA_045535465.1 Eubacteriales bacterium
GGAAGCGTGTCCAAAAGCTCCATACGAATAAAGATGTGCCAGGAATATCCGTCAGGCTGGGGTACAACCTTATGGTCCTCGTAGCTTACTACGTTGGTACAACCTCGAAATTCGGAAAGCAGCTTAAACTCGTTTACAATATTTGTAACTTGATCCTTAAATATTCTGGAAATGCTGTCCTTATCATAACCGTCCTCAACGTAAATACGATATTCATCGTTGGAGGAAGGTATAGTTATAACTTTAAGGGCAGAATAATACTCGCCGCCGCCAACATCGTCAGTTTTGCAAATTTTATACACTTTACTGAAGCCGCCTGTTCCGATGGGGTCACCAACTATTTTCCAACCGTTAAACAACTCGTTCTCGTACATAAAACTATCCTCACCTCAAAAATTCTTAAAATACTCCACGTTTTCCTATAATTATACATTAATGGAAATAAATTGTCAATATATTATATGTATATAAACCTAGGTTTGCACCAATCATTTACAAGAATTTAATTTTCATCAAGACGCAAAAAACGCCGGGCCATTTTACAAAAAAAGCATCAGCGTTTTCGAAAAAATCAGCTATATTCCTCAACGTAAACAACGTGTTCGAAGCTGCTTGACCTTTCCTCAAAAAGAAAATAGGCAAAGCCATCCATAGCGCCAAGGAACCCCATAGGAGCATCCAACGGGTCGTACTGCAAAAACACCCTTGGTTTTTCACCTCCGTATTGCCAATCGGCAGGTGTGCCCAAAAGCTTGTTGCCTTCGGCAGCCTCATCGGTTAAAAAGAAATTCATTGTCCAGCTTTGGGTGAAAAGCTCATCTGCCTCACCGTTAAAGTTATCAACCACAGTATCCGGCTTACCGTCGTAATAGAGAACACGCGCCTTGTAGGGAGCTGTGCCTATATCAAGAAAGACGTAAATATAACCGCTATGAGGTAACACCCCTTCCCTGTCAAACGGCGCTATATCGGAACACCGTAGCTGGCAAAAGAATATTTCACTGTCGTAGAAATCGTTAATCCACGCACCGGGAATAGCAGGGTCTCCAAAAAACCTGCTTGCTCCGTAGTCGTAGCCTTTTACCGCTTTGTTCACTTTTATACCGATAGCCATTACATCAACCCCTTTCGCTTTCAATTATAGCAAAAAGCACCTGCCCTATGCAAGTGTTTTTTGCCTTTTATACGGGCGATATAAATATTCCAAGTTTTGGAGGAAAAAAGGTAAATACAACAAACGCCGCCGCAACAAGGCATAGGACTAAAACGGCAATGAGAGGTTTGCAAGATGCATTTATAGGTGTTGAAAAACGGTGAAAGGCGTGGTACAATGAAGTATAACTTTAAGGAGGTTTAATTATGGATAGCAATACGAATAATATTGATACAAAGGAAAAATTTTCCGAACAAAAACCTTCGGAGAACGGCAAAAAGCTCAAGAAAAGGAAAGTAGTAATAATCTGTCTTGCGGCTGTTTTCGTTTGCGTTTCGGCGATTGTTACCATTGCGGCAATACGGCAAGATGCCCAAACGGCAATAATATATTATGAAATGAATGATGAAAAGACGTCATATCAGTTAAACCGAGAAGAGTCGGACAAAGTGAAAGAAATTTTGCTTAGAAAACGCCGAGAGTATAATGGTTATGTTCCAAGATGCTTTGGGAGTTACAATATTTATGTTATTGTAGGTGATACGAAGATTTATCTTTCCGGAGATGAGTGCAACGTAGCGTTGGAATGCGATGCATCCGATAATCTTAATGCGTATAACAATGATAAGTTTAACAGCTTTAACGTGAGTGATGAAGATTTTGAGTACATTAAGTCGCTCTACGAAAGCCACTTAGATTCAATGCCTTGGTGATGACGTTTTTTCAACGCCTTATGACTTTTTAAGTGGTTTACGGCGGTTAAAAAGTTAAAAAGACCTTGGAGGTTTTATCGCTTCCAAGGTCTTTGTTTGCTTGAATGAGAGGGCACGTATTGCTTGTTGTTGATATTCGCAAAGACGGCACACCTGACAGCTACAAAACAAAAAAGGAGACTCCGAAGGACCTCCTTTATTTGGTCTGAGTGGCGGGACTTGAACCCACGGCCTCTACCACCCCAAGGTAGCGCGCTACCAAACTGCGCCACACCCAGAAATCGCAATCTGTCGACTGCGAGAGGTATTATACCACTTTATACTATAATTGTCAATACCTTTTTTGCTTTTATTTTACAATTATTTTTTTAACCCAAAGCTATGCCGCTACCAAGGGGATATACCACCTTGGCGGGGTCAAACTTACCGTTTTCGTCCATCTCGGGAAGGTCTATGGTAAGCTTACCGCAGCAACGTGCTTTGCCAAGAACCACCTCAAAGGCTGCGGGGATATTTACACCGTATGCAAGAGTGGAGTGGATATCCTTAACTACGGCACCGGGAACACCCTTAGAGCAGTAGCAAAGGAGAAGACCGTCCACGTTGCGGTAAAGAACAGCGTCGTAAGGCATAAACGCGCTTATAACAACAACCTTTTTACCTACGGACTTAGCATACTCGCAAACAGCCTTTGGGAAAGCTATGTACCAATTGCTATGCGCCATATTAGGCTCGGTTTCAGTAAGAAGGAGAATGTTATCCGCAGAGTCGATAGCCGCCTTGGCTTCGTCATCCAGTTCCTTCTTGTTAGCGTAAACGTAGGTGGAATAATCCATATCGCCAAGCTTGCCCTCTTCCTTAAGTCTGCCAAGGGTAAGCTGGAATGCGTTAACCTTATTGGCGTAGCCTGCAAACAGCAAGGTTTTTTTGCCTTCGGTTGTTATGGGAAGAACGCCGTTATTATTAAGAACGGTAACGCCTTCTGCAGCAATAAGCCTTTCGGCGGTGCGGTTTTCCTCACAGCCCACAACGGAAAGCGCATTACTTACTGCGGTATCAACGTCAACTGCGGGAGCGTCAAACAAGCCAAGCTCCTTCTTTAAAGTGAGAACACGCATAACGGACTCGTCTATTCTGGACATAGGAATTCTGCCATCTTCAACAGCGGCAACTATGTTATCTATAAGTGCAACAAGCTTAGGCTCATCCTTAAGAGAACGAAGAGCAGTGCACATAAGAAGTATATCAACGCCTGCGTTAATTGCAAGGATGTTTGCAAGCTCGGAGCCAACGTGGCTGGAAACGCCCTGCATTTGCATAGAGTCGGTTATAAGAACGCCCTTAAAGCCAAGCTCGTCTCTGAGAATATCCGTAAGAAAACGCTTGGAAAGGGTTGCGGAAATAGGAATTTCCTTCTTATCCTGCTTGGACATAAGCATAGTAGGCTCGATATTAGGGAACTGAATGTGGCCGCACATTACCATCTTACAGCCGTTGTCGATAGCATCCTTGAAAGGAACTATCTCAAAATTCATAAGCTCATCATAAGTAACGTCAATGCAAGGCAAACCAATATGAGAGTCAACGCTTGCGTTACCGTGGCCGGGAAAATGCTTAACCGTAGCGGCAACACCTGCATCCTGCAAGCCCTTTGCCATAGCCGTACCGTACTTTGCGGTAAGGTTTTGGTCAGAAGAGAAGGAGCGCACGTTGATAACGGGGTTGTTGGGGTTATTGTTGATATCCACAGAAGGAGCAAAGTCAACGTTAATGCCGACAGCAGCAAGCTCCTTACCCGTTATAAGACCTGCGGTGTATGCGTGCTCCGCGCTATCGGTAGCGGCAACGGCCATATTACCGGGGAGAGAGCAGCCGTTGCTCATTCTAACAACTCTGCCACCCTCTTGGTCAACGCCTATAAGCATAGGTATATCGTTTTCTATACAAGACTGAAATGCGTGGTTAAGACGAGTAATTTGCTCAGTAGACTCAAAGTTCTCGGCAAAAAGGATAACGTTACCAAGCTTGTTACGCTGAATCATACCCTTCACTTCGTCAGACATAACCGTATAGTCGGACTGTTTATCCTCGTCACTGTTTTGCCATTTTCTGAAGTCAAACATAAGCATCTGACCGATTTTTTCTCTAAGGCTTAATCTTTTAAGAATGTTTTCCATTTTATCCTCCAAATAAACCCTTTTTCTTCATTGTAATTCTAACACGCTACGTCCTTAAAGTCAATACTTACAAAAACTTTTCCATAGTTATTCGTTGCGGAGTAAAGCCCAGTGCCCTATAAAACTCCATAGCACCCTCGTTAAGACACCACACATTAAGAGTAACGTTATAGCAATCCTCCTCTTTTGCCAGTGCCAGCGAAGCGTTGCAAAGCATTGTGCCGATATGCTTACCTCTGTGGTTTTCATCAACGCAAATATCGTCTATATAAAGGCTTTTGTTGTTTACAAGGACGTGGTTATCCACGCTTTCCTTAAAAACGCAAAAGGCGTGCCCGCAAACCAAGCCCTTATCGTCCACGGCAACAAAGACCGGAGTTTTGATATCGGTTATTATCTCCGACAACTCCTCCTCGGTATACTTGGAAGCGCCTCCCTTGAAAATATCGGGTCTGCCCTTATGGTGAACCTCCGCCACCTGATAAAGCAAGGACATTATGCCCTTTATATCGCCTTTTTCTGCTTTTCTTACAAACACAAAAACCCCTCCTTATTTTGCCTGTAAAGCACAAACAGCCCTGCAACTTAATGCAAGGCTGTTTGTTGGTGATCCATCGGAGAATCGAACTCCGGACACCATGATTAAAAGTCATGTGCTCTACCGGCTGAGCTAATGGATCATTTTGGCAGTTTTAATGCCGCCAAAAAAGAATACCACAAATTGTAATAATTGTCAATAGTTTTTTTGCTTTTTTTAATAAAAACGGAAGTTGGCTATTACCTTACCCAATATTACCACGTCTTTTGCATAGATAGGTTCCATTGTAGAGTTTGCGGGTTGAAGCCTTATCCTCCCGTTGTCACGGTAGAAATACTTAACCGTAGCGCTGTCGTCTATCAAAGCTACCACTATTTCCCCATCATCGGCATAACGGCGGTTTTCAACGATAACAATGTCACCATCCATTATCCCCGCTTCTATCATACTTTGACCGATAACACGAAGAGCGAAAATAGAGTCCGAGCCTGCCATAGACGCAGGATAATCCACGTATCCGTCATAGTTTTCCACAGCAAGAACGGGCACGCCTGCACGAACCTGACCGATAAGCGGAACACGAACGGTACGGGGCTGCTCGGAAGGCTGTTTTGCTTTTAAGGTTATGGCTCTGCTTTTGCCGTCACGACGGTCAATATATCCCTTTTCCTCAAGGCGCTTTATATAAAGATGCACAGTTGACGTGGATCTTATACCTAAAGCCTCGCAAATATCACGAACAGAGGGGGCATAGCCCTCGTTGGTGATAGACTCACGGATGTATTTATATATTTCTTTTTCCTTGTCGCTGAGCTTGTTATAATTACCTGCCATAATTAATCCTCCGCCTCGTAGGCTAAGTCAAATAGGCACTGCGCACGCTCTGTGTCCCCCAAAAGATACAGATAACCAAACAGACACTCAAGCCCCGTTGCACGGCGGTAATCCACCGCCGAAGCGCTTTTTGGTGTATGCACACCCTTTGCGTTGCGCCCGTACTTAAACATCTGCAGTTCCTTTTCTGAAAGATGCGGCAAAACACGCTCCACGGCGGCGCTTTGGCTGACCGCCGTTACGTATTTTTTTGCATCCACGTTAAGGTCGCTTATCTTGCGGTCGCCGTCACCGATTATACGGCGGCGTGCCATAAGCTCGATAACGGCATCCCCCATATAGGCA
>JAZSLS010000096.1:0-12863 GCA_045535465.1 Eubacteriales bacterium
GGAAGCGTGTCCAAAAGCTCCATACGAATAAAGATGTGCCAGGAATATCCGTCAGGCTGGGGTACAACCTTATGGTCCTCGTAGCTTACTACGTTGGTACAACCTCGAAATTCGGAAAGCAGCTTAAACTCGTTTACAATACTTTGTGCCTGGTTTTTGAATATGGTGGATATGTCGGCATCGCTATATCCTTCTTCTTTATATGAGCGATATTCTTCTTGGCCGGAAGGAATGGTGATAACTTTAAGTGCGGAAAAATATTCTCCGCCCATACCGTCATTTTTGCGTATTTTATATACTTTGCTGAAACCGCCGGTTCCTATTTGTTCGACTATCTCCCAACCACCGAAAAGTTCGTTTTCGTACATAAAATTCCCCCTTGTCACATTCTGTCAGTTTTCAGTATAAAACCAAGAAGAAAAATTGTCAATATTAGGCTGCAAAAAGTTTTAGCAAGAGTGAAAATAAAACCGATTTGCAAAATATTGATGTCATCGCTTTTAAGTTACAGAATGGTCATACATTGAAAAAAACTCACGTTTTTCCTTTAGACATAGGAAGCGAAAGCCCCGATGGCAAAAACATAGTATCCATTTTACATATAAGTGCAGGTTGTATAGCCTTTTTGCCAAAACGTTTGCGTATGCTGTCTATCGTTTTATCAAGCTTTTTTTTCTTTTCCAAGCGGATAAAATCTGTAAAAATATCAGTTTGCTGGGGAAGTGAGGAGTCTTCGAGGTTTATGGCTGTTACCGTAAGTGAGTGCAACGGCATATTTGCAGTTCCCTTTTCAAGAAACAAACGGTAGGCAGAATTAGCTATAATGCCGGAGTTATCAGTAGCGGTATTGAATTTGCATTGATAGTTTGTTACGTGCAGAGCTTTATCACGCATAGAAATGCTTACTCCCGTGCATCTCAAGCAGTGTCTTCTCAGCTTTTCTCCTATATCTTGACTAAGGGCGGTTATCAGGCGTTTTACGTCGTCTACTGTTTCTAAATCTTTTGGAGGGGTAGTTCCGTGACCTATACTTTTTATTTGGGGAGCTTCTTTTTCTGTAATTACCGGATTTGTATCTATGCCATTTGCGTATCTCCAAAGTGTTATTCCGCTTTTACCGAGTATGCTTTGGATAAAACACACATCACTTTTATAAAGGTCTCCTATTGTGTATATCCCGTGTTTGGTAAGCTCTTTTTTTGTTGACCGCCCAACTCCGAAAAGTGCATCTACAGGTATGTTCTCAAGCTGTTTACGAAACTCTTTATAGGTTATGACTGTTGTTCCGTCGGGCTTTTTCATATCCGAGCCGAGCTTTGCAAATACTTTGTTAAAGGAAACTCCTACACTTACAGTTATGCCAAGCTCCTTCTTCGTGCGTTCTCTTATCATATCAGCTGCCAAAGCGCCGTCTTCGTATTTTTTTATGGCGCTGCTTACATCAAGCCAACATTCGTCCATTCCAAATGGTTCTATTATATCCGAAAAATCCGAGTATATTTTTCTTAGCTTATCGGAAAAGTCAGCATATACGTCGTAATGGGGAGCTACCACACATAGGTCAGAACACAGTTTTTTTGCTTCTCCTACAGTCATTCCTGTGTTTATTCCAAGCCTTTTTGCTTTATCGCTTTTGGCAAGCACTATTCCGTGCCGTTCTTCTACAGAACCGCACACAGCTATGGGTTTGCCTTTTAATTTTGGATTGAGTGCCATTTCAACCGATGCAAAAAAGCAATTTGCATCGGAATGCAGTATTATTCTTTCTTTCACCGTTTTACCCTCTTATAAAAAAATGAGAACATCTGTTCTGCACGCCTATTGTATCACATCGAACAAATGTTTGTCAAGGGGCAAAATAAAAAGGTCGCAAAAGCGACCTTTTTGAAATGGGATTCTACTTAGTCTGCATTTTCCTTACCGGCAAGGAACTTATAAACGATAGCTGCAAGAGCACCGCCTACAAGGGGAGCAACGATAAACACCCAAACGTCTGCAAGGGCATCACCACCCATAAAGAGGGCGGGACCAAAGCTTCTTGCAGGGTTAACGGAAGTACCGGTAAAGGATATACCCAGGATGTGAACAAGGGTAAGGGAAAGACCGATAACTATGCCTGCAACAGAGCTGTTTCTTACCTTGGAAGTGACACCGAGAATTGCGAGAACGAATACGAAGGTGAGTATTACTTCAATAGCAAGGGATTTTACGACATCGCTTTCGTATAAAGCGTTTGTGCCAAGACCTTTGTCCTTGCCAACAAATGCCATAAGAGCTGCTGCACCTGCTATAGCGCCTGCAAATTGAGAAGCGATATAGCCAAAGAAATCAGCGATAGAAAGCTTGCCGCTTATGAGCATAGCAATGGAAACTGCAGGGTTGATGTGACAACCGGAAATATTGCCGATGAAGTATGCCATTGCAACAATTACAAGGCCAAAAGCCAAAGCTGTTGAAAGATACCCGGCTAAGTCTGAGCAGCCTACCACTACTGCAGTACCGCAAGCGAAGAATACAAGCACAAAGGTGCCTATAAATTCCGCAACGTATTTTCTGAGTGCGTTCATAAATAACCTCCTGAAAATGAATTATTTCTAAGCCCTTTCGGCTTGAAGGCAAGGAAAAATTTGTGGCGCATTTAACGCTTGTGGTAATTTTATCACTTTTTATTCTGTTTTGCAATACTTTTTTATATATTTTGCAAGATTTGTTATATATTTATATAGTAGTGTTGACATTTAGCGCCGAAAAATGTATACTTAGTCTGTTATACGATGTATGCTTTGAGGTGCGATAATGAACGATGACGAAAATCGAATAAAGCTCTCGGAGCATTTTACCTATAACAAGCTTTTGCGTTTTGTTTTTCCCTCTATTGTAATGATGGTATTTACTTCTGTTTATGGTATGGTAGATGGGATTTTTATATCAAAGTTTGTGGGCACCACGCCGTTTGCGGCTATAAATCTGATATGGCCGCTTATAATGATGGTATCAGCACTGGGGTTTATGATAGGTACCGGAGGTACTGCTATTGTTGCAAAAACCTTTGGTGAAGGGGAAACGGAAAAAGCTAACCGATACTTCTCTATGCTGGTATATTGCACAGGGATAGGTGGTGTTTTACTCGCATTGATAGGGGTGCCCTTATTAAACCCCATCTCATCTCTCTTGGGGGCAGAGGGAGAGATGCTGAAGTGTTGTGTTTTGTACGGAACCGTAATGCTTTTTGCACTTCCGTTCTTTATGTTACAAAATGTTTTTCAAAGCTTTTTTGTTGCTGCTGAAAAACCTAAGCTTGGTTTAATGGTTACGGTTGGAGCCGGTGTAACTAATATTATCTTGGATGCTGTTTTTATAGTAGCATTCAAGTGGGGTTTGGTTGGTGCTGCTGCCGCTACTGCTGCAAGTCAATTTGTCGGCGGTTTTGTTCCCATCCTCTATTTTGCAAGAAAAAACAAAAGCTTGCTGCGGTTGGGAAAAACAGGTTTTTATGGTAGAGTTTTTTTAAAAACTTGCACCAACGGATCTTCTGAGTTGATGAGTAACGTTTCTGCCTCTCTTGTTACTATGCTGTTTAATCACCAACTTCTTTCTTTGGAAGGAGAAAACGGCGTTGCAGCTTATGGCGTGCTTATGTACGTTTCCTTTACGTTTGCTGCTGTTTTTATAGGATACGCTGTGGGCGGCAGTCCGGTTATAAGTTATCATTACGGTGCAGAAAATACTGAGGAACTTAAAAGCCTTTTTCGCAAAAGCGTAAATATAATTAGTATATTCGGCGTTGCTATGCTTGCTTTGGGGCAGCTTTTAGCTTATCCTTTATCTGCGTTGTTTACCGATGGCGATGAAGAGCTTTTTAAACTGACTCTTCGAGGATTTAGAATTTTTGCTTTTACCTTCATACTAAGCGGCTTTAACATATTTGGTTCTGCCTTCTTCACTGCGTTGAACAACGGAACGATTTCTGCGATTATTTCTTTTATGAGAACTTTGGTTTTTCAAGTTGTCGGTGTTCTTGTCTTGCCAATATTATTCGACATAGATGGAATTTGGTATTCTATGGTTGTAGCGGAATTTTTATCGCTTGTTATGACTTTCGTATTCATCGTAGCAAAGCGCAATAAATATCGTTATATGTAATTTGTTTGAGGTAATATGAATGAAGTTGTGGTGTAAAGAACATAAATATTTATCTTTTGCGGTATTGGTGCTTATTTCCGTTTTTTTACTTTATAAGTTTGGATACGCCATAGGAAAGCTGGTATATTACATTTTGAACTAAGCAGGAGGAGACTTATGGGAAGGATAATAACCATCGGGCGTCAATTTGGTAGCGGCGGTCGTGAACTTGGACGTCGTTTGGCAGAGCTTATCGGAGCTGAGTATTACGATAAAGAAATAATTGCTGAAATAGCGAAGCATACGTCTCTTTCTGAGGAATATGTAAAAAATCTTGTGGAAAGTAAACCCCATAGTTTGTACCCTATAACGATAGGGAAAACCATAGCTTACGTGGGTGATTATCAGCTTGCACAACAGCAGTCTGTTTACAGTGCCCAAAATGATATTATTAAGGATCTTGCGAGCAAAACCGATTGTGTTATAGTTGGCAGGTGTGCTGATTACATATTGCGGGAAATGAATCCTTTTCGCATTTTTGTATACGCTGATATTCAAAGCAAAGTTCGCCGCTGTATAGAGCGTGCGGATGAGAGCGAGAGGCTTACGGAAAAAGAAATTAAGCGCCATATAAAAGATATTGATAAAGGTAGAGCCAAGTACTACGAGTTCTACACCGGCAAAGTGTGGGGCGATATAGAAAATTATGATTTGTGTATAAATACAACAAATTCAAGCATAAAAGACATAGTTGGTGGTGTTGCACGTATGTTAAATGCATAAAACCTTGCAATATCACTAAAAAAATGATGGTAATTTTGAAAAAATAAGCAGAATTACTATTGACATTGCAGTATTAGGAGCGTATAATATTCACATATTAAATATATTTTTGCATAAAAATACGGAGGAAAAGATATGAACAAAGAAAATATAAAGAAAGTTGTGCTTGCTTATTCCGGCGGTTTGGATACTTCCATAATAATTCCGTGGCTTAAGGAAAACTATAACAATTGTGAGGTTGTAGCTGTATCCGGCAACGTTGGACAGAATGATGAGCTTGAAGGTCTTGAAGAAAAGGCTTTGGCAACAGGTGCTTCTAAGCTTTACGTCCTCGACCTTACCGACGAATACGTTGATGATTTTATTATACCTACTATGAAGGCAGGTGCAATATATGAAGATTATCTTCTTGGCACCAGCCACGCACGTCCTTGTATCGCTAAGGGTCTTGTTGAGATAGCTATTAAAGAAAACGCTGATGCAATCGTGCACGGTTGTACCGGCAAAGGCAACGATCAGGTTAGATTTGAACTTGCTATTAAGCATTTTGCTCCCAATATGCCCATAATAGCTCCTTGGAGAGAATGGGATATTAAATCTCGCGAAGAGGAGATTGATTATGCTGAAGCACATAACATTCCCCTTAAGATAAATCGTGAAACTAACTATTCTAAGGATAAAAACCTTTGGCATCTTTCTCACGAAGGTATGGACCTTGAAGATACCGGTAACGAACCTATGTATGAAAAGCCCGGCTTCCTTGAAATGGGCGTTTCTCCTATACAGGCTCCTGATGAACCTACCTACGTTACCCTTGACTTCGTTCAGGGCGTTCCCGTTGCTCTCGATGGTGTAAAGATGAGTGCAAAGGAAATAATCCTTAAGCTTAACGAAATCGGCGGCGCTAACGGTATCGGTATAATAGACATCGTAGAAAATCGTCTTGTTGGTATGAAATGCCGCGGCGTATATGAAACTCCCGGTGGTACCATTCTATACAAGGCACATCGTGTTCTGGAAAGCATTTGTCTTGATAAGATGACTATGCACGAAAAGGAAAAGCTTGCTATCACCTTTGCAGAGCTTGTATACAACGGCCAGTGGTTCACTCCTCTCAGAGAGGCACTTACTGCGTTTGTTGACAAGACTCAGGAAACCGTTACCGGCAAGGTAAGACTTAAGCTTTATAAGGGTAATATGATTAACGCAGGTGTATGGAGTGATTACTCTCTTTACAGCGAGGAAATTGCAACCTTTGGTGAAAGTGATTACGACCAGAAGGATTCTGCGGGCTTTATTAACCTTTACGGTCTTCCTATCAAGGTTAAAGCTATGGTTGATGCAAAGAACAAAGGCGATAAATAGGAGTAAATTATGGCAAAGCTATGGGCCGGTCTTACTTCCGGCGACACCGATATTATAGCAGATTATTTCAATTCCTCCCTTCGTTTTGACTGTAAAATGTATAAACAGGATATAAAGGGCAGTATGGCTCACGCTGCTATGCTTGCCGCAAAAGATATTATTGCCAAGGAAGAGGCAGATCGTCTTATCGACGGTCTTGCCTCTATCCTTGCTGATTTGGAAAGCGGTGCTTTGGCGTTTGATGAAAGCTGCGAGGATATACATATGTTTGTTGAGCAGGAGCTTACAAACCGAATAGGTGAGGTAGGTAAGAAGCTTCACACAGCACGTAGCCGTAACGACCAGGTTGCTCTTGATATGCGTATGTATTTGAGAGATGAGGCCGGTAAAATAAGCGCTTTGCTTAAGGAATTGGTTTTTGTTATCGTTACTGTGGCCGAGGAACATAAAGCTACCATTATGCCGGGTTATACTCATCTTCAGCGAGCCCAACCTATAACCTTCGGTCACCATTTGCTTGCCTATGCAATGATGCTTCTCAGGGATATGGACCGTATTTCCGATTGTGTTCGTCGTATGAACGTTTCTCCTATAGGCTGTTGTGCTTTAGCGGGTACTACTTATGACACCGATAGGCGTATGGAAGCTAAGGAACTTGGTTTTGACGGTGTTGTTCTCAATAGTATAGACGGCGTTTCCGACAGAGATTTTTGTTTGGAGCTTATGAGCGACTTGTCTATTATTATGATGCATCTTTCCCGCTTTTCTGAGGAGATAATCCTTTGGTCAAGTTGGGAGTTTGGTTTTGTGAGATTGGACGATAACTATACTACCGGTTCATCTATAATGCCGCAAAAGAAAAATCCTGATATGGCAGAGCTTGTTCGTGGTAAAACGGGTCGTGTTTACGGTGACCTTTTGGCTTTACTCACAACTCTTAAGGGGTTGCCTCTTGCTTACAATAAGGATATGCAAGAAGATAAGGAAGGCGTATTTGATGCCGTAGAGACAGTTCAGCTCAGCTTACAGGTATTTATCCCTATGATAAGGACTATGCAGGTGCGCGCAGAGGCTATGAAGAAGGCTGCACAAACCGGTTTTATAAATGCTACAGATTTGGCGGACTATCTGGTTTGTAAAGGCTTACCCTTTAGAAGCGCATATAAAATTTCGGGTAGTATCGTTGCAAGGTGTATAAAAGACGGTCAGGTTCTTGAAACTTTGCCTTTGGAGATTTACAGAGAATTTAGTGAGCTGTTTGATGATGATTTATATAAGGCTATTGACCTGAACACCTGTGTAGAAAAGCGTATTTCCGAAGGAGGAACATCCGTTTCCTCTGTTGAAAAGCAAATTAAATATGTGAAAGAGATGCTTGAAAAATGTTAAAAGTTTTTATAGATGGCAGTGCGGGCACTACGGGTTTGCGTATAGTTGATAGGCTTTCCGGTAGGGACGATATAAGCCTTATTAAGCTTCCCGAGGAATTGCGTAAGGATACTTCGGCAAGAAAAGATGCAATTAACGAGGCTGATGTTGTGTTTTTGTGTCTGCCTGATGCCGCAGCAATTGAAGCTGTTTCTCTTGTTGAAAATAACAACGTTAAAATTATTGATACTTCTACAGCTCACCGTACTGCTGATGGTTGGACCTATGGTTTTCCCGAGCTTAAAGGACAGCGTGAGCGTGTTGCGTCGTCTAAAAGAATTGCTAATCCCGGCTGTCATGCCAGTGGCTTTGTCGCCTTGGTCGCTCCGTTGGTTCAGGCTGGGATAATAGCGTCTTCGGCTCGTCTTAGCTGTTTTTCTCTTACCGGTTATTCCGGTGGCGGTAAAAAGATGATTGCTGATTATGAGGCGGATGATAGAAAATCTTTGCTGTCAGCTCCCAGGCAATATGGACTTACACAGCAGCACAAGCATCTTAAAGAAATGGTTTATGTATGCGGTTTGGATAACGCTCCTGCGTTTTGTCCCATAGTTGGTGATTTTTACAGCGGTATGGAGGTAACCGTTCCTTTGTTTAAAACGGATATAAACGGAACTGTTGCTGTTATTAAGGATGTGTATTCCAAATACTATGCTAAGGGACTTGTACGTTACAGCGAAGCCGATGACGGCGACGGTATGCTTTCAGCGGCTGCGTTGTCGGGAAGAGATGATATGGAAATAACAGTAAAAGGCAACGATGAGCGTATTTTACTTACGGCAAGATTTGATAATCTTGGCAAAGGTGCATCCGGGGCCGCTATACAGAATATGAATATCCTGCTTGGAATTAATGAATCAGAAGGACTTATTATATAAATAAAGGAAGCTTTTGTTATGAATTTAGTAAATGGCGGTGTTTGTGCCGCAAAAGGCTTTAAAGCAAACGGTATACATTGCGGTATTCGTAAAAATCGCACTAAAAGAGATCTTGCTCTAATTGTCAGTGACGTTCCCGCCTCCGTTGCGGCTGTTTATACTACAAATCTTGTTAAGGGAGCTCCCCTTACGGTAACTAAAAATAATATCAACGATGGCACTGCACAGGCTGTTATATGTAACAGCGGTAACGCTAACACTTGCAACGCAAACGGTATAGAGATAGCTGAAGCTATGTGTTCTTTGGTTAGCAAAACTGTAGGAATTAAATCGTCTGATGTTGTTGTTGCCTCTACCGGTGTTATAGGTCAGCCTTTGGATATAACTCCTATAGCTAATGGAATGGCAGAGCTTGCTGAAGGGCTTTCTTGTGAAGGAAGCGTAACCGCTGCAGAAGCTATAATGACTACCGACACAGTTCTTAAGGAAATAGCTGTTGAGTTTACTGTTGACGGTAAGACTTGTCGTATAGGCGGTATTGCTAAGGGTAGCGGTATGATTCATCCCAATATGGCTACTATGCTTGTATTCATTACTACCGACGTGGCTATTTCTGCGGAAATGTTAAGCAAAGCATTGTCTACCGATATAACGAACACCTTTAATATGCTTAGTGTTGATGGCGACACCTCTACCAATGATATGGTTACCGTACTTGCTAACGGTCTTGCTGGAAACGCCGTTATAGACACCGAAGGTGACAATTTCAAGATATTTATGGAAGCGCTCAACACCGTTACTGTTTCGCTTTGCCGTATGATAGCGGGTGATGGCGAAGGTGCCACAAAGCTTCTTGAGTGTACCGTAAGCGGGGCAGAGGATTTGGATACTGCTAAAATATGCGCAAAAAGCGTTATCTGCTCCAGCCTTCTTAAGGCGGCAATGTTTGGTGCAGACGCAAATTGGGGCAGGGTTCTTTGTGCAATAGGTTACAGCGGTGCGGTTGTTGATGTTACAAAGATAGACGTTTCTTTTCGCTCCAATGCCGGTGAGATAGAAGTTTGCAAGGATGGCTTTGGCGTTCCGTTCTCAGAAGAAAAGGCAAAGGAAATACTCCTTGAAAAAGAAATAGAAATACTTGTAAAAGTCGGCAATGGCAACTATACAGCTTCCGCTTGGGGCTGTGATTTGACCTATGATTACGTAAAAATTAACGGTGATTACAGAACGTAAAAAGGAGAAGTCCTATGCATAACAGCTTTTCAAACGCCGAAAGGGCAGAGGTGCTTACACAAGCCCTTCCTTATATACAACGTTATAACGGTAAGGTTGTTGTTGTAAAATACGGCGGCAACGCAATGATAAACGAACATCACAAGGAACAGGTAATGGAAGACATAGTTCTTCTGTGGCTTATCGGTGTAAAAGTTGTACTTGTTCACGGTGGTGGACCCGAGATAAGTGATACAATGACCAGACTGGGCAAGCAGACCGAGTTTGTGAACGGTCTTCGTGTTACCGATAAAGAAACTGTGGACATCGTACTGATGGTGCTAACAAACATAATTAACAAATCCCTTATAAATCTACTTGAAACCAAAGACGGTAAAACTATGAACATCTCAGGCATAGACGGTCGACTTATCGAGGCGGAAATGAAGGACAGTGCTCTTGGGTATGTTGGCAATATTACCAACATTAATATAAGTGCAGTAACAGACCTACTTGAAAAAGGTTATATACCCGTTGTTTCAACTATCGCTTGCGATAAGGAAGGCAATGTGTACAATATCAACGGCGATACTGCAGCGGCGCATATAGCGGGTGCTCTTGAAGCGGAGAGAATGCTTATGATGACCGATATTGCAGGAATCCTTCGTGACAAGGATGACCCTTCGACCCTTATTCCTAAGGTGACGGTTGACCAAGCAAAGGAGCTGTTTGAAAATGGCATAATAAGCGGTGGTATGATTCCTAAGGTTGACTGTTGCATAGAGGCGCTTACTCACGGTGTAAACAACGTTATAATTATGGACGGACGCATACCTCATTCTATTTTGATGGAGCTTTTGACTGACGAGGGCGCTGGTACTATGGTAACGAAAGGCTAATACATAATATGGAAAGCATTATTTCAATAGATAAACAATATGTAGCAAATACCTACGCCCGTTTTCCGTTGGAGCTTGTATCGGGCGAGGGAAGTGTGCTTACCGATGTAAACGGCAAAAAATATATAGATATGGGCTCCGGCATCGGCGTTACCTGCTTTGGTTTTAATGACGAAAAGTGGAAAGAAGCGGTAACGTCACAGATAGGAAAGGTTCAGCACACTTCAAACCTTTATTATACAAGCCCCTGTGCATTGTTGGCAAAAGCGCTTTGTGACCGTACAGGGCTTAAAAAGGTGTTCTTCTCCAACTCAGGTGCCGAAGCAAACGAATGTGCAATAAAAGCGGCTCGTAAATACTCGGCAGAGAAAAAGGGCGATGATTATTACACTGTAATAACTCTTGTTAATAGCTTTCACGGCCGAACCCTTACAACTCTGTCAGCAACAGGGCAGGACGTTTTTCATAAACTGTTCAATCCCTTGACACCCGGTTTCATCCACACACCTGCAAACGATAGTGAAGCTTTGACTAAGCTCGTAGCCGAAATAAAACCCGCAGCAATAATGGTAGAGTGCGTTCAGGGTGAAGGCGGCGTATTGCCGTTGACTCAGGACTTTGCCGCAACAGTTGGAGCCTTGTGTAAAGAAAATGATATTCCTTTGATAGTTGACGAAGTGCAAACAGGCAACGGCAGAACCGGTAGCCTTTATGCGTATATGCAGTATGGGCTTACACCTGATGCGGTTTCCACAGCCAAAGGCTTAGGCGGCGGTTTACCGATAGGCGCAACAATGCTTAGCGAAAAGCTTGAGTATGTACTTGGCGCCGGCGACCACGGTTCCACTTACGGTGGTAACCCCGTATGTTCAGCAGGTGCTCTCAGTGTTATCGAACGTCTTGACGATGCTTTTTTGGCAGAGGTGCGCAAGAAGAGTGTGTATGTGTTTTCCGAACTTGAAGGTGCAAAGGGTGTAGAAAGCGTTAGCGGTATGGGGCTTATGGTTGGCATCAAGACCAAAAAGGAAGCGAAAGCGGTTGTAAACGCTTGTATCGAGCGTGGCGTTATCTGTCTAACAGCAAAAGATAAGGTGCGTTTACTTCCTGCGTTGAATATACCAATGTCCGTACTTAAAGAAGCTATTGCGGTTATCAAGGCCGTATGTGCGGAAGGAGAATGATTATGGATTTCAAAGGACGTAGCTTTTTAAAATTGCTTGATTACAGCAGGGAAGAGATAGAAGCTCTTCTTGACCTTGCTGCAGAGTTTAAAATGAAAAAGAAGATGGGCATACCACATAGAATATTGGAAGGCAAGAATATAGCCTTGGTTTTTGAAAAGACCAGCACTCGCACTCGTTGCAGCTTTGAGGTAGCAGCGGCTGACCTTGGTATGCATCCTGTGTATCTCGACCCTAAAAGCTCACAAATGGGCAAGAAGGAAAGTATTGCAGACACCGCAAGAGTACTTGGCAGGATTTTTGATGGTATAGAGTACCGTGGTTTTGGTCAGGAGATAGTGGAAGAACTTGCAGCGTACGCAGGTGTTCCGGTATGGAACGGCCTTACTAATGAGTATCACCCTACGCAGATATTGGCAGACTTTATGACTATAAAGGAACACTTTGGAACTTTGGAAGGTATAAAGCTGGTTTATATGGGCGATGCAAGGTACAATATGGGCAACTCCCTTATGGTTGGCTGTGCCAAGATGGGTATGCACTTTGTTGCTTGTGCCCCAGCTAAGTATTTCCCCAACCAAGCGTTGATAGCGGAGTGTCAAGCAATAGCGGCTGAAACAGGGGCTGTGCTTGAGTTTATAACCAATCCAATGGAAGCTACAAAAAACGCTAATGTTATATATACCGATGTTTGGGTATCTATGGGCGAGCCTGCAGAGGTATGGGCAGAACGCATCAGGGACCTGACTCCTTATAGGGTTACGTCGGAGATAATGGCAAACGCAGGTGAAGCTTGCCGCTTTATGCATTGTTTGCCTGCCTTTCACGATTTAAAGACGGAAACCGGCTACGAGGTATATAAGCAGTTTGGCATAGGATGTATGGAAGTGACCGACGAAGTGTTTGAAAGCGCTGCATCAATAGTATTTGACGAAGCTGAGAACAGAATGCATACTATAAAAGCAGTAATGGCAGCCACTTTGGTGTAATGCTAT
>JAZSLS010000070.1:0-2270 GCA_045535465.1 Eubacteriales bacterium
CGCTTGGGCCTCCGACTTAGACCCGTTGCAGAGCAAGGAGTGATACCTACACCCTGAATAGTTTCGGTCTTGAAATAGCTGTTTGTGTAGCTGGTAACGTAAGCAGTGCCTGCAGAAGCGTTGGTGGTATAAACCACGCCCTGGTTATCCTCTGCGCCGGAAGCAGAAATTTCAACAACGTCTGCCCAAATGTAACCCATAAACTCGGAAACTGCAACCTTGCCTGCAGAAACTATATCAACCTTGAGATAGCGTGCAGCGCAGCCACGTTCCTTAGTGAAGCCTATGGAGTAGCCTGTATCTTCAGCAACGCTGGAAGGAATAGTACCCTCGCCCGCATAGCTGTAAGAGCCGCCTTCGTCGGAAACGTAGAACTTAACGGAGGTAGGAAGGGTGAACCCGTAAGTAGCGTCGTTAAGAACACGAACGTACATATCGGTAAGACCTATAACCTTGCTGCCAAGGTCTATTACAATAGAGGTAGTACCGTTACCGTCAAATACAGACTGGTAGGAGGTACCCGTACCAACGTTACCGTCAGTAAGACGAGCACCGTCATCCTTGTAAGAAGCATTAGCAGAAGTACCGGAATAGGTAACAGTGTAAGTCTTCTTTTTGGATATTACTATTCTTTGTCTCTGGCTGCCGGTGGTAGTAGTCTTATCTACCTGATACACCCAGATGTTAGTGCTTGCAGAGCTTACAAGAGAAAACATAGTAAGCATTGATGCAAGCATTACCACGGTAAGAACCGCAGCGATAATTTTTTTCATCATAAAGCATTCCTCCTAATTATATTTTTGGGTTCAAAAAAGACAAGTACCCTTTTTAACATATATATTATACAGTTTTGAAAGGCTTTTGTCAAGGAAATACAGAACATTCCAAGCCCTTCACGTAGAAAATTGAAGGCCTTTTTTGTGCATATATACCAAACAATCACACTCACCTATTTTATGCAAAAAGCTTTTAAAAAGCCGCAAAAAAATTTTTTTGGTTTTTTTCTTTTTAGGTATTGACAAAGACGAAAAAAAGTGTATAATAGCATTGTTCGCTGTTGCGGACAACATAAAAAGGATGCGGCTGTGGCGGAACTGGCAGACGCGCACGTTTGAGGGGCGTGTGGGCAACCGTATGGGTTCAAGTCCCATCAGCCGCACCAGACAGTGAAAATCCGAACCTTTATCCAATTGGAGATGGGTTCGGATTTTTCGTTATGCTTTGACGGCTCTTTGTAGGTAGTCGGGGTAAAAGTTAAAACGGAATAGGATTAAAGCAAGCGGTTGCCTTTTGACGACTGCTTGCTTTTTTGCTTCGGGGGTATGCCCTTGCCTGTGACTAAAGTATATCACGCCGGTTTTGTTTTACGCACACTGGGCTGTGCATGTAAAAAACGTTTGAAAAAGTTTTATTAAATTATCACCACCAAGTAATTGCTGACACAATTCACCGCTTCGATTATGTACGTCCCGTCCGAATACTTAAAAAGCTCCAGTCCAATACTGAATCGGCAGTTTAATCTCGTCTTTTTTGTGTCTGCTAACTATTGACTATTTCAGTGGGAAAATATACCGTGGTGTTTTTGTGTAATTAACAGTTTTCTACGGAGATGCCGTGTAATCTTGCGAACTGCTCCGCATAGCTCCCCTTGGGGGTTATTATCTTAAGTGCTGTACAACCTTCGAAGGCGTAGACGTTTATGCTTTTTACTTCACTGGGAATGATGATATCTGCAAGAGAGGTGCAATTTCCAAACGCATTATACAACAGCTTGGTTACGCTGTTGGGAATTGTTACCTTGGCAAGGGAGGTGCAATCGGCAAATGCAAATTCCCCTATAAGTGTAACGCCTTCGGGGATGATTACCTCGACAATAGAGGTGCAACGGTTGAATACACCATAGCCTATCGCCGTCACTCCTTCGGGTATGGTAACAAACTTGTCCTTGCCATTGTATTCTCTAAGTAATCCATTTTCAACCTTAAAGCTCATAATAATACCTCCGTTTGTTGTTAAGATCAGTATAACATTAAAATACCAAAGTTGTCAACGATTTTAGCCAAATTGGGACAGGATAGCACACAATGGACAAATTTATTATAAGGCACTTTGCCGCAACCAACCCTATCCTCATCGGAATACCTCCTTGTATAAAAATATTAAGGGAACATCGCCGTCCCTTCGATAGAGTTATACGATTCAGGTACGGTTGGTAAGAGAAGCGGCTTAACGTATATAAACAAACGAGGGACTTATACCATAAGTATGTG
>JAZSLS010000019.1:0-17324 GCA_045535465.1 Eubacteriales bacterium
GGTGCCTCAAAGGAGGCACCCCCACAGCTTGATGACAAACCTTGTCATCAAGCTGGCAGAGTGCTGAGAAAGAGTGCAGACGAAACGAACCGAGGCGATAACTGTACTTTGTACTGTGAGCCGAGGTTCGTTTTGAACGAAAAAATATATAAAATGCAGAAAATTCAGGGATGTTCTCCCCTGAATTTTCTACTTTAGAGTAACTGTATTTTATTATTTTTCGTGCTCTGTGCCTTTGTCAGCGGTCTGTGGGGGTGCCTCAAAGGAGGCACCCCCAACTAAGTTTGCCCTTACGGGCAAGTGAAGAGAGTACCCCCTACGCCGTAGAGGCGGTCATCGGCCGCCTGCCGCCAAACGATTTACGCCGACCTCCCCGTGTACAAAAAACGTCTCGTTTGAGAACTCCTCATAAGTATTTTCCCTTTCTCGTTCGTATAATTAGTGTAAGAACAAAGGAGGTGCAGATATGAATAACGGTGAAAGTAGCTACCGCCGATATTTGGAGGGCGACGTTTTTGCCTTTGAGGAAATAGTGCGCTTATATCTGGACAGCCTTGTGTTTTTTGTTGACCGCTACGTGCACGACATATACGCCGCTGAGGATATAGCTATGGAGGTCTTTGCGTATCTTGTAGTGTATCCTAAGCGTTATAACTTCAAAACCTCTCTTAAAACCTACCTGTTTATGCTTGGCAGGTCACGGGCAATTGACTACGTAAGACGGCGGAGCAAAATACAGTTTAGCCCGCTTACAGGGGCGGAAGAGGCGGATTTTTATTCGTTGGAGGAGGCAATAATAGCCGACGAGGAAAAAAGAAGACTAAGCCGTTTTATAGAAGAGCTGCCAAACGATATGAAGGCGGCAGTACACCTTGTATACTTTGAAGGCCAAAGCTACGAGGAGGCGGGAAAGGTTTTGAAAAAAAACAAAAAGCAAATAGCAAACCTTTTGTGCAGAGCCAAGGCTTTGCTTAAGGAAAAGCTTGGAGAAAGGGGAAACTTTATATGAGAAGAGATTTTAACGAAATAATGCAGGGCATAAATGAAAAAAGCGAAAAGGGCTTGGCACGCAAAAGGCTTAACAAAAAAGCCGCTGTTTACACCTTGGTTTCACTGCTTTTGGTGGGCGCTGTATGTGTAGGATTTATCTTTAATCCTTTTAAAGGCGCTGTAAACGATACGCAAAAGGTTATTGAAAACGGCAGCAAGGAGGAAAGCCTTACACCTGACCGTGAAGAATCCACCGAAAAGCGTTATCTTTCCATAAAACAGCTTTCTGCTAACCTTATGGAGGGCATCACGGCAGAGGGCGTTACGGGCAAAGAGATAGACGACGCATTTTTAAGCGCATACGCCGACTTTGGTATGACTATGTTCAAAAGCTTGTATACCGAGGGTGAAAACGCTCTTGTGTCGCCGCTTTCAATAATGTATGCCTTTGCAATGCTTTCAAACGGCGCAGAGGGTGAAACGAGAGAGCAGATAGAGGCGGTTTTGGGCGGAATGGATGCGGAAACCCTTAACAAATATCTGTATGCCCTTTCGGCTTATTTAGAGGGGGACGAGGTTAACGTGTCTAACTCTGTATGGATGAAGGACGGAGACGGATTTTTTGTTAACCCGGACTTTTTGCAGACCAACGCAAACTATTACGATGCCGATTTTTACAAGGCCGCCTTTGACGATCAGACCGTAGAGGACGTTAACAACTGGGCAAAGGAAAAAACCAACGGTATGATAGATAAAATAGTTGATAAATATTCCGAAAGTATCGTAATGCAGCTTATAAACGCCATTTGCTTTGAGGCAGAATGGGTATACGAGGCCGATGATACTTTGGAGCTTACCTTCAACAACGCCGACGGAAGTGAAACGAAAACGGACTTTATGAAATTTAAATACGAGAGCAAATATATAGCTACCGAAAACGCAAAGGGCGTAATAAAGGACTACAAGGGCGGTAAATACAGCTTTGTTGCCCTTATGCCCGATGAGGGTATTGATATAAACGACTATATTGCTTCCCTTGACGGTAAGGCTTTTACGTCGGCGGTAAAGAACGCCGAGGATGCCGACGTGCTTCTTTGGATGCCTAAGTTTAAGTACAACTGTTCTATGGACTTAATTCCCACCCTTAAGGCATTGGGGATGACAAACGTCTTTTCTCCCTCTTTGGCAGACCTTTCCGGTCTTGGCACTTCCTCCGACGGTAATATTTACGCAAGCTATGCAAAACAGGACACCTTTATAGAGGTTTCCGAGCTTGGCACAAGAGCCGCCGCCATAACCAGCGTTGGATTTGAGTCCAGCGGTATAGGCAAAGGCTACATTCTTGATCTTGACCGTCCCTTTGTTTACGCTATAATCGATACTGCTACCGGTCTTCCCGTGTTTACCGGCGCATTAACCGAGCTTTAAATTTATATTTACGCAAAAAGCATTTTGAGCAGTGTGGAGCTTTTCCACACTGCTCTGCTTTAACCGAAAAAATAAAAAAGAAATAACCCTTGGTTACCTTTACACCGTAACCAAGGGTTATTTCGCTTTTATTTTGGTATCCAACATCATTGGTTAACCTCTCTTTCTTTAACTAAAAGCTACAGCCTTTGCTGTTTTTCCGTTTCAGCCGGTAATCTATATTAACCCTTGTCTTTTTCTCCATCGAGAAGCCCATCGGCTGATGAGGGATAACACTTTGGCTGAGTGCTTTTTTGGAAATTGTTTGGTTTGTTTGAAGATACTTAATGGCTTTTTGAAGAAAAAACGTTTTTTTGAACCCAACTACTTTATATCTTTACTTTAGCTACTTTTCTTTTCCCTTTATTAAAAACCTCTATCGGCCCTACCGCTTAACCGTTTTGGTTTTTCGTTTGGGGAAGGTTTTAATCATACACGGGACTCACTCCTTTCCTTTAAGTTCTTAAACTGGAGAATTTAAGCGGATACCTGAGTACTTTCAATTTAACTCATCCTTTCTGTAAATTTTGCCGTTTTGGCTTTAGAAGTTACTAAAGGTGTTTTTTACTTGTTCTGTGTTGTGCATTGGAATCACCTTTCCTTCCTGCACCCATATAGTACCATATTTTTACCCCGATTTCAATACACAAATTGTATAAACTTAACAACATTTTTCTGTGCAAGTGGTAGAAAGTTGGTGAATGTGCTTCGAAAATTGCAAAAAACTATTGACAATCGCAGTTGTTTTTGCTAAACTACACGTGTTGGGGCATTTTAGCCCCTTTTCGCATTGTTAAAATAAAAAGTAAGGATGTGTAAAGGTATGGAAGAAAACGTTGTTTTAAAATCTATGAACTGCCCCAACTGCGGCGCAAGCCTTAAGGCGGAAAACGCTACGGATGCCATAACCTGCGTTTATTGCGGAAGCACGGTCGTTCCCGTTAACGAATCAAAGGCCGCCGCACCTGCAAGCGGAACGGTAAAGGTTGAAGGCATAAAGTCGCCCTCCTCTGCGCTTGCCTATGCGGAAATATATTTTGAGGAATATGACAAAAAGGCGTTTAGCTACGCTCAAAGCCTTTCCGTGGCGCAAATTGATATGCTGGCAAGCTCTATGAAGGCCTGCTCTGCTGACGATAAAAACACCTGGCTTCTTTGCTTTAAAGCTGTTTGCGTACCCTTTATGCACAAGGTGGAGGGTGTTGCGGATATACTTGCAGACGTGGTCAAGGAGTACAAAAACGACAACTTGGACGCTTACAGCACCTTTGACGCTTACAAGCGTATTTCCGCAATGATAGTAAAAAACAAGGAAAGCGTAACAACAAGGCTTGAAAAAACGATGGAAAGAGCCGAAAAATACGGAGCCTCCGCTGACGAGCTGGCAGCGCTTAAGGCTGATATGGAAAAGGTTTATGCGGCTACCGTTCCCTTGTATGACAGGATAGAAAGCATACCCGCAGTTGCTGACTTTATAACGGAAAAGAACAATAAAATTACTGCAGCATTAGCGGCAAAGGGCATAAACGCCGCAGCGCAGTACAGCAACGCAAAAATGCTTATCGAAACAAAGCAATACGTAAACGCACTTAATGCCCTGCTTCCTTTAAAGGGTTATTCCGACACCGATGAGCTTATTAAAAAAATCGACAAGTATTTTCTTATATCCGGTGTTCTTGAGATAGAAGGCGTTTTGTACTACTACGAAAACGAAGATGGTGAAAAAGGCACTTTTCGTTTGCGTCCTACCGCTCAGGGCGTTGTTGCGGGCAAGGCTATTGTTAAAAACATTAAAAACATCATTACAAACCACGCCGATATTCTTTATTTTATGGACGGCAGCAATAAGCTTAAAAGGTGCAACCTTGCCGCAAATACCACCGAAAAGGTTTGCGACCTTACCTTTATAAGCGACGCTATATATTATTACAAAAGAAAAGTATTTTTACTTACTCCAAAAGGAGCTGCCAACGATTTGGTAATGCTTGACCTGGTAAGCGGCACCGTGAGCACCCTGATACAAAACGTGCTTAGCATTATCGCTCGTCAAGGAAACAAGCTTATCTACACCACCCGTCCTGCCGCCGCCACAGATGCAGCTATTACGACAACGACCAACGTGCTTGACATTGACGCTATGACCTTTGTCAGCCTTGGCGGTGATGACGTAACCGTAGAAGCGTTTTTTGACAAATATGCAGTATACACCCGTCAAGCTCCCAACAACTACAACAAAAACCTTTATATAAAGTCTGTTGACGGAAGCGTGCCCGAAATGCTTATAGAAAAGAACGTCTACCGTTTTTGCTCCGTTATCGAAAACAAGCTGTTTTATTACATAGGCAACTCTCGCTATGCTTCCTTGGTAAACGTCAGCATTGACGGCACGGGCAGAACCGAGTGGCCGCTTTACATAAGCAAGGTGCTGTTTGAGCAAGGCGGTTGGGTATACTTTATACGCAAAGCGGGCTACAACTCTATTTTGTGCAAGTGCCGTTCCGACAGCAGTAAATTTACCGTAATTGCCGCAGACGTTGAGGAGTTTATAAAAATTAAAAACGGATACCTGTACTATTTAGACGATGAAGCCTCTCTTGTAAGGGTAAGAATGGACGGCTCTAACCACGAAAAGCTTTGCAAAGGAGTAAAGGACGTTTTAACGGTGGAAGACGACAAGGTTGTGTTTATCTCCTCCGACGGTTCGTATACCGTATCTGACGGCGTAACCGAAAGCAGGGTTTGGGTAAACTCTATTTATGCCGTTGATTTTACAGGCGGTGGTAAACGCAAGCTGGCTTACGACGTTAAAACCGCTAAAAAATACGACGACAGCACCGTATACTACGTCGCAAAGCAAAACGCATCTTCGGTAAAGGACGAGCTTGCAACGGACGTGGAGGTAGTTTACAAGCTGAACATTGACACCTACGATACCGAGGCCTTGCTAAACATATACATACAGCCCGAGCCTGAAGGTTTCCGCGTTTCCACCATCTTTTTCATCCTCGCAGTCCTCGCTTTTATACTTGGTTTCTTTGGCCTTGTTATGGGCGGAAGTGCAGCAACCTGCGGTGGTGTCTTCTTGCTCGGCGTGCTTTTCCTCATCATCGGCATTATCATTAAAGCAGTAAAAAAGACGTAAGTTTGTTTTTTAAAAGGGGGTTGTAAAAACAAAGCTTTTTACAGCCCCCTTAGAGGTGAATTATGATAACCGAAGTTGTTGCTGCCCTTATATGGAGGGACGATAAATTTATGATATGCCAAAGGCCTGCGCACAAGGCAAGGGGGCTTCTTTGGGAATTTGTTGGCGGTAAGGTAGAGCCGGGTGAATCCAAAAAGCAAGCTCTTGTACGAGAATGCAAGGAGGAGCTGGACGTTACCGTTACCGTAGGGGACGTATTTATGGACCTTGTTCACAACTATCCCGACCTTACGGTGCATTTGACCCTGTTTAACGCCGGTATTTCGGAGGGGACTCCTAAAACGTTGGAGCATAACGACATTAAATGGATTACTCCTGAGGAAATACCCGATTTTTGCTTTTGTCCCGCAGACGAGGCAATACTTAAAGAAATACTGAAAAGAACGGAAAAACAATATGAAAAACTTTAAAGAAAACGCCGCACTAAGCTTTACGGTCTTAACGCTTATTTACGTGCTTGCCGCCGCTTTGGGCATCGCCGTTTACCGCAAGCTTGATATCGAATGGTGGCTGGCACTGCTTGCTGCCGATGCTGCGGCAACCGTTTTTACCTTTATTTTTAGCCTTATTTTCAAAAACGCCTCGGTTTACGACCCCTATTGGAGCGTTCAGCCCCCTGTTATTTTAGCAGCCTTTGCTTTCTCCGGAGGGCTTACGGCTTTGGGAGTGATGCTTGTTGCGGTGGTAAGCTTTTGGGCTGTTCGTCTAACAGCAAACTGGGCGTACACCTTTGGAAACCTTAATCATCAGGATTGGCGCTACACTATGCTTAACGAAAAAACGGGGGCTTTTTACCCTGTGGTAAACTTTGTTGGGATACATATGGTGCCTACCCTTGTGGTTTACGCTTGCGTTTTACCGGCAGTATACGCCCTTAGAGAGGGCTTACAGGCAAATGCACTTAGCGTTTTGTTCCTTTGCCTTTCCTTGGGTGCGGCAACTATGCAGGGTATTGCAGATATTCAAATGCATAAATTTCGCAAGCACAGAGACGGTGCGTTTAACCGTCACGGGTTTTGGAAATACTCCCGTCATCCCAACTACCTGGGGGAGATTATAATGTGGTGGGGCGTTGCTATGGCTGTAATTTGTGCAAAGCCTGAGGCTTGGTATCTTGCAGCAGGCGCCGTTGCAAACACCCTTTTGTTCCTTACCGTCAGCATTCCTTTGGCAGACGGCAGACAGTCCCGAAAGGCGGGCTTTGACGAATATAAACGCAGCACAAGAAAGCTGCTGCCTATTAAAAAATGACGCTTTGAAAGCAAAAGCGGCTTAAGCAAGTTGCTTTCGGGGCTAAAAAGGACGCACCGCAAAAAATTTATGCATATTATTGCAATAAAAAAGCTAAGCCCTTATGCCACATTCAAACCTCTTGCGTATTTCAAAAACAACACATAAGGCGCAAAAACAGTTGCAAATCTAATTTTTTTGTGCTAAAATCCATAAGAAGGAAGAGGGTGTGGTATGATAAAAAACAGAACAGCGCAAATTGTTTTTTTAACAATGGCGTGTACGGTAGGCTTGTTTGGTACCGTTGCCAGCGTTGGCTTTTTTGCCTACACCTTTAGCTGGGATTTTTATATTCACTTTACCAATATAAGCAATTATTTTTGTTTGGCGGTTATGTTTGCGGAATTGCTGCAAACCCTAAAGAAAACCGAGGATAGCTACGTTTCCGCCTGCCCCTTGCTTAAATTTACGGGCTTGCTTGCAATTATGATTACCTTTTTGGTATTTAACGTTGCATTGGCGCCCGCCAGAGATATGCGCCTCAACTTTACCGTTAACAGCGTTTGCTTTCATATTCTTATGCCAGCGCTTTACGTTGCGGATTGGTTTTTGTTTTACGAACGCAAAAAGGTAAAATGGACCTACCCTTTGTACTCTGCCCTGTTTCCTGCGGCATACATTGTTTACCTGTACATCCACGGCGTTATTTTAAACTTTGACTCAAGCATAAAGATTGCAGGAGGTACCACTCCCCTTGTGTACCCCTATTTCTTCCTTGATTTGGAGGTGCAGGGGGTTGACGGTGTAGCAAGATGGGTTTCTATGCTGCTTGGCGGCTTTTTAGCTATCGGGTATTTGTTCTACGCACTGGACAAATCCGGAAAAACAGAAAATAAAAAAGCATCTCCCGACGTGTAACACAATCGAGAGATGTTTTTTTAATTAAATTGAGAATGGTATAAGGAATAATAAAATCCGCCCTGCTTTATAAGCTGCTCGTGGTTTCCCTGCTCTATAATAGTGCCATCCTTAACCACAAGAATGGTATCGGCATTTTGAATGGTGGAAAGCCTGTGAGCTATAATAAAGCAGGTTTTGTTTTTCATAAGCTCGGTCATAGCGTTTTGTATTTGTATCTCCGTGCGGGAGTCAACGTTTGACGTTGCTTCGTCAAGGATAAGTATAGGCGCTTTTGAAAGAAAGGCACGGGCTATGGTTATAAGCTGCTTTTGCCCCTTTGAAATGTTTACGCCATCGTCGGAAAGCACCGTATTATACCCATCGGGCAGGCTGTTGATATAAGCGTCTATCTTTGCCGATTTTGCCGCCGCATAAACCTCCTCGGGTCTTGCATCCTCCCTGCCGTATACTATGTTGTCGTATATGGTGCCGCAAAACAGCCAAGTGTCCTGAAGCACCATATTAAAGGCAAGGCGCAAATCCTTGCGTTTAATATCTACCGAGGGTATGCCGTCAATAAGTATCTCGCCTTGGTCGTGGTCGTAAAAACGCATAAGCAGGTTGATAATGGTGGTTTTACCTGCACCCGTAGGACCCACAATAGCAACCGTTTGTCCCTTTTTTGCCTTTACGGACACATCTTTCAGTATGGTCTTATCCTTGGTGTAGCCAAAGCTTACGTTATCCAGGCAAACATCGCCCTTTACCGCCTTCAGCTCCTTGGCGCCCTCGGCATCCGCCTTTTCGGGCTTTTCGTCAAGGATGGTAAAAACACGCTCTGCCGCAGAAAAGGCAGACTGTATTTCGTGCAGGATATTGGAAAACTCGTTAATAGGGCCTGCAAATTTTCTGGAATACTGCACGAACTGTGCCACACCGCTTAAGGATATAAAGAAAGCGGAGGTGGCAAGCACGGTGCCGTTTTGGGAGTACATATACAGTATACCGCCCATAACCGCCACAAGGGTGAGAGAAACGTTGTTTATAAGGTTTATGGTGGGGAAAAGCAAAGCTGCGTTATACTCCGCCTTATAAAAAGCGTCCATAGCCTCGTCGTTTATCCTGTTAAAGCGTGAGGAAATAACGTCTTCCTTTCCGTATGCGGATATGGTGCGGTAGCCCGTAAGCATTTCCTCCGCAAAGCCGTTAAGCTCACCGTATTTTTTTGACCGTTTGCTGAACAAGGGGCGCACCTTTTTGGAACGGTAGCGGGTAAACAGCAAGGATACGGGAACGGTAAGAGCAAATATCAGTATCATCGGCTTGGATATCTGCCACATAAATATAAGCGAGCCCACAACGGTGTAAACGCTGGTAAGTATCTGCACAAGGTCGTGGGACAAAGTGCTGTTTATGGTGTCTATATCGTAGGACAAATGGCTTATTATATCGCCTGTTGCGTGGGTATCAAAATACCCTACGGGCAGGGTCGTAAGCTTTTCAAAAACCTGCTTTCTCATTTTGTAAATGATGCGCTGGCTTAAGTGTATCATTACTATGGAGAGAACGTAGGACAGCAATGCCGATATCAGGTAGCACCCCAGCATAAACCCTACGTTTTTCCAAACTGCAGGAAAATCCACGCCGCTTTCAAGCTCTATGGCGTCTATTGCCGCACCGGAATATCTTGGGCCTAAAAGGGCAAGCTGGTTTGCACCCAGTGTTAAAAGCACGGCTATGATAAACAAGGGCCATTGCTCAAGAACGTATTTGCTAAGCCTTATAAAAATGCCCTTTTTGTTTTTGCGCTTCTTATCAGTCAAGGAAAGCACCTCCCATCTGCGAGTCGCTTATCTCCTTGTATTCGGCACAGCTTTCCATAAGCTCCTCGTGCTTACCCTTGCCGATAACCGCTCCGTTTTCGATAACCAAAATAAGGTCGCAGTTTTTAACCGAGCTTACTCTTTGCGCTACGGTTATAACGGTGGAGCTTGGCAGCTCCTTTGCCAAAGCCGCACGTAAAGCGGCGTCGGTTTTATAGTCCAGCGCAGAGGAAGAGTCATCCAAAACAAGTATCTCGGGGTCTGCAGCCACTGCACGTGTTATAAGCAAGCGCTGGCGTTGACCGCCCGAAAGGTTTGTACCTCCTGCCGAAACGGCGTGAGCGTAGCCCTCGGCAAAAGAGCTTATAAAATCGTGAGCCTGTGCTATCCTTGCCGCCCTTACCATAGCCTCTTTTGTAACGTCACGCCCAAAGCGTATATTTTCCTCTATGGTGTCTGCATAAACAAAATCGTTTTGTAACACCACGCCGAACATAGCTGTAAGCTCCTCTCGGGTATAGGAGCGAACGTCTTTTCCGTTAATACGCACCGTTCCGCTGTCTGCATCGTAAAAGCGCATAAGAAGACGAAGCAGCGTGGACTTGCCGCTGCCCGTAGCGCCTATTATGCCAAGGGTTTGACCTCTTTTCAAGGCAAAGGAAACGTCCTTTAGGTTGTCTTTTTTGCCAAGATATGAAAAGGAAACGTTTTCAAAGCAAACGTGAAAGGCGCTGTCGCCCTTACCGTCGTCCTCCATAAGCTCCAGCTCGTTTACCTGCTCCATAACCTTGGCAATACGCTTAGCGGAGGCGGCGCATTTGGTGTACATAACAAACATCCTTGAAAGGGACATCATAGCCATAGATATAAGGGTAAAATATTGCATAAAGGCTATAACCGTTGCAGTGGAGGATTCGTTTTTTGCGACAAAATAGGCGCTTACGCCGATTACCGCCACTATACCTATATTCATAAGCAAGGTCATAATAGGGTTTACCGCACCCATAATAATCCCTGCCTTGGTTTCGTTTTTCCTAAGGGTCATATTAGCCTTGTCATAACGGGCGTTTTCGTAGTCCACCTTGGAAAGCGCCTTTATAACACGTATGCCCTGAGCATCCTCACGTACCACCCTTACCATTCCGTCTACCGACTGCTGAACTCCCGAATAAAGGGGTACGCCCATACGGGAAATGCTGTATACGATGATGAATATAAAGGGCAAAAGGGCTATCATAACAAGCGCCAGCTTTTTATCCATTAACAAAGTAATAATGCTGCCGCCGATAAGAAGAATGGGAGCACGTATACCCATTCTTTGCATCATACCTATAAAATTTTGCACGTTGTAGGTATCGGAGGTTATTCTGGACTCCAGCGAAGGAATGGTAAAGCTGTCGGTATCCCTTGCAGAAAGATGAAGGGTTTTCGAAAACAAATCCTTCCTCATATGAGTAGAAAAAATCATAGTGGTCTTTGCCGCCATTCTGTTTGCGGTAATGTTGCCCACACAGGCAACTACCGCACAAACCGCCATAAGTGCGCCAAAAAATAAAATTTTGCCAACGTCGTTGGTCTGTATTACGTTTTCCAGTATGTAGCTTAGCAAAAACGGTATTATCAGCTCAGCAACCGTGCCTATGATTTTAACGCTAATGCCCACCGTTATTCTTTTGCTAAGCGGCTTTAAATATCCTATCGCCCACTTCATTTGATAACCTCTTGTTTTTCAATAATCTCTCTTGCCTTTGCCTGCATACGCTTAAGAACCGAGTCAAACACCTCAAGCTCCTCTTCCGGTATGCCCTCGGACAAAAGCGCCATCCATTCCTCCGATGCGCTTTTTATCTCAGGAAGGACCAAGCGCATTTTCTCCGTAGGATAAACCGAAAACTGCCTTCTGTCGTTGGGCAAGGGCTTTCTTAAAATATAGCCCTTTTCCTCAAGATAATTAAGATTTCGGGCAACGGTGCTTTTGTTAATGCAAAGCTCCCGTGCCAGCTCCTCCTGAGAGCGTCCTTCCTCACGGCAAACAGCCAAAACAAAGGCAAAATGACCGCTTTGCAAATCCTCTGCCGATATTTTGCTTTGCCTGTATATAGCCTGAGAACGGCTTATATTGTTAAGCGTTTTCATAAATTTTGACATAAGGTACCTCTTAATCTAAAATAGTTGCACCCGCAACTGTTTCCCAAGCAACTATTATAACCAAAACCTTGCCCTAAGTCAACTGTAAAAACGTCTTTTTTTAACTTATACGTGTATATTACAGCGGCAAAAGCAAACACTAATTATATTACGGTTTGGAGGGCAAAAAATGGAATCGGTTTGGCATAAAGACGCAAAAAGAATAAGCTTTGAAGCTATGGCGGGAAATAAAAGCACCGACGTATTAATAATAGGCGGCGGAATTGCAGGGATTTTGTGTGCCTATAAATTAAAAAACGCCGGCATAAACTGCATTTTGGCGGAAGCCGCAGAAATTTGCGGAGGAATTACCAAAAACACCACGGCAAAAATAACACTGCAGCACGGAGCTATATTTGAAAAGTTGATAAAGCGCTTTGGCACGGGCAATGCAAGGCTTTATGCAGAGGCGCAAATCCGTGCAGGCAAGGAGTACGAAGCTCTTTGCAAAAATATAGACTGCGATTACGAAAAGAAGGATTCTTACGTATATTCCACCGACAACAGAAAGAGGATGAAAAAGGAAGCCGAGGCTCTAAACTCTTTGGGCATACAAGCGGATTATTTAAGCGCCCTTGAGCTTCCCTTGGAAATTGCAGGTGCGGTACGCATTAAAAATCAGGCTCAGTTTCACCCTCTAAAGTTTTTGTACGCCATATCAAAGGACCTGCCGATTTTTGAAAACACCAAAATTATGGGATTAAAACCCAACAAGGCGGTTACAAGGGGCGGTGTAATTACCTACAAAAAGCTGGTTGTTGCAACACACTTCCCCATTTTGAACAAGCACGGAGGATATTTTTTAAAGCTTTATCAACACCGCTCCTACGTTCTTGCATTAAAAAACGCACAAGCAGTTAACGGTATGTACGTAGATGAAGCGGATACGGGGCTTTCCTTTAGAAGCTGCGGCAGCCTTTTGCTGCTTGGCGGAGGCGCCCACCGCACGGGCAAAAAGGGCGGAGGCTGGCAGGAGCTTGAAGCCTTTGCAAAAAAGCACTTCCCAAATTCTCAAATTGCAGGCAGGTGGGCAACGCAGGATTGTATGAGCTTGGACGGTATTCCCTATATCGGGCAGTATTCCAAATCTACACCCGACGTTTACGTGGCAACGGGTTTTAACAAATGGGGGATGACAAACGCTATGGCGGCGGCAAATATACTTTGCGACCTGATACAGGGCAAGCCCAATAAATATGCAAGGGTATTTTCTCCTTCACGCAGTATTTTGCATCCTCAGCTTGCCGTTAACGCCTTTGAATCCACGCTGGGGCTGCTTACTCCCACCATTCCCAGATGCCCTCATATGGGTTGCGCTCTTAAATATAATCCCGCCGAGCATACGTGGGACTGCCCCTGCCACGGCTCACGCTTTACGGAAAAAGGCGAGCTGATTGATAATCCCGCCACAGACGACAGAAAATAAACGCACACAGCCGATACTCTTAAAAAATTTTTTAAAGGATGCGTTGCGTGAAAAGGAAAACAATGGTATAATATATAAAACACAAAAAGAAGGCTGTGAACTATGAAAAAAAGAAAAGTATGGATAACTGCGTTTTTTGCCTTTATTTGCCTTTTGGGCTTGACCGCTTGCAGCGACGAGGAGGCAAACACCTATGAGCAAATTTCTGCCGAAGAAGCCAAGGCTATTATGGACTCTGAAAAGGGCTTTATAATAATCGATGCCCGCACAGAGGAGGAGTTTGCGGAAGGGCATATCAAAGGGGCTGTACTTATACCCGAATACGAGATAGCCGACCGAGCCGAAAAAGAGCTTCCTGACAAAAACGCCCTTATTTTGGTCTATTGCCGCAGCGGCAGAAGAAGCAAAATCGCCGCCGAAGAGCTTGTAAAGCTGGGCTACACCAATGTAAAAGAGTTTGGCGGTATTATAGATTGGCAGTATGAGATTGTAAAATAAAGCAAAAGGGCACTGTAAAAAGTGTATTTAAGAAGGACAAGCAATGACAGATAACGAAAGCGTATGGGATAATAGATTACAAATAAAAACCGTAGGACGTGACGATACAAGCTCCGACGAGTACCGTTATCCCTATGAGCCTACTCCCTACTGTGTTTTGGAAAGGCTTGCAAGCAGCGGGCTTTTCGGTAAAGACGACGTTGTTTTGGACTACGGATGCGGAAAAGGGCGGGTAGGCTTTTTTCTGGCTTACCAAACGGAAGCTACCGCCTTTGGCGTTGAATACGACGAGCGCATTTATATGAATGCGCTGGAAAACCAAAAAACTGCCGCCCCAAAAGCCAAGTCAAGCTTTGTAAATGCAAGAGCAGAGGCGTACGAGGTGACTCCGGAAGTAAACAGATGCTATTTCTTTAACCCTTTTTCCGTGGAGCTTTTGCGTAAAGTAATGGCAAGAATTATAGAATCCTACTATGCCGCCCCCAGAGAAATGCTTTTATTCTTCTACTACCCATCCGATGAATACATAGGCTACCTTATGACGGTGGACGAGTTAGAATTTTATGACGAAATAGAATGTGACGACCTGTTTGAAGGGAAAGACAAACGGGAAAGGATTATGATTTTTACGTTGCCTTAGATGGATAAACGGCAACAAAAAAGTCCCGTTTAAAGCCAAGCAAATGAACGCAATTCGCACTGGTGACGTGATACAAGGACACCCTTGGGAGAAAGCCAATGAAGATTGAAAACAACGTCTTAAAGCACTATCTGAAAAACGTATATTTCATTACGGGAACAGCCTATGCGGGCAAGTCCACCACGGTTAAGCTGCTTGCAGAGCGATATAATATGGTCTTTTGCGGAGAAAACTACCACATAGCCGTGTCGGATGCCGTGGCAACGCCCGATTTACAGCCCGATCTTTGTTATAGAAAAGGCCTTACCGATTGGAAGGATTTTGTCACCCGCTCTCCCGAAGAGTATGAGCGGTGGATCTACAACTCCGGAAAAGAAGGCGCAGGATTTGAGATTGCCGAGCTGATTTCACTCTCAAGGGACAGGATGGTGATTGCAGACACCTGCATTCCCGTGGAGGTGCTTAAGGAAATATCCGATTATAATCGTGTTGCCGTTATGCTGTCACCGCAGTCTATGAGCGTTGAGCGTTTTTTTGACAGAAACGATCCCGAAAAACAGTTTCTTTTGAACGTCATCGACAACTGCGAGAACTCCGAAGCCGTAATGGAAAACTACCGCCAAGGGCTTGCGCTTATCAACAGCAAAAAGCATTACGACGAATACGCTAACAGTGGCTTTTTCACTGTTGTACGTGTTGATAACGGCATCGACACAAGAGAAGAAGTGTGCGATATTATCGCAAAGCATTTTGGACTAATGGGGTAAATTAATGATTAAAGAACTAATACACGACCCGATATTCCTTGCCGCAAAGTCGAATGCTGCGACAAAAGAAGATTTGCAGGCAGCACAGGATTTGCTTGAAACGCTGATGGCGCATAAGGATAGCTGTGTAGGTATGGCGGCAAATATGATCGGTGTTAAGAAGCGCATTATTGCATTTCTCGATGAGAGTGGACGAGCTCCTACATACACTGTTATGCTTAATCCCGAGATTATTAAAAAAGACGGTCTGTACAACACCGAGGAAGGATGTCTGTCTCTTCTCGGAGGCCCAAGGCCCTGCAAACGCTATAAATCCATCAAGGTAAAGTATCAGACCATAGACTTGCAGACTCGTATCAAGACCTACACCGACCGGACAGCACAGATAATTCAGCACGAAGTCGACCATTGCGACGGGATATTAATTTGACATACAAAGGAGAACGATTATGAAACGAGTTTGCGATTTTTTAAAAAAAGCAGAAACCTATTACCTTGCAACGATTGAAGGTGACCAACCAAGAGTCCGTCCGTTCGGCACAATAAATGAGTTTGAAGGGAAGCTATACATACAGACCGGTAAGGTGAAGCCCACAAGCCATCAGCTTGCAGCCAACCCGAAAGCTGAAATATGCGCATTTACAGAAGGTGCGTGGATTCGTGTTGCTTGCGAGCTTGTGGAGGACAACCGCTTTGAAGCGAAGAAATCTATGCTTGATGCCTACCCCAACCTTCGAGGTATGTACGATGAAAACGATGGCAACACGCAGGTGTTCTTTATGAAAAATGCAACGGCAACCTTTTGCGCTTTTGGTAAAAGCCCTGAGGTTGTGAAGTTTTAAGATAGTTGCTGTGGTTACAAAGTTGAAATATGGTAATACCAACACATTCTTTATTCGTGGAACTGTTGGCAATTTACTGATCGATACCGATTATGCAGGAACATTGCCCGCTTTTTATAGAGCAATAAAAGAGCACGACATTAGGATTTGTGATATAGACTATGTTTTGGCAACACATTATCATCCAGACCATATTGGGTTGGTAAGCGAGCTTGAAAAACAAGGTGTGAAATTGCTTTTGTTGGATACCCAACACTCATATATACACTTTTCAGACAAAATTTTCAGCAGAGAAAAGCACCTGAATTATGAACCTATTACTACTGAAAAAGCAACTGTTATCAGTAGTGAAGAAAGCAGAGCCTTTCTCAAAAGCATAGGTATCAACGGTACGATAGTAGCCACCGCAAGTCATAGCAAGGACAGTATATCTTTAATTTTGGATAGCGGCGAGTGCTTTGTAGGTGATTTAGAACCTATCGAGTATCTTGGCGGTTATGAGCAAAATGAAAAATTAAAAAGTGACTGGGAGCTTATTCTGCGTTATACCCCTAAAATCATCAACTATGCACATACGAATAAAAAGATTTTGTGATAGGTAATTCCAATTTATTAAACCGAAAAACTCCTCACCACCGTAATGGCAGTGAGGAGTTTGTTTTATGCTCTTATACTCTATATTCAGTTCCATCCTTTAAAGTAAACCGGTATGCACCACAAGCATATATTTACAAATGTATTGATTTGATAAATGATGCAAAGGAAGTATTAGTTTCGAAGTTTGCTATTAAAATTCGGATACTGAATATGTAGCGAAAATCCGAACCCTTCACCGATAGGTACAAGGTTCGGATTATTTGCATTTGGTCGAAGTGACAGGACTCGAACCTGCAGCATCTTGCTCCCAAAGCAAGCGCGCTACCAATTGCGCCACACCTCGAAGTATTAGATTGTATGTTTTTTATTAAATTCGCATCGTAAGCAAGCGCACTTCCTGTTGCAACCAAGGCTCTGTCTTCGTTCGCTATGCTCCCTCGACAACCGCCGGTTGCTGCCACTCGAAACGGTCCACTGCATCCGCCACAGGCGGCGTGCACCGTTTCTCCCCAATTGCGCCACACTTCGATTTTATTAAATTTTGTGTAGCAAAGCCCAATGCTTTTGACATTGGGCTTTAGCTCTTTATGGGGTGGATAACCGGATTTGAACCGACGACCCTCAGGGCCACAACCTGATACTCTAACCAACTGAGCTATATCCACCATATAAAATTTTAGCTTGTGGGCGGACTTGCCGCCCACAAAGCTGGCGTGCTTTGAGGGACTCGAACCCCCGACCCTCTGCTTAGAAGG
>JAZSLS010000063.1:0-6298 GCA_045535465.1 Eubacteriales bacterium
ACCGCTTCCTTCGGTTACAACGAAGACGAAATCGTTTCTTCCGACATCGTTGGTTCCACCTTCGGTTCCATCTTCGATGCTACTCAGACTATGGTTGCTAAGATTGATGATGACACCTATCAGGTACAGGTTGTTTCTTGGTACGATAACGAAAACAGCTACACCAGCCAGATGGTTAGAACCATTAAGTATTTCGCAGAACTTGCTTAATTGATTTTACGTTTCAGGGGGTTGCATAAGCAGCCCCCTGATTTTATAAACGGAGGCAACAATGGCTAAAAAGAAAACAAACTCTGCAAAGCTTCGTGAAAAAAGGCGCGAGAAGCTTGCAAAGCAACAAAAAAAGACCGATACGATAGCATACATAATTGCAGGTGTAGCCGTGGCGATTATGATTACGGTGCTAATAATATCTTTTATTTAGTATTAAAACAATTATATTTAAAGGCTAAAGGCGTAACCATAACGGTTACGCCTTTTAAAACATTTCGATTTAATTAGACAGTTCTCTGAACCTTGCCGGAACGCAGGCAGCGGGAACAAACATATACAGACTTGGTAGCGCCGCCAACAACGGCCTTTACCTTTCTGATGTTTGGCTTCCAAGTGCGGCTGCTCTTTCTGTTAGAGTGAGAAACATTGTGTCCAAACCCTACTGTCTTATCGCAATATTCGCATTTTGCCATCTCGACACCCCCGAATAAATTTTCATAACAACTAATTATATAATGTATTTACTAATTTGTCAAGCTTTTTTTGAAAATAATGTATTTTTTCTTAAATAACGCTGTTGTAACCAAGTTCAAAAGCCTTAAGGTTTATATCAAGGAATTTCGCAGGAACACAACTCTTGATACATTCCTCAACCTCTTCCTTAGTAAACTCGCAAAAACGAGCAAACGCACCAATAAGAACAATATTTACCGCTTTAGAGCTTCCAGCGTCAGTAGCCAAAGCAAGAGCGTCCATATCGATAACCTTAAGACCGGTTGCTTTAAGATCCTCAATAATGCCTTCAGGATATTCCATAGCACCGGTAATAACAGGCATAGGAAGCATTTTTTGTGTGTTTGCGATTAAAACGCCATCTTTTTTTAAATACTCAATCCAACGAGCCGCTTCAAGCTGTTCAAAGCAAAGCAAGAAGTCCGCCTCACCTTTACAGATGACAGGAGAAGCAACCTTGTCACTTGAATATCGAACATAAGTAACAACGCTACCACCACGCTGAGACATACCGTGTACTTCAGAAACCTTAACGTCAAAGCCTTTAGAAATAGCAAGCGCCCCAAGAACTCTGCTTGCAAGAAGCGAACCTTGACCGCCAACACCTGCAATCATAATATTTGTTGTTTTACTCATAGCTGCACCTTCTTTATTGCATCAAAATTGCACATAGTACTGCAAAGCCCGCAGCCAACACACAAAGTGCTGTCTATGGTAGCTTTGCCTTCCTTAAAGCTGATAGCAGGACAACCTATGCGCATACACATCTTGCAGCTACGGCAAGCGTCACTGCTAACCTCATACTTACAACCATAATTAACCTTCTTAAGCAAAGCACAAGGACGTCTTGCAATAATAACAGAAGGTTCATCAGCAGCAAGCTCTTCTTTGATAATAGCTTCCGTCTCTTTGATATCGTTGGGGTCGGTAATGCGCACACGCTTTATCCCCACCGCAGCGCAAACTTCCTCAATTTTTACAGGTTCAACAGGAACATTCTTAAGAGTGAGCCCGGTGCAAGGATTCTGCTGGTGACCGGTCATACCTGTAATATGGTTGTCAAGCACCAAAACCGTAGAAATACTGCGATTATAAGCGATATCAACAAGACCTGTTATGCCGCTATGCATAAAGGTGGAATCACCTATAACTGCAACAGTTTTGTTGACGCTATCGGGTCTTACCTTATTAAAGCCGTGAAGACCGGAAACAGAAGCTCCCATACAAATTGTTGTATCAAGAGCCGTTAGGGGAGCTGCACCACCTAAGGTATAACAACCGATGTCGCCTAAAACCGTAAGACCCAACTTTTTGAGAACGTAAAACAAACCTCTGTGAGGGCACCCTGGACACATAACAGGAGGTCTGACAGGAACGTTACCGTCATAACTGAAATGCTCTTCTTCCCTGTTAAGTAATTTTTTAGCAATAAGCTCCTGAGAAAATTCCCCAGTAATAGGAAGGATGGATTTTCCTTCGCAAGCTATGCCGTTAGCCTTACAAAAGTTTTCTATAACAGGATCAAGTTCTTCAACAACGTAAAGCTTTTCAACCTTTTCGGCAAAAGCCTTAATATAATCAGCATTAAGCGGATTAACGATACCAAGCTTAAGGTAAGAAGCGTTATTGCCAAATACTTCTTTTGCATACAAATAAGAAGCTCCTGAAGCAATAATACCAATTTTAGTGCTTCCCCATTCAATTTTATTAAGAGCAGAAGTTGCTGCGTAAACAGCCATCTCCTCCATACGAGCCTCAACAATAGGATGGCGACGCACTGCGTTGCCGGGATTCATAATATATTTTTGAGGATTTTTAACGTAATCCTTAATACCAACCTCTGCTCTATCAGAAAGGGTTACAATACTTTGAGAATGCGCTACACGAGTACAAAGTCTTAGAATAACGGGCGTATCAAATTTTTCTGAAAGTTCAAAAGCGACTTTTGCATATTCAAGACACTCAGCAGAATCCGAAGGTTCTATCATCGGAAGCTTTGCAGCTATGGCATAATGACGAGAATCTTGTTCGTTTTGAGAAGAGTGCATTGCAGGGTCGTCTGCAACACCAATAACAAACCCGCCATTAACACCTGTATAAGATGCGGTAAACAAAGGATCCGCCGCAACATTAAGCCCTACATGCTTCATAGCAGTAAATGAACGAGCACCTGCAATAGAAGCACCGAGAGCGGTTTCAAAAGCAACTTTTTCATTAGGCGCCCATTCAGCATACATTTCTTCGTATAATGCAGCATTCTCTGTAATTTCGGTAGAAGGTGTACCCGGATAGCTGGAAACGTAAACACAACCGGCCTCATATAACCCTCTGGCAACGGCCGCATTACCCAGCATCAATTTTTTATTAGCCATAAATAATATCCCCTTTTATTGGTGAATTCGAAGATATTATACTTTATTTTTTTTTAAATGTCAACTATATGTAGTATAAAAGAATAAGTATTTAGCTATTTATCTCCTGTTAATATCTGCAAGTTGTGCATATATTAACCACAGGCGGTGGTTTGAATGAAATTAAAAATAAAGTTTTTTATGGTGTTGTTATTAACTGTTATTATAATCGTATATGTTGCTTATAGGGCTGACAGAGAAATAGAAGCTTATGCAGAAACAACACTTAAAAATTATATAAACACTGCAATAAACGATACGATATTAGAATATGTAAACAATAATGAACAAATCTTTTCAGAGGCTGTAAAACGTAATTACAACGAAAAAAGCGAGTTGGTGTATATAAGCTTAAACGCCGCAGCAGTAAACAAAATACAAACCGGTCTTAAAAAAGATATTCTTATAACGCTTAAAACAATTAAAGAAGAACAATTTAATGTCCCGGTGGGAAACCTTACAGGAATAAAATTATTATCAGGAAAAGGTGCTAAAATAAAAATGAAAATCGCACCACTTGGAACGATAACAAGTGATGCGACAAGCACTTTTGAATCAGTTGGTATTAATCACACGCTTCATAAAATAGGAATAAAACTAACAGTGTATTTCGAAGCGGCTTGCCCGTTCAAAAGCACACGCTTTGAGGTGAATTATTTTGTCCTAATATGCGAAAGCATAATAATAGGGCAAATACCGCAAGTGTTTTTTAATTAAGCTTACGCCCTATTTCAAAAGCGATAACAGCAGCCGCTGAGGATGCAGATAGAGCCATAGATACGTTTCTGGGGTAAGTAATTTGTATAGTTCCGTCACATTTTTCCATAACCTTTTTAGATATGCCGCGACGTTCGCCGCCAAAGATAATACACAAAGGTCTTTTAAATTCTGTTGTAAACAAATCGTAAGCGTCGTTTTCTGCAGCTGTTGCAAAAAGCTTAATGCCTTTTTCAGTAGCTTGCTCACAGAAAAGCTCCATACTCTCCACAGAAGATATGCTTAAAAACTCGGAGGCTCCGGCAGAAGCACGTGCAACAATCGCAGAAGCTGTAAAAAAGTTGCGTTTTGGCACAACCACTCCATCAACGCCGGATGCATAAAAGCTGCGAAGAACCTGACCAAAGTTATACGGATCTTCAATACCGTCTATAGCCGCAAGAAAAGGCATTTGCTTTTTCAATAAAGCTTCAACGGGGAGAAAATTCCTATCACCCGTTTCGGCGACAATGCCCCCGCTTTCGGCACCGTAAAGCTCATTATTGCCTTCAAAGTCAATAAAACGAATGGAGACGCCCCTGTCGTAGCAAAGCTTTTTTAAAACGCCGTATTGACGTTTTTCGCTTTGATGAAACTTCCCCTTCATAACTCTGTCGTATCTTGTACGATCAAAAAAAACCTTATATACTTCTCTACTGCCTGATATTAAAGCCGCATAAACTGAAATGTAACCGGTTAAAATTGTTTTTTCCATAATTTAATACAACGCCCCCTTTTGATAAGGGGGCGCCCTTTTTTAGTTTAGTGATTTTCTACGTCTTCCGAGACATTATCAACGCTGTCATTTTCCTTTTGGGAAGATTCAGCGTTCTTTTCGTCCTCGTTAGCTTTGGCACTGCGATTCTCTTTTTCCGTTCTTATTGCATCCAACTTTTCAAAGCTTGGTTCGTCATCAAAAACAGCAAGAAATTGTTCAGCGTCCATAACCTCGTTTACAACGAGATATTCTGCAATAAAGTGCATTTCGTTCATATGCTCTGTGATGATTCTCTCAGCAGTAGCATAAGCCTCATCAATAATTGAATGAATTTCATCATCAATTTGTGAAGCTATCTTTTCGGAGAAATTACGAGTGCTTGAAAAATCCTTTCCCAAGAAAACTTCGTCGTGACCAGTTCCAAAAACAATCGGCCCCAAGGTATCACTCATACCAAGCTGAGTAACCATTTTTCTTGCGGTGTCTGTGGCACGCTGAATATCGTTGGAGGCTCCGCCTGAAATATCACCGAATATGAGTTTTTCAGCAACACGTCCACCAAGAAGCATCGCTATCTTTTCCTTCATTTCGGACTTATAAACAGAATATCTGTCTTCTTCAGGTACTTGAAGAGTATAGCCTAGAGCCATACCGCTGGGAATAATAGAAATCTGCCTTACAGGATCTTGAGTGGGAAGAAAATGGCCGACAACCGCATGACCGGCTTCGTGATACGCCGTCTTTTTCTTCTCGGATTCCTTAATAGCGCGAGATTTTTTCTTAGGACCAACAATAACCTTCAAGGTTGCATCCTCAAGATCGTTGTTCCCTATCAACTTTTTTCCCGCACGTGCGGCAAGCAGAGCAGCTTCGTTAAGAAGATTGGCAAGGTCTGCACCTGTAAAGCCAACTGTGCTTTTCGCAAGAGACTCAAAGTCAACGGAAGGTTCAAACTTCTTGTTGCGAGCGTGAACTTTAAGAATTTCAAGTCTGCCCTTTAAGTCCGGATAATTTACGGTAATTTGCCTATCAAATCGACCGGGACGAAGAAGAGCCGGATCAAGAATATCGGGACGGTTTGTAGCTGCGATAACTATAAGTTCAGCGTTACCGCCAAAGCCATCCATCTCAACAAGCAACTGGTTAAGCGTTTGCTCACGCTCATCGTGACCGCCACCCCACCCTGCACCTCTGTGTCTGCCTACAGCATCGATTTCATCTATGAATATTATAGAAGGAGCAGTTTTCTTAGCAGTCTCGAACAAATCTCTAACACGAGAAGCGCCAACACCAACGTACATTTCAACAAAATCAGAGCCGCTTATTGAATAAAAAGGCACACCCGCTTCGCCTGCAACAGCTTTTGCAAGTAACGTCTTACCTGTACCGGGAGCACCGATAAGCAAAACACCCTTAGGAATTTTAGCACCAATTTCAGTATATTTGGTAGGATTTTTCAAAAAGTCTACAATTTCCTTAAGCTCTTCTTTTTCCTCATCTGCACCTGCAACATCCTTAAAGAAAACCTTATTTTTTTCATCTGCGCCAAGCTTTGTACGTGCTTTGGAAAAAGAATTCATTCTTCCGCCAAGGCCGCCCATACCACCGCTTGAACCATCCTTAGAAACGGGTTTCGAAATGAACGACCACCATAAAACAATTAATATTATAATAACGAGAACATAAG
>JAZSLS010000010.1:0-14615 GCA_045535465.1 Eubacteriales bacterium
ACCTTTACCGCAAGCATTACGGCACCTGCGGCGACGGGCACCTATACGCTGACGCCTGGCATGGTGCGGGACGGCGTGGCTTGGTTCGGCAACACAAAGTCCGTTACCATCACCGTTGTAGAGCCTGCGCCAAAGCCGCAGTTTGAGCTTATTGCGGGCTCGGCGCTTACGATGTCCTACTCTACTCTCAGGGGCGTAAGGCTTGGCACCACTGCAGAAGATATAAGGGCGCAGTTCAAGTGCGAGGTCACGGTGAAGGATACAAGCGGCAACGCTGTTGCGGACAGTGCCGCCGTAGGCACGGGCTGTACCGTGAATCAGGTAGGCGGTACGGGGGTTGCCACTTTGGTAGTCGTGGGCGATATCAACGGTGACGGTGCAACGGGTGCCACCGACCTTATTGCGATAAAGACCCACCTTACGGGGCACACTGCTCTTAAAGACATGTTCTACGAGGCGGGAGACTATAAATCCGACACCCTTGTGAGCACCGACGACTATCTGGCGCTGAAGGTGCTTATCAAAAGGGCATCTCCAAAGGCTTTAAAGCCTTTGGAGGTGCCCTTTTGTTATGGGGTCAAAAAACGTTTTACAGCGTGGTTTTGACCGCCGTTATTTTGCTCTTGCCTCATCAAAGCTTTCGATAAGGCCTACCTCAAACCTGAGCACCAAAGCGGCATCAAGGCTGTTAACCTTGCCGTCGCAGTTGACGTCAGCCGCTATCATTCTGAGCTCGTCAGCGTCTATGAGGTAAGCGTCATATCTGAGGATGTAGTGGGCATCTCTGCTGTCTACATAGCCGTCGCAGTTGACGTCGCCAAGAATGTAGTTCTGCTTGTAGGTTGCGGTTACGGTCATATCGGTGGCTATGCTGTCAATACCCGTTCTGTCCCAGCTTGCGTCATAGTTTTCTCTCTCGGGGATCGCAGGGAATGCAGTGCCTGCCAAAGACTGACCGTATTCCATTCTGATAGTGCTTATCTCAACACCGTCTACCACGAATCTTACGGTATATACGTTTCTGGTGTAAACCGCATTAACGGTAAGATCGCTTACGATATCGTCAAGGTCGGTGTTATCCCATACGGGAGCAGTGTGGTCATAACCGGTCTTGTCGGGGATAGCAGGGAGGCTGTCAATAGATGCGCCGTGGATTACTGTCCTCGTAGCCACTACTGCGCCGTCCGCCATAAAGGTAACGGTGTAGGTGTTTACAGTATAGACAGCGTTTACAGTCATATCGCCTGTTACGTTGTTGAAATTGGTAACATTCCAAACGGGAGCGGTCTGAGTATAGCCTATCTTTTCGGGGATGGCAGGGATATCGCTGAGAGTGTCGCCGTGGGTCACGGTCTTCTCTGCAACTACCGCACCGTCTGCCATAAAGGTTACGGTGTAGGTGTTTCTGGTGTAGACAGCGTTTACGGTCATATCACTCATTATGTTGCTGAAATCGCTTACATCCCATACGGGAGCGGTCTGAGTATAACCCTCCTTTTCGGGAATAGCGGGGATATCTGTAAGGGCGTCTCCCTCGTTTACAGTTCTTTCTGCAACTACCTCACCGTATGCCATAAAGGTGACGGTGTAGGTAACAAGAGGAATGTAGAACTCACGGGTAAGGGTAAGCGTGCCGTCATCGTTAAGGGTAGCGGTCCAACCCTCACTGCCCGTATCGGCGTCGAAGGTATGGTTTGCCATGGGAGCCAATGTAACGGTTGCCACATAAGTGGTATCGGCTGCAAACTCACCCTCGAAGGGCTCGCCGTTTACAGTCCAGCTTATCCCAGCCGCTGCGCAGCCTGCAGGAGCCGTAACAGAGGTCTGTGCGGTCTCACCCCTTACGGGAGTAGCTACGTCAATATCCAGTGTGCCCACAGCTACGGGAGCGATGTGGAAGGGTATCTCTATCTTTCCGCTGTAGCCGCTGCCGTCCTTTGCGGTAACGGTGGCTATTGCCATACCTGCGGCAATGTTTGCGCTGTAGGATACGTCATAGGCAGTGGCAGGAACCTGATCGTTGCCCAACACTACGGAAAGCACTGCGGGAGTCTTTTTGGTCTCGTCATAGACGAAGCCTTCCTCGGGGATGTCAAGGGTAACCGCAGCGTCTGCCAAATCGTTGCTTACGAATACGGCTGCCGCCTGATAGGTATCGAGGCTTGCTACCACTATACCTACAGTGCCCTCTGCAACGTTGATAACGCCGTTTTCGTCAACGCTTGCAGAGCCCTTCTTAACGTCTACACGGTACTCTACCATACTGCCCATTGCGCCGCCGTGAAGCTTAACAAGCTTATCGCCTACCTTAAGCGCAAGAGACAGCTTTTTGTTCTGAGCTGCGCCAAGCTTGGTGATAACTGCGCCGTCGCTTACTATAACAGCCTTGGCATCTTCACTGCCTATGAGCTTATTTGTAAGGGTAAGAGCATACTCGTCGCTCTCGTTGCCGAGGGCGTCGGTAGCCTTGACCGTAAGCTTCTGATATGCGGTGGCGGTATCAAGCTCCACTGCTACGCTAAAGGAACCGTCCTCACCTGCCACAGCGGTGGTTTCCACGTCCCCTACGGTAACGCTTACGGTAGCGCCTGCCTCGGATGTGCCCTTGACCTCAACAAGCTCGCTGTCAAAGAAGCTGCCGTTTATGGGAGAGGATATCCTAAGGGTGGGTGCCTTAGTATCTACTATGAACTGGTATACGGTACCAAAGCTGTCCTTGGTAGCGTTTTCGCCCTTAAGGCTTATGGTGTAGATACCGTCCTCGAGACCACGGAGGCTGATATCGCCGCCGTTCCATTCCGCTGCCTCGCCGCCGTTGATGCTGTAGGAGCCCTTGCCGCCGTCAACGCCGCTTACGTTGATAACGGGGGAGTCGGAGCCTGTGGCATCAATATCAACGCCGCCATAGCCTGCAGAAAGGCTTACGCCATCCTTAAGGCTGAGTATTGCCTCGCTCTTTACGGGCTCTGCCATAACGATGGCATCGGAAAGGGTCTCCTCGGAAAGGATAATACCGCCGTCCTCTGCGGTGCGGAATGCGCTTACTGCAACAACGTAGCTGCAGCCTGCGGTAAGACCTACCGAGGTAACGGTATCGCCGTCATCGCTGACGGAATCATATCTGCCGCCTACTGTAAAGCTCTCGCCCTCCACCTTCATACCGCTGAACAGAGTGGAAGAAAGGGAGCCGTCTGTAGCCTGCTCATAAATGCTTACGTAATAGCCTTCTGCTCCCTCTACTGCCTCTACCTCTGCGTCGATAGTGTAATCGCCGCCGAGAGCAATGCTGACAGAAGCGGTAGCGTCAGGCTGGTTGGGGTTAACATAGCTGAAGCTGTCCTCTGCGGAGGGGCTTGCTACGCCGTCGCCGTTCCCGTCAAGCTGAGTGCCTACTGCCTTAAGGGTGTAGGTGCCGCTCTGAAGCTCGGAGGGGTAGCTTATTGCTATGCTGTCATAGCCCTCGCCTGCCTTGCCGAGAAGGAAGGCGTTGCCGTTATCGTCTATTGCGTAGATGGAAACGTTATCAAGCTTTTCAAGCCTTGTACCGCTAACAGCTGCGGTTGTTCCGTCAGCACTGAGGCTTACGGAATCGATGGAAGCCATCTTCTCAACGCCGTAGAGAGCAAGTTCGGAGGCGTTGGCGGTGGTAACCACTATCTCGTTACCGAAGGAGTCTGCCTCGGTGAAGGAAAGGGTTATCGTAGCATAGCCTGTTTCGCCGTCATAGTTAATCATAGCGTTGGCACCTGCATTTTCGGGTGAATCAGCAGCCTTGCCGTTGTCAAGCCATACAATTTCGTACTCCTTACCGCCGCAGGTAACGGTAAACTCGCTCTTTATCGTTTCCGCCTCTGCCTCGTTCTCGGCAGGTATGTTAAGGACGAGGATAGCATTTTCGTCATCGTTTGCATCGATAACGAAGCGGTGAGTGCGCTTATCTGCGCTGGAGCTTATAACGGTTTCGTCAATGGGGGTGCTCAGTGTAGTACCCAAAAGTCTTGCATTGGTAAGTGCCTTTGCATAAAGGGTCCTGCCCGTAGCGGGATCAGTGTACACGGGCACGCTCTTGAGCGCCATAGGAACAAGAGTAGCCTCGGGAGCATCGTATTTACCGAAGGCAAACTCAACGTCGCCGCCCCAATGGTAGGTAACGCCTGCATCCAGCTTAAGGATGTGGATCGCACCCCATATCATCTCGTTATTTACGCCAAGCTCGGCACTGCCTATCTCAAAGCCGCCAAGCAGAGCGGGAAGCTTTATGCCTGCGGTGACGAAGCCCTCCCAGAAGAACTCCGTATCATCCTCAAAGCCGGTGGGCATCTCCTGCAGGGCGATAGCGCCGCTGCCGTAGATTATATCAAGGATATCGATATCAATACCGAACTTCATATTAAGTCTGGGGTACCAGTATACGAAGCCGCCGAGCCTATCTATAAGGGTTATGCCGCCGATGCCTATGTTGGAAAGGTACGCCTCAATGCCTCTGCCCGACATGGAGATGTCGCCCCTTGCTGTGAGCAGGTCAAACAGTGCAAATTCACCGCTCAAAATAAGGGTAAGAGGCGGGATAGTGGAGGACACAAAATAGGTCTCGTATATCTTATCTATACCTGCGCCCATGCCACGGATCCAGAACACGCCGAAGGGGTCGATGGGGATGCCGGGGAGGTTGCCGCCAACGTGGAACCTTATCTTATCGGGCACGGGTATGCCGTTATAGCTGCGAAGGCGGAACTCTGCCTCCATAGTGAGAACCTCAATATCAGCCTCGCCTTCAATGCCTATGCCCCATTCCCCATTCATTATCATAAGGTCAAGGGTACCGCCTATCTCGGGCATACCGTCTGTATAAGAGGGTAAGCCAACCTCAACGGAGGTGTTTATGCCTATGAACTTGCCGCCGAAGAATATGTTGTGGATGTAAAGAGCAAGGGTACCACCCTGCGCCTCGTACCACTTCATACGGTCATCACCGCACTCATCATCCAGCTCACGGAGCTGACCGGAGGTGTAGTCGGTATTTGCAAGGTTTACCTCTGCCTCCTCCGTAGGAGAGGGAGAGATGATGCCCCAATCGTAGGTGGAGGGCACAAGGAAGCTGGGGTCAAGCTGGGCGCCGAAGGTTACCACACGAAGGTCGGGGTCATAGGAGCCGGGCTTGGTAGCCATAAGTGCGAAATGGCAGTAGCGGAGCTCGAGAAGCATACCTGCAAGGGTCTGCAAATCGCTGGCGCCGCCGGGCCACATAAGGGATACGAAATTGGTGTTGGCAACCGCATCCTCTACACGGTTGCTCTCAGTACCGTCATACTTGTAAATGGGGAGCTTAACAAGGTCGCCCTCCTCAAGAGAGGTGATGGCGCACACGCCCTCCCACACCTTGGTGTTGGCACCGACGGTGTATACCTTGCCGTCGATATCGGTGTTGATGGCGGTCTGGTTGCCTTCATCATCGTACTCGATGCTTACGGTCACCCTGCCCTCGGTTACCTGAATAGCGCCGCTGATTTCGATAGCGTCGCCGTCCTTACGGGCGATAGCCTCAAGCTTTTCTATCTTGCCGTTCTCACCCTTAACAGAGAAGTCGCCTCTCAGCTCGTAAATGATATCCTTCATGGATATGCCTGCTATCTTGGACCTGTACTCATCCTCGTCACGGGCGAGAATAAGCTTGTAGGACCAAGGGAGAGCCTCGCTGCCGTCACCTGTACGCCTCATACCTATAACGCCGTAGTTACCGCTGATATAGGAGGGGTTGTTGGTCACAACAAACCTCAGAGCGTCGGAGGTAGAATCGGACAGAGCCGCATCCACCCAGTCGAAGATGATCTGCCACGTGCCTACGGGGAGGGTATCCTCGATTATTATGTTGGCAGTATTGTCCTCGTTGTTTAATATGAAGTTCTCGGAAGGAACAACTATATCCTTGCCGCCGTCAAGAGGACGGAGAATAACTCTATACTGGCTGGAGTCACGAAGCAGACCGAAGTTTTTACCTGCTATGAACATGCTCCTCGTTCCGCTTCTGTAAACGACCTCGGGAGTAGTGCTGACGAAGGAGAGCACGCCGCCATCCACAGAGGGGCAAAGCACATAGGTCTCCTTGGCAAATACAAGGTCCTCATCCATCAGATGAAGCTTGCCAAGACCGCCCATTTTTTGGGAAACGTCAAATATCTTAACGCCTATCTTACGGTACTCCGTAACATCAGAAGGGGCTACCGCAAGATCAATGGTTACATCACGAGCCTCGCCGGGGCGAAGGTCGATAAGAAATTCGTAATAGGGGTCAGCTATGGTAGCGTCAAGGTTGAGGTTGCCCCGAGTGTCATAGCTCGTCATACCGCTTTCGGGATAGAAGGCTATGGCAAGAGTATCCAAAACCTCGTCAGAGGTGTTCTGAACCTTAACGGTGAGGCTCATATTACCGTTAGAGTCACCGTTGGTATCCACATAGCCTATATCGCCTGCAAGCTCCATAGCGGCAGGGCCTATAAAGTTTACGGCTACAGAGCCCAGCTCTGCGCTTACGTTGGAGTATACGCCGTAATAGAAGGCTACCGACTTGGTGCTCTGAGCGTTGGCAGGAGCGCTGCCCATATCGTAATACATAGCAAAGGCGCTGTCTGCGGTAAGATATTCCTTATTATAGGGGTTGGTGAAGTTAAGGTTGTTTTTAACATCGGCACCTACGTTATAATCGTATACGGTGGACGCAAGACTGTTCCAATGAGCGAAGGTGACCTTCTCGGGTACCACGGTAACGCCGCCTATGGAGGCGTTTACCGTATAAGCAGTGACAGAGGGAGCCATCTCGTCATCGTAAGCAAAGAAATAGTTGCTGTACTCACTGCCCGTAAGGGTCTGCTCGGTCTTAATGGTGGTGTAGCTGCCGTCAGCCTGACCTGCCATATATACGGCGTAGTCCTGATGACCGAGAGCAGTATCCATAAGCACACGCGCCTTAAGCTCATCAATAGCCTCGCCGCTGACATTCTCAGCGCTTACGGTAACGTAGACCATACCGTGCTGATAATTATCAACCGCAAGAAGTGTTACCTGCTGGGTGAATTTGATGCCGTCTACAGTCCATACTGCGGAAATAGTGGTGTCATCAACCTTGGTAACGGTGACCGCACTTGTTTCTATACCCTTATGACTGTAGTCTCTGCCGAACACGTACTCGGCGGTGGTGGCACCTCTCTTCACCCTGAAGGAGGTGAAGGAGGTGTCATAATTTTCATCGGGATACAACAGATACTTGTTGTTATCGGATTTGTTAAGCTTGTCGCCTTCGACGGTGTCCACAAGGAAGCCGCCGTTGCTCTTGGAGACCTTTACGCTGAGATACCCGTCACTGAGCTCGTGGTATCCCGTTTCTGCACTGGCAGACAGAAGGTTATCCAAAAGTGTTTCAGGGGCAAAACCTACAAGAAAAACAGCTATGAGCAGCAGGGCTGTTGCCCTTTTGATTATCGCATTGATATTACGCTTCATAATAAGCTTACCTCCTGTCTTAGTCCTATTCCACATAGATCTGGATTCTGTAGTAATCACGGCCCTGAGTGATAATGCAAACGGTGTAATAGCCACTCTCCTCGAAGGGGAGAATTATCTCGTCGGTGCTTGTGGCGTTTCTTACAAGGTCGGTGGCGCCAATCTTCATCTGACCAACGCTCTTAAGACCGTTCTTGTATACCGCGCTGTAGGGCTCGCCGAGAGTATCTACGCTAAGTATAATGCTGTCGCCCTCTGCGACGTAGATGGTGTCACGTACAACTATGTCGCCGTTCACCTTAACGGTAGGCTCGTCTGCTGCCGCTACACGGAGGATGCCGTATACAGAGGTCTCGTTGCCGCTGCTGTCGCTAACCTTATAGGTTACCTGACAGTTGCCCGCCACGTTAAGGTCAAGCTCATACTCAAAGCTGTAGCTAAGGCTTGCATCCATGTCGGAGGCGGTCACGTTGCTCCTTAGAATTGCCTCAAGCTCGGAGGCGGTGGTGCCGACCTTTACAATAACAATGCTATTTATCAGGTCAACAACGGGCGCCTTGACATCGGGAAGCTTAACCTGACCGAGCTGACCGAGAACTACGTTGCCGTAAGCATCCTCGGCACGGATGATGGGCCAGAGGCCGGACATACCTGCGGTAATGGTAAGCTCAACCTGTTCACCTGCGGTAGCGCTGATACTTTCGCCGCCGTTTATGCTGATGTTGCTGTCACGGTTAGCCTTGACGTAGATGCTGTCACCTATGCTGAGGCTGAGACTTAGAGCATCGTCAACGAAGTCTACGCCATCCTTGCTGTATTCCAGCTTAAGGTCGGTGTCGATTATGTTGCTGACAGTCACGCTGATAGCGGAGATGTTACCTGCCATATCGGCGAAGGTGTAGGTGTAGGTGCCGTTTGCCTTTACGGTAAGGGTGTAGTCGTAGCCACCGTCTGCCTCGGTGCCGTAGCTGCCGAGCTTGGCAAGTATGGATGCCTCGTCAGAATGGAGGGTCACGCTTACGGTCCTGCCATCGGAGGACAGCTCCTGACCCTTTACGCTGAGGGTGGGAGCGACCTTGTCGATATTAGATACTGCCGCAAGGTCTACTGTAGTAGTGGTGCCGCCTGCCGATATTACGGTAAGGGTCACAGCCTCGCAGTTAGCGCTGTAACGGACGGTAACTACAGTGCCGTTGATGCGCACCTCGATATCGTCCACAAGCTCTGCGGGCACCTGAATCTCCTTCACATGCTGAGAGAACTGCATTGTTGCGGTAATGTTGCTGTTGGTAATAGGACTTGCGGCATTGGCAGACCACTTTATACTGCCTACAAGATATATCTTATCGCTGCGTATCTCTATTACCCTCTCGCTGACAGTGCCCTCTATCTTAGTGGGCGCCTTGTCTGCGTCAAAGGTGTACATATAGCTGTAGTTGATGTTGTAGATGCCGTTACGGTCAACGGTTATATAGCTGAGACCGTAGTATTCACTGTCAGCATCGTTATCAACGCTTGCCTCGTAGCCCGAGGGAGCTATGGTAAGGTCGCTTGCAGACTGACCGTCGCCGCAAACGGGCTTGGTCAGGTAGATGCGGACGCCGCCCTCTACGGGAACCTTTACTGTGCCGGGGATGGGCGCAACGCCGATATTGCTGAGATCAAGAGGTATTGCGGTTGCAAAACCGTTCTCATCCACGGCAAAGAGAGTGAATTCTGCCGCTTCGGTCACGGTGAGCTGTCTGCCTACAAGGCTTACGCCCTCTATGGTGTCGCTCTCTGCGCCGTATTCGGGAGTCTCTGCATAAACGCCCTCTTTGATTATAAAGCTATACTTGCTGATATCAAATGCCTCAAGCTGGAAACGGTATGCGCTGCCCCAGCCAAGAGCATTTACAAACTCGGTGGTTGCCGCTCTGGGAGTAGCAGTCTCGTATACGGTGTAGCCGTAATGGTCCTGCAGATAGCTGTACTGGCTGTTGGTAGCTCTCAGCATAAGCTGTGTATCAATGTACAGTCCGTTTTGCTGAGTGTAGGCAAGAAGCTGTACCTCGGGGCACTCCTCGTCTACGGGGATATAGTCCTCCTCGCCCAAGCCGGGAATGAAGGGAGCGGTTTCTACTATGGTTACGGGAAGGGTTACGGTTATATCCTCGGTAAAGACTTTTGTCTCGTTACCGCAGATATATGCCATATCCTCCGCCTTGAAGGTGTAGCTCGTATCGTCACCGTAATAGAAGGTGAAGCTGGGAGCATAACCGGTGTAACGGTCGATAAGCTCATACTCAAGGTCCTCGAACATCTCGCCGTATTCATATACCTCGTCGGATATAAGGGTAACGGTCACGGGACCCGCAAACTCGCCGCCGTTTTCAACCAAGGCGTCATCCAAGCTCCACACAACGTTGTAGCGAGTGGTAAAGATGTTATCTATGTACATCCATCTGCCGAAGGTATCTACATAGAAATAACCGTTTTCTTTAACGATCACAGTAACCTCGGTGGTACCGTTATTCTCTACCATTACAACGCTCTCGTCATAATCGGTCACGGTAATAGCGGTATCTGCCTTAAGGGTAACGGTAACGGGGTTCATAGTAGGCTCAATAGTGGAGTAATGAGCCTCAAACTCGTATGCGGCGTCGGTTATGGTATAAGTGATAGGCCATACGATGCCGTATGCATCGGTGAAGGTGCCCTCATAGGTCACGTTGGTGAAGGTATTGGTCTGCACCCTGTTGCCGCCGTTTGCAAGGTAAACCTTAAGCTTGAGCTCTGCACCGTGGTCGGGGTAGCTCACGCCGTAGACCAACGATGCGCCAAGGTCGCTGTAGTGAACGTACTGGTTGGTATAGCTCTTGGTGAAGGTGTGGTCATTGCCGGCTATATCCTTGACTTTGATGGTGTAGGACCTGTAAAGCCTGTGGTTCGAGTCATACTCAGTCTCGGAGATGGGGTCTGCAAAGCCTAACTTGAGACCGTTGTATTTGGAATATTCAAACCAGACAAGGCCCGCACTGTTGGGGGCGGAGGCGCCGTAAGGAAGGGTAACGGTGCCGTCGATACCGTCGCCGCTTATTTCGATAACGGCATTCTCCCAGTCAAGCAGGTCGAGGTTTTTGCCGTTTGCATAGGTATCCTGAGTTGACCAGACGGAATCGTCGTTGTAATGGTCCCAAGTACGGTCAAGCGTGCCGAGAGAGACCTCGTTGGATTCGATATTATACTTATTTACAAAAAGCTCTTCGTTGGTAATACTGATTATCTCAAGGACACGGGTCTCGTCACCGCCGTAAACGTAGGTAACGTACTTACCCTCGATATCCTTGCCATTGAGCTTATAGGATGCATCGCTACTGTTGTAGAGCTCAACAGGCTCGTTGCAGGTAATGCCTGTCCAGATATCATAGTACTTCCAAGGGTCTTGTTCGTAAAGGCCGAATCTTACGGAAGCATCGTTAGTGGTATAAAAACCGTCACGGTATGTCTCGCCCAGCTCGGGAGTTACTATGGTAACGGCACCGTATGCGTCACGGGCGATGAACAGAACGGTAGCATTATCCAGCGTGTTGGAGTAGGAGTCCATCTTGACGGTTACAAGATCGCCTGCCTTAAGGGGTACTACAATATCGTTGTAATCGTTAGTCTCCGTATACTCAACGCCGTTTACATAAATGGGAGTGTAGTTGTTGATGGGGTTCCTCTGAACTACCTCAAAGGTAATATCGCCGATAGAAGAGTACGCCTCGTCTATTCTGTAGGTAATAGAATCTACGTTTATCTGACCCTCTATCTCGGATTTTTTGATAGAAGGAACGTAGCTGTCAACACTTATCTCCACGGTGGGCTGAGTATTGGTTACGTAGACGTAGAAATAATTTATGGGAGAAACAACGCCTGCAGAGCTTACGGTCTGACAGCAGAAGGTATTCATACCCGGTGTAAGGTATATATTGGTCATATCCAAGCCTGCTGCGCCCTGAGGCACGCTTTCAACGATATCGCTGGCACCGTAGGTACCGATATACACCTGTGCGGTTCCTTCGCCCACGGTAATGTCATACTCGGGCTCTACGAACTCATAGGTCGCCAGATCTTCATCAGTGGGATTTGCCGCAGCGTTCCAGAAACGAACGCCTGCAACAGCGCCTACTTCTAATCCGAAATAGCTTCGAGACTCGGAAACGCTGCCTACGTAGAACTGGAACAGACCAGCGCCTGCCGTATAGGTGGCAAACTCCCTGTCACGCTCGGTCTGAGTAATACGGCCTGCGCTTATGCCGAAGGACTGGATGGGTTCATTGTTCTCTGCCATCACTCTGATGTCGCTGCTGATGTCATCGTGAACTGATATGGTGTAGCCCCAGAGACCTGCAAGGTTTTCGTTGCTGGCATCAAGCACCATAATAAACCCGTCGGGAATAAACTCCTGAACGTAATCGGAGCCTTTCTGATATACGCCTACTCTGAAGCGGTAAGCGCCACCCTCGAAGGGCGTGCCGTCATCCTTTGCGGCGGGAACGGTTATAGTCTGTGTCGTGGTAGTAGCAAGACCGGTATATCTTACACATTCTCCAAGGACGTTATAATCGCCGTCTATCTGCTCGATAACAACGTAGGACCTTTCCGCATCAAGGTTGGAAAGATTCCAGTCGGGGCGAAGCACGTTGCTTATGCTGAAGCGGATCATAGCGCCGGTCATATCAAGATTCATACGGATAGCTTCATCCCGATAAGCGCTGCCGAACCATTCTCCTATGTTGGAGCGGAAATCAATAAACTCCACCTCGTGCACATCAACGCCCTCAGGCTGTACACCGGAATACATAACGTCTATCTTCTGGCCGTGGCTTACATAAGATGCGTCGCTTACCTTAACCTTTTCGCCGTTCACGAGAGTAAGGGGCACGTAGGCACTTTCAAAGCTCAAGGATATACTGCCGTAATGCTGTTTAACGGAGGTAAAGTCTGTAACTACGGCTATGTTTTCAAAATTACCGCCGCTTATGGTACCGCTGTACCACTCACCGTCAAAGTCGAATATGTTAATGCTCTCACCCGTCTTGATCACTCTGAAATAGGTCTTATCGCCCACCTTCATAGTAATGCGGGTATAGGCAATAGCACCGTCGCTTTCCCTTGCGTCGGGAGCTGTTACGGTCACGTTGTGCTCATAGTTGGGAGTGTTTATGTCCGAAAGCACCTCAACGGTCAATGAAGGCTTGGAAAGGTATACGTCTATGCCGGTCCCTACGGGATCGCTCCAGTTGCCGTATTCGTCCTGCATCCTTACCCAGAAATACACGGTGTGGTCTGCGCCGTCGCTTATGCTTGTGGTTCTATAGTTTGAATATTTATAAAGCTTAAGCTGGCTGTCCAGCTTGGCGTAACCGCCTGCCACCTGCCATTCGTCGGCTGCGGTGGGAACGGAAGCGTCATCAATAAGCCAGAGATACTGAACAACGGGTATGTCCCTATGGTCTGTACCCGAAAAGCTTGCGTTTATGCTCACGCTGGGGTTGGAGCTGCCTACATTGTTGTATTTAGCCGATATGCCTGTGACGGAAACGGACGGCTTTATATTATCGTAGTCATAGTCTACGGTGCAATCACCCGACTGTCCTACATTACCAAGCACGTCCTCGGCGCTGGCAAAAGCAATCACGCCGTCCACTATCTGTTCAACACCGGGCTCAAGCATAAGGTGAATGTAGCGGGTGTACTCATGCTGAGCGTGAGCCTTGAAGGGGATCTGCACGGTGCCGTTGCCCGAGAGCTGTACCAGCTCGGTGTAAGCAGAAGCATCCGTAGGCGCCGTCATACTGTCACTTATCAGATAACGGAAGGAGAACGCCTTATCGGACTTACCCTTAAGTGTAACCAACGCAGGTGCGCCGTAAAGACCAACGTCTGCGTCAGAAACGTCTACCTTGAAGGTAGCATAGGGACTGTTGGTAGCCTGATCAAGCTTGGTGATGCTTACGGTAGGGCCCGTAAGGTCAAGGTATAGCTGCTCGGCAGGCTTGAAAAGGGTGGCGTTAAGGGCATGGCCTGCAGCGTCCTCAGCCTTGTTATAGCTAAGGAGCACAGGACGGATGACAGAGCCATATTGCTCTAAAAGACAATCACCCTCGCAGATAATCAAAGGCTCGAACTCTAAAACGGACTGAGGTTGACCGTTGACTGTCTGAATAGTGCTTATCTTATTCATCCTGAGGGATACCGACTCACCGTTGGCACGCTTTACGTTAGTGGCCAAACGTATATTATCGCAAACGGAAAGGACCTCATCGATAGTTATCTTGAAAAATACGTTTTCGCCCTCGTTGACATAAAGGTCGGAAAGATTGATATCCTCAGGCCACTCGTCCTTGTTGGAGGAAGCGGTTCTGTTCATTGTCTTGCCGGATGCGCTGATAGAAACGCCGACTACAGAAGGAACGGTGTTGTCGAAGGTCTTTTTCATCGTGCGGGTGATGTTGCCCAAGCTAAGGGAGTTGCCTGCCTTGTCACTAAGGAAGGTAGATCTTGTAGCTACATCAAAGGACTTAAAGAACTTGCAACCGTAATAACAATACGCAGGATAGTGACCCCTATACCATGTGTAGTCATAGATCAGTTCCCTATGGTCAAAGCTTATTTCACCGTCAATGGTCTGCAGCTTGGAAGGATCAAGATACGTAACGGTATAGTCCTTGCTTGCCCAGTCGCCGAGAGGAGCCTCAAAGATGATCGTATCGTTGTAAACACTCTTTATGTAAGCATTAAGGTAATCGGTATTGCCGCCGGAACGGGCGTCCTGAACGGTCACCTTTACATAGGTTCTGTCCCATTCGGAAATTGCGGCATCGCTGCCAAAGCTACATATTGCCTCGGACGCTGTTGCGGTAATTACAAGATTTGTGCCATCCTGCGTTACGTCAACGGATTTTATGTAAGCGGGATTGTTATCCCTTACATAGCCGTAAACGCCGTTGACCTTGGTCTTTTTGTCACCGCCTATCTCTATGACCTGCTCTGACATATCCTTAAACTTTACGGCAAGCTCTTTTCTGCCCTTGCCGCTGACAGACTTGTTGCCTATCTTAAGGTAGCCCTGCTTGTTGCTGAAGTTACAG
>JAZSLS010000020.1:0-9096 GCA_045535465.1 Eubacteriales bacterium
ATTATGGAAAAGGTTATTTATGACGAAAAGAACGGTCTTTGGTATGAACTGCAAGGCGACTATTACATTCCTTGCTTGAAATTGCCGGAGGAAGGACAACACCCTATCGGCTTATGGGGACAGCGACACTTGAGATATATTGAGCAACACCGCAAGGTGCTATATTTTAAATTGCTGACAAGAGGAAAGATAAATGGAAACCTAGCAGACATCGACAAACAGGCGGAAGAATTATTTTCTCGGCTTGTAAAACAGATGGCGGAGAATGAGGGCGTGACCGAACAGCTCAAAGCAGACAATCAAATGGAGTGGGTTGCTCGGATGAACAACATCCGTAGCAGAGCCACAGAAATTGTTAATACAGACCTAATCTACGGATGATAAAAGGCGGTAGTGATTTGCTCACTACCGCCTTTACTAATGCAAATTATTTATCTTTTGCTTGCCGTTCTTCTTTTTCTATCAACAACGGTCAGTGTAATTACTGCGCCGCCGCTGATGAAGAGAAGTGCGATCCATAGGAACATATTGCTGTTGTCACCGGTCTGAGGACTGTCGGTGTCAGCAGGCTTGTTCAGCTCTGCGATGGCTGCCTTGGCATCGTCCAGTGACTTCTTTGCATCCTTGTCAACAAGAGATTTCTCGTAATCGGAAAGTGCATTGTAGGCATCGTCCGCTGCCTTGATAGCCGCTTCATCATCCTTCTTGATCGTGTCGGGCAGTTTGTCGATCAGTTCCTCAACTGCTTCTACATTGCCGATTACTTCAAGGGCATCGTCGATACGCTTGATTTCGTCCTCGATGGCTTTCTTTTCGCCTTCGGTCATATTGGAGCCGTGATCCTCAAGAGCTTTTTCAAGATCTTCCTTTGCCTTTTCCAAATCGGTCTTATCTTCCGGTGTTACAGTCTTATCGGTAACATCCTTGACCTTTTCGGTGTTCTCGGTGTCAGTAGCTGCGGCTGCATCATCAATCTTCTTAATGAGCGCTTCCGCATCGGCTTTGACTTCGGCAAGTGTTTCTTTTTCTTCTTCAGTCAGGTTATCACCCTCAAGAAGTTCGTCAATCTCAGCTACCAAATCGGTAATTGTCTGCTTATCATCTGATGTTACCTTTGCTTCATCATAAGCATCCACCTTATCGGCAAGGTCTTTTGTTTCTGCTGCGGTATCATCGATCTGTTCTAACAGACTTTCTGCATTACTCTTTATCTCGCTTAACTGTTCATCTTCTTCGTCTGTGAAATCCTTACCGCTGTTAATCAGACTGTTCACAAAATCAAGAACCTCCTGAATATCTTCTTTATCGGTTGACTTCACATCTGTGGTCTTGATGTTTTCAATCGTATCGTCCAGCGAAGCGATTGTAATAACCGTTACTTTTACAGTTGCACTGTTTCCGGCTTTATCGGTCACAACAATGGTATGCTCTTTTCCGTCAGCAGTAATCGTGTATTTACCGTCTGTCAAGTTTACATTGCTTTCGTCTACGATAACTGTATCAATGTAGCTTTCGTCTACACTAAACTGTGTGTTACCGTAGTATGTTCCATCGTTTTCAACACCGATGATTACCGGAACGATTGCATCAAGCACAATACCTTCGCTACTGATGTAAGCTGCATTTCCGGCTTTATCTACCACTTTTGCATAGATGATGTATTCGTTGTTCGGATTGATACTGAACACACCATTGTATTCTTCCCAATCGGCAAGAGCCTTTACTTCATCTTCTGTCAGTTCTTCCGTTGCAAGGTAATAGTAAACCTTCTCCAGACCGCTTCCGATATTTACATCTTCAGCAGTAATGGTCACACTCTGTGTTTTCTTAAAGAACAGACCGAATGTAATGTTGTTAAGGAATGTATTCCATTTGTTTGTGGCAAGTGTAATCTCAGCAGTAGGTGCAGTTGTATCAGCTACGCCTTCTACGGCAATTGTGATATTTTCTTGTGCGTTTGTAATCACATACTTACCATTAGCATCCAGTTCAACCTTATCGCCATTGACTTTTACTGTAAAAGCATCGGTTTTTGAATATCCATTTGCCAACTCAAAGGTAAGTGTGGTGTTTCCGTTCCATACAAGTTCGGTATCTGCTACTGTAAGAGTATATCCCGTCTGGGTTGCAGGAACACTAACGTTCAACAATCCTCCGTCTTTGATGGTAACTTCTGTGAAAGGAGAAGCGTTATAATAACCTGCCGCCTGATAACGTACAAAGTATGTACCCGCAGCAAAAGTCATATTTGCGTCCGTTACCTTTGTATATTTGTCATCATCAGCAGTATATTCGGTTGCATACTCCATTGTGGTAGTAAGTCCGTTAATCTTACCGTCTGCTCTGCCTTTGATTGTTTCGTCAATACCCGAAACAATAGGGGCATCAACATATCCCTTTACAATTCCGTATTCTACCTCAACCAAGTTTCCGGATTTCGGCAGACAATAGTTGTCATTGGAAAGTGAGATCACCTTTACGTGCCATCTGCCAGGGATGATTCCTGCACCCTCGGTTGTTTCTACCACAGAGGTTGTCAGTATGCAGACATCACCACTTTCAAGACCCGTTGCGGTTGCTTGTGGTACAATGAGTTCTCCGGTGTAAGGTATGAATTCTGTTGCACCCCAACTAATACCGATTTCTTTCTGATTAATGGTAAATGTACCACCCTCGAAAGTAATATCATAATTTGGATTTGAACCCTCTGTCTGACTTACAGTAATAACGTAACTATCTGCATCATTTCCTTCTTCACGGGAAATAGAGATATTTTGAAGTACATCTGCTCCAGCCAAACTGCCTTCTGTAATCTTCCAAGTAAGAGTAGGGTCGCTTTCTCCATAGGTCTTACTTATATCGTCTGCTTTGATAGTCAGTTTTGCCTGAGAAATCACAACATCTGCTGAACCGGATACTATTTCATAGTTTTCCTTTTCAATCTTATACCATACAGTATAAGAACCTTTATCCTTATAGGTCGGATTTGTCGAAGTATATGTACCATTTTCACTTGTGCTGTACTTAACGGTTGCATCGCTTGGCACATTCGTAATAGAGATACTGTGTTCTTTTCCATCATACACGCCTGAATAACCGTTTACGGAAATTCCGGACATTGTGCCTTTAGTGATGGTAAAGTTTAGCGTTGCTGTAGCCGTGCCTTTTGCAATACTGCCAGTGGCTTTGACTGTATCTGTACTTACAGCAGTATTGTTTTGATATGTAATATCTAAAGTTCCGCCTTGCCAGCCATCAGAATATTCCACTTTTAATGGCTTGATTTCTGAACCTGTGTATTTTCTGGAAACTGTTTCATCAAGGACTAACTGGGCTGTTTCGTTGTGATTATTGCAGTTGGCACATTTTTCCGTAACGGTATTATCCGATGTTTTGAAATAGGTGTAGTTATGGGGACCGGGGTCGCCGTACACTGTATGTGTATCGGTGTACGTCTGACCGTTAAAAGTAGCAGAAGCAGTGTATATAGTTTGGTCTTTGCTCAAACAGTTTGTTGCCTCAATGGTATTGGAAGAATCGATATTTGCTTTGACTGTCGCGCAAACATCCGTATTCGTTACTGTAAACGTTGCTGTTGGGGAAGAAAGGTCACTCCAATTCCACGAGGGTTTATCTACCGCAACGCAAGTAATCTCAACGACAGGGCTATTGGTATCTTTTACTCTATCTGAGTCTTCACTATAACAACTTAGGTTAACGCCTATTGATTTTGGTAAATCTGTTGTACGTATCAGTTTATTTTTTGCGTCGTTCATCAAATCGCTGTAGGCCCAACCATCAAATCGATACTTCAGGGCTGTTCCAACTCTGCCTAATCCAATTTCAGAAGCATTTTGAAAGTTGGTATATTTCACTTTGTAAAGATAATTATCATACTTAAAATATTGAGTAGCACCGTCTGTATAATCAATATACGGAAGATTTGACAACTCCGGCACCTCTGTAGCAGCATTCGCCGTCAGCGTAAAGCTCGGCAGCATACCCACCACCATCACAAGCGTCAGCACAAGGCTTAATATGCGTTTTGTAAGTTGTTTTTTCGTTTTCATATCGTTTCCTCCGTGTATGGATTATAGGAATCGGCTCTCGCCGAATGTTTTCTGACAAGATGTTTTAGTAGAGTACGTAGTAGTCTACTAAAATGGGGGTACCCCCATTTGAATTTTCTATGCGACCTTTTCTTCCAAGAAGGTCAGCATAGCTTCTATTGTCTTTTTTGCGATGGCTTCAAAATCAAAGCCGGAAACAAACCGTATTGCTTCTTCTATCTTTTCCTTTGGCACATCGTATAGCTTAAAGGTGGTTTCCAAAAACCGCTTGACCTTGCGATCCATTGTAAAGTACATATCACACGGTATCGTCAGGAAACCTCTCATAATTCCGCCGGACGCTATTTCAAGCTCGAAGAAATCCTTGGTTTCAAAGTCCGGCAAGCTCGGCTTGAATATTTCCTCCAGCTTGTGCGTTATCATCTGCTGGATAATATCTGTTGTAGCAGGCAGTGAATACGCCGCTTTGTATATGTCCCGGATATGCTCGCTGGACTCTGCCATATGCAGTTGCAGGGTGGTTTCGGCAGCGTAGAACAGGATCTTATCCTCGGTTTTACCGTTTAACAGGTCTGCCGTTGCCTTGAACTGACCTTCCAGCACATATTTTACAAGCTCTGCCAGTATATCTTCTTTCGTCTTAAATAAGTTCATCAGCGAGCCTATGTTAATATCTGCAAGTTTGGCTATTTCCTTAACCGTAGTTGCTGTAAATCCCTTTTCTAAAAAGGATTTTGCAGAAATAAAAAGCACTTGCTTTCGCATCTGTTCCATATCCGCACGAGGTCTGCGCTTTGTTTTCTCCGTAGCCATTCATCGCCCTCCGTTTCTTTCTATGTCAATGCGAAATACAGGCAAGTTGTGTCATAGTATCGCCATTTGTTATATAACGCATTATAATTCCTCTTTTATTATATTCGATTTCCTCTCAAAGTGCAATGGTTTTTTGTCAATTCTGTGAGTTGTTCTGAAAAAAGTTACAATTAAAAAGATATGCCCCGTTGGGAGCGCAGTAATTTCTGCATTCCTAACGGGGCTTTTTCGTTATATCAGGTCTTTTATGGCTTCTTTTAATTTCATAAGTGCCTTTTCGCATTTTTTGTGTGCGGTGTTGGCAGAGCTGTATTCGTGGTCGGTCGCAATATCGGTATACATCATCGGCTTAATGGGTTTCTTCTTGGGTTCGCCGTATTCATCGAGGTCATCGTAATCCATATAAAAGGTACTGTGACAATCAAAGCAGAAGCCGAGCCGTTGGGCGAGCATCATTCGCTCCGTGTATTCGAGCTTGTCATAGGCATCCCACAGACGGGCGTACAATTCGCCTTTCATATACAGTTTGAAAGTGTCAGAGGTGGTATCGGGGTGTGCTTCTTCGGTGCTTTCCGCTTCGTCATCCTCCGCATATTGTTGGTAAAGCTCAACACGATTTTCATTGAGCAAGCCGCCGAGCAGAATTTCTTTCGTGTCATCGGTGGTTTCGCCTAATTCTGCGGCAACTGCTTCAATCGCAGCATCGGCATAACTGCGGTCATATTTCTCCCATACCGCCATAGCTTTACGGAGTTTTGCATATTCTGCAAGGCTCTGCACCGTAAAGCCTGTCCTCATAGAACGGATATAGTCAAGGATTTCACGCTCCACATAATGTTCTTTGAAGGATACAAAGGATGCGCCGCCGTCGGGCGTGTATTTAGAGAGTGCTTTCAGCAGTCCCGCAATATACGCCTGCTTCAGATCGGCAAAATGCTCCTGCATAAAGAACTGCCGCATATAGCTTTGCACGTTCTTATTGAGCGTTTTTTCATAATAATGGAGAAACCAAGAAAAGTAACGCTCATCATTCTCTTTGAGATAAGTTACGATATATTCCTGCAAATCCCACTTCGGCGGTGCCGGAATAATGCGGTACATATTCAGATCCATTTCGTCAATATACGTTTCTTTCACGGCACTCACCTCCAATCTGTGCTATTTGCCGTTCAATCGTCTGTCTGCTTCGGCGTAGAGTTCTTCACGTATCATATCCGCTTCATACTGCCCGTTGGCATAATCGGGATCGGCCTTTGCTCGTTGCATACGTTCTTTGGCAACGGCAAGTGCGGCGTTTGTGAGAATGTCATCGTGCTTGCCACGTCTACGTTCCATACGAAGTGCCGAGCAACGGTTTTTGTAAAGTCGGATAATAGGGTTAGCATCGGCATATTCTTTGCGGTTGATCCTTGCAGCATATTTTCGGCAAGTAATAGCTTTGCCTTTTAGTTTGAACGGCGCATAGCCCGTGCAGTATTTCTGCCGTGCCGCAGAGGTCATAAGAAAATACTTTTTGCAGATACCACATTGCCTTGGATAATGCCCGTAATGTAAACCTTCAAAAAAGTCGGTAATCACAAAACTGTAATAGCTGTCAAAATACAATCGGCGGGCAAGTGTTTCCGTTTTGCTTCGTGTGGATTTTAATATAGGTACGTATTCCGTTGTTACGGGGAATGGCACAGAGCCGAATATCGAAAGAGCTATGGGCAGCAAATGTTCCTCGTCAAAACGATCAGCTTCATCCACACGACTTGCAAAAGTTTTAAGTTTGTGGAAAGCATTGCGAATATCGTCGCTCAGCGTATCGTAAAAGCTGAGGGCGGCGTTTACTTCCGCAAGCAACTTCTCAGCACGGGCAAAGAAGTCTTTATCATATTCTTTCGGCAAGTGATGGAACATAGCCTGCGCCGTATCCATTTCACCGATCTTTGCACGGCGGAAAAAATATTCGCTTATGATATTTCCGTTTTCTTCCGTGAACAATGCTTCGATTCTGTTACGCTCATCATCTGTATCGAGCATATCAAAAGGTTTGAGCCAAGGCAGGGCGGTAAAAACATTTACCATCCTTTCTCCGGCGTTCACATAATCGGAAATATTCAGATACCCAAGCCGTAACATATTTTCAAGTTGCCAATTATCCGTTGCATATACGGCAATGCGGGCGGCAGTATCATTTTCATAAAACTGATTCAGCAAGTGCGCCGCAAAAGTTCCCGCAGGATAGCTCTTGCCGCCGATATGCACTCTGCCGTCACGGTAATCGGCGCTGAAAAAGCTGATTTTATCCATATTCCGCTTAACCTCCATACTAATTCTATCATAGGAAGTGTCCCATAAAAATCCCTTTAGCTTATCGGGGCGAAAAAAGATTTTCAAAATATTTTTCTGAATATTTTTGTTTTCGTAAAATACGCTTTTAGGTATTATATCACAAAAACGCTGTAATTACAAGGCGTTAAGCGTGTTACGCTTTTTAATTTATGCGTGTTATCCTACTTTTCCAAGAACTCGTTTTCGTGTGTATTAAAATAAGTGAGGGAGCGAAAACCTCACAAATACTCAGGGCATTGCCGTCGGGAAACCGGCGGCTTTTTTATTGCCTAAAAACGAAAGGAGGAAAAGTCTATGATGAAGATCACACCAAAGCAAGTAGAGAGAGTTCACCGCCTTGTCAGAGAGCTTTGCGCCAACTGTGACGAGGACGGCAACTGCATCCTGCTTGACGACGGCGAAGCACACCGCTGTGTGCAGCTCATCTCTATCTACGGTATCTACTGCAATTATTTCAAAGAAGCGGTACTGCCCAGCGACAGAGAGCTGTATGAGCAAATCAAGAAAATCAACAAATTAAAGTAAGAAAAGGAGAAATGTAATTATGAGAAAATTTAATGAAATGTATGTTATCGGTATCGACCACGGATACGGAAATATGAAAACAGCAAACTGCTGTTTTAAGACCGGACTTCTTTCCTACGATGCCGAGCCGCTGTTTACGGGAGATATGCTCGTTTATGACGGCAAGTATTATCTGATCGGTGAAGGACATAAGGAGTTCCTTCCCGATAAAATCTGTGACGAGGATTATTATATTTTAACCCTTGTCGCTATCGCAAAGGAGCTTCAGCGTGAAAAGCTCACCGAAGCGAAGGCCATTATCGCCGCAGGCTTGCCCCTAACTTGGACAAGCGGACAGAAAAAGGATTTTGCTGCTTATCTCAGTAAAAACAAGGAAGTCAGCTTCACCTATCAGAAAGTTGATTATCATATCACAATTGAGGGTGTACGCATCTATCCGCAGGGGTACGCCGCTATTGCTGATTTTGCTACCACTATGAACGGAGTCAATATGGTTGCAGATATTGGTAACGGCACGATGAACGTTCTGTATATGATAAACGGCAGACCGCAGGCAGGAAAAATGTATACCGAAAAGTTCGGCACTTATCAGTGTACCCTTGCGGTGCGGGAGATGTTTATGCAGAAAACTCAGCGTGAGATCAACGATGCTATTATCGAGGAAGTTCTTGTCACGGGTTCTGCCAATATTACTCCCGCCGATCAGAAAATCATCCGAGTTATCGCAACGGAATATGTAAAAGATATTTTCCGCAGACTCCGTGAACACGGTTATGACGAGGGTACGATGATGCTGTATATCACCGGAGGCGGCGGTTGCCTTGTAAAGAACTTCTACAAGTTCAATGCTGACCGTGTTAAGTTCGTGGACGATATTTCTGCCGCCGCAAAGGGTTATGAGTATATGGCGGAAATTCAGCTTAAATCGGGTGCGGCGGTATGAGTGATTACCGTATCAATGTAAGATTTCACGCTGATGTATCCGCCGAAAAGAAAGCTGCCGAATATCTGCAAACCTTAAACAAATCCCGTAATAAGTTTATCGTGGATGCCGTCATTGCCTATATGAATAAGGAAAGCTCCGATAACGAAACCCTGCTTGAAAGCATACGGCAGATATTTCGGGAAGAAGTCCAAACGGTGGCGGTGGGATCAGCGCCGCCTAACACAGTAGCGGTTACGGCAGAACTGACCGAAGAACAGAAAGCGGAAAACGCAAAAAATGTCCTTGCGGATTTAGAAATGTTCGGCTGAGCCAAGATAGCCGATTTTGGCTCAAAAGAGCATTTTTACCGCATTTGCTGTGTCAAAGTGGCTCAATGCACCAAATCAAGAGAATGGTATAACTGTG
>JAZSLS010000141.1:0-11966 GCA_045535465.1 Eubacteriales bacterium
TTATTGGCAAGAGCAAGGCGTTTGCCTGCAAGAAGGCTGTTTACGGTGGGACGGAGCCCACGGATACCCGTAAGGGCGTTAAGCACCGTGTCACAGTCCGTCTCTGCACCAAAGGTGTCAAGCAGGTCATCCCCCGTAAGAAGCTTTACCTTGGTGTCGGCAAGGGCTGTCTTAAGCCCGGAATAATGCTTTTCGCCTATATAGGCGTATTTCGGCTTGAAACGGCGGCACTGCTCCTCAAGGAGCTTTGCGTTACTGCCTGCGGCAAGGGCGCCTACCTCTATACCAAGGTTGTCGGCAACCTCCAGGGTCTGGGTGCCTATAGAGCCCGTTGAGCCAAGTATACAAAGCTTCATAAACACAGCTCCTTTATCTTAAGGCTTTGAAAAAGAGGGAAACGATACCCACACCCGTAAGGGCAAGGGTAAAATATCCCACCGTTGCGGCAACGGAAAGGAACATAACGCTGTCAAACCTATCCATAACACCGCCGTGGCCGGGGAACAGCTTGCCGTAGTCCTTTATGCCGCAGTCACGCTTGATGGCGGAGGCAACAAGGTCGCCAAGCTGGGCAAGAAGCCCTGCAGGAACGGCAATAATAAGCTTTGCCGCCCAGTTTACCTCCACGCCCATACCGAAGTCCAGTATAGCGCAGAACGCCCCAAAGCCAACGACCGCACCAAGAACGCCGCATATAAGCCCCTCCACGGTCTTTTTTGGGGAAAGGTTTGGCGCCAGCTTGCGCTTGCCAAAGAACTTACCGCCAAAGATGGCGAAGGTGTCGGTACACCAAGCCGCAACAAACAGAAGCAGGTAATCGTAAGGCTCCTTATCACGGAGGAATACTATGCCAAAATAGGCAAAGGCGGCAAAGATACCCATAGCGGTAGCCGCCATAAGCCCCTTGGCGCTTACCTTAGGGAAGGTGATAACGCAAAGGCACAGCATGGCAAACAGATAAAGGGCGGTGGTAAACACGAAAAGAATATAGGCGTATCTGGCAAGGACGGGCGCCGTAAAGCAATACAGCGCCGTAAGGACGCTTGCCGCCGACCTGCCGCCTACGCCTGCGGCACCGCACAGCTCGTAGCCTGCTATTGCCGAAAGCAGACCTATTACTATAGGAAACACCGCCGTGTGGGAAAAAAACAGCACGGGAACAAAAGCCACCAGTGCAACCACGGCGGTTATAATACGAGTTTTCATTACAAAAAGCTCCCTGATTTACTTTTTATCTATTTCTCAGTTATTTCTCTTTACCGAAGCGGCGTTTTCTTTTACCAAAGTCAAGGATAGCCTCCTTAAGGCAGTCCTCGTCGAAATCGGGCCACAGGGTATCGGAAAAATAATACTCTGCATAAGCGCTTTGCCAAAGCAAAAAGTTGCTTATCCTCTTTTCACCGCCGGTACGGATAACAAGGTCCGGGTCGGGCAGTGACGCCGTATACATATGGGCAGACAGATCCTCGATGCTTACGCTTTTTACACCCTCTGCAATAAGGGCGTTTACTGCCTGCTCTATCTCGTGCCTGCCTCCGTAGCTGAGGGCAATGCACAAGGTCATACCCGTATTGGCTGACAGGGTCTCCTCGCTCCTCTTAAGCGCCGCCGCACTGTCCTCGTCAAAATAGCTCATATCCCCAAGGATACGCAGGCGGATATTTTTCTCCATCAGCTCCGGCACGTACTTTATTATGTATGCGTGCATTATCTTAAGTAGACCTGCAACCTCCTCGGCACTCCTCTGCCAGTTCTCCGTAGAAAAGGCGTAAACGGTAAGCACCTTTATGCCCATACGGTTACAGGCGTCAACGGTTTTAACAAAGTTTTCGCTGCCAACCTTGTGCCCCGCCGTCCGTGGAAGCCCCCTCTTGCCTGCCCATCTGCCGTTGCCGTCCATTATTATTGCAAGGTGCTGCGGAAGCACCTGGGGCGCCTCCGCAGCAGTTTTAGATTTTCTTATACCAAACAAGGTCTTATATCTCCATTATTTCAGACTTCTTTTTGTCGGTAACCTTGTCTACTTCTTTGATGTACTTGTCGGTAAGGTCCTGAACGTCCTTTTCGCTGGACTTCTGCTCGTCCTCGGTCATCTCGCTTGCCTTCTTCATTTCCTTACACTTGTCGTTGGCGTCACGGCGGATGTTACGGAGGGCAACCTTTGCGTCCTCGCCCATATCCTTAACCTGCTTGGTAAGCTCCTTACGTCTGTCCTCGGTAAGCGCAGGAAAAACAAGACGAACGCACTTGCCGTCGCTTTGAGGGGTAATACCAAGGTCTGACGCCTGGATTGCCTTTTCAAGAGCCTTGAGTATGGAGGGGTCCCAAGGAGTGATAACAAGAGTCTTTGCGTCGGGAGTCTTAATGTCTGCAACCTGATTTACGGGAGTGGGAACACCGTAGTAAGGAACCATTATCTTGTCAAGCACCTTAGCACTGGCTCTGCCAACACGGATACCCGCAAGGTCTTCCTCGTAAACGGATATAGTCTTTTTCATTTTTTCTTCAAAAGGCTTAAGGTCAAGTTTCATAGTAAATTTCCTTTCCGTATATAAAAATCTTTAGTTTGTCAGTCGGGAAGCACCACGGTGCCAACATCCTCGCCCATAACGGCACGGTAAATATTTTCGGGGTCTTCAAGGGCAAAAACAAGCATCTTCATACCGTTTTCGTTGCCCATACAAGCGGCGGTAAGGTCAAGCGCCTTAAGGCCCTTGTCCAGCATTTCGCCGTAGGTAAGAGTATCGTACTTCTTTGCTGCAGGGTTTGTCTTGGGGTCGCTGTCATAAACGCCGTCAATATTCTTTGCGCAAAGAACTATATCCGCTTCAATTTCCAAAGCACGAAGCATAGCGGAGGTATCCGTAGAAAAATAGGGGTTTGCCGTACCGCAGGCAAAAACTACCGCATCGCCCTTTTCAAGAGTACGCACAGCCGCCTCGGGCGAATAGGTCTCCGCCAAGCGCTGAACGGTAAGGGGAGAGAACACGTGAGTATCCAGCCCGCACTTAATAAGAGTGTCCTGCAGGGCTATGGCGTTAATAAGAGTGGCAAGCATACCCATACCGTCACTGCGGGAACGCTCCACGCTTATGCCCTGTCTGCCGCGCCATATATTGCCGCCGCCCACTACCAAGGCAACCTGAACGCCCTTATCGGCACAGCGCTTGATAACGGAGCACACCTTGGTGACAAACTCGCCGTCAAGTATACCGTCCTCTGCCGCAAGAGCTTCGCCCGATAGCTTAAGAAGCACTCTTTTGTATTTTACGTTTTCGGAAACCATAAATACCACTCCTAACTTTTATAACAAAAATCTTAAATTAGTCTTCTTTTTTAATAAAGCCTAAGGCCCACACTGCAGCCGCCGCAAGAATAAGCACTACGGAAGCTATGGAAAGCCCTTTCATAAGCCCCGCTATAAAACCGGACATATCCCCGTCCTCGGGAACCCTTTGCAGCTCTACCATAACCGAATGGTCCTCGGTAACGCCCACAAAGGTGTAGGTGTATTGGTTTTTATTGCCGGAGGACTGCTCCAAAAGGTTAAGGCTTACGTCGTTACCGTCTATCACAAACCTGCTTACGGTGTAGCCCTTTTCGGTAGTAAGAAGCACCGACGCATTGCCGCCGTATTTAACCGGTGAAGGAGAAACGCTTATTTTGGCGCCCACATCACAGTTAGCCGAAATTCTAAAATAGCGGCTGGTCATATAATCGCTAATGCACCAAGCAGCCACAGAAGGCTCGTTATACCTAAGCGCCCTGTCAAGGCAAGCCTCAACACCGCCCTCCACACGTACGGGGGTGATAAAATCAGCCTCGCCCATTCTCTCGGCATAGTCGTAAAACTCATTAAAAGCAGTGTTGGTTGTTTCCGCAAAGGATAAAAGCGAAACACCCGAGGAAACCGCCCTGGTAACCGTTGTCTTTTCGGGAGAACCGCCAACGGTAACGGCACGGTCAACGCAAGCGGCATAGGTGGAAAGATACCCAAAAACGCCGTCAGCGCCGGCGCCAACGCCCATAATTATACACTTATCGGTGAAAACGCCCTTGGAAAAGGTTATCTCCTCCCTCAACTGGTCAACAGCCTGGGTCATTTCCGCATCTGTCCAGCTTCTGCCTTCGGGACACTGAGGCGCAACCACCATATAAGGATGGTCAGAAAATATTTTATCGGAATCGTCGGAAACAAGCTGGTTAAGAAAGCTTCTTTCCGCAAGGTGACTTGCGTTATCCTCGCCCTTGCCGCCGTTATGCAAATATATAATAAGAGCGGCGGGAGTTTGCGTATTGACAGGATTAAAGGAGGGCGACCGGTAGTAGCAATAGTTAAGCTTACCTGCAATCGTGCCCAGGCTATCCGGCTTCATTTTTTCAAAAACACGGGCAGAGTCAATTTCAGCAGGCACAGGCTCCGCCGCAGAGACAGAGATAAAAGCGCTGCCGATAATCAAAAGGGCAAGTAAAGCCGCAAAAAAACGATTAAGCTTCATTATAAAAACGCATCCTTTCGGGGTAAAAGATGGTAATGGGTACAAAAACCTAAGTTATTATTCTCTTTATTATATATAAATTTCTTCCTTTTGTCAATATAATTGTTGTTACCCGTCGGTAAAAAGGCACCGCCATTGACAAGCCGTGTTTTTTGTGTATAATTATGTACATATAAACATAAACTATTGGATTTTAATGTGGAGAGTTTTTGAAATGAGAATAAAAATAAAAGAATGGTTTAGCGTTCAGCTTGCAAAAAATCCCGGTAGGATAGTTCTTGCCGCCATACTGCTTTTTAACGTAATGCTGTTTTTCCTTTCTGCGGGGGTCATAAGCTCCCTTTCGCTTGAAGGCACCGAAAAAATGGGCTTTGTGGAGGCAGCGTTTTGCACCGTTACTATGATTTTGGATGCAGGCTGTATCCAATTTGTTGTGTCCGATATAGGTCAGTCCGGTGTGTTTGTAACCGTCTTTTGTCTGTGCATAGTAATGGTCGGGATGATATCCTTTACCGGTGCGGTAATAGGTTACATCACCAACTATATCTCCCGCTTTATCGAGCACAGCAACACGGGCAAGAGAAGGCTTCACCTTCACGGTCATTACGTTATACTTAACTGGAACACCCGTGCATCGGAAATAGTAAACGACCTGCTTTATTCCGACGGTAAGCAAAAGGTAGTGGTTTTGGTGGATGACAAAAAAGAGGAGATAGAACAGGAAATAGAAGAGCGTCTTTCCGACACCGTTGCCAGAGAAAACAAGGCTGTTGCAAAAAAATACGCCCACCTTGCCCCGCTTGTGCGTCAGCTTGCAACGTTTAAAAACCGTTTTAAGAGAGAGGTAACCGTATTGGTGCGAGAGGGTGATATTTTCTCTGCCACTCAGCTTAACGACATATCCTTAAAATACGCAAAATCCATAATTATTTTGGGCAGCGACGTAAACAACACCTTGTGCAAGTTTGAGCACAAGGAGCGTCTTCTTGAAAGCAGCAGAGGAAACCCCCAAACCATAAAAACTCTTATGCAGGTGGCAGACATTACCGCCGACGAAAGCTCTCTTGACGACCAGCGTATAGTGGTGGAGATAACCGACCCGTGGACCAACGAGCTGGTAAACAAGATAATAGACGCTAAGCAGGTGGAAAAAAAGTGCAACATCATCCCCGTAAGGGTAAACGAGGTATTGGGCAGCATTCTTTCCCAATTCTGCCTTATGCCGGAGCTTAACTCCGTTTACAGCGAGCTGTTTTCCAGAAGAGGTGCGGAGTTTTACTCTATGCGCCACCGCGACAAGGATGAAAGAGCCTTTGTAGAAGGCTATATGAAGGAGCACAACCACGCTTTGCCTCTTTGCATTATGGAAAGCGAAGGCGCTCCCCACGCATATTTTGTGGCAGAGGACGACAAGCATATTGGCAAAAAGAGCCTTGTTGCTCCCTCCGATTATACCGTAAAGCTTAACAGAGACTATTGGATAGAGCGCAAGAACATTATCATCTTAGGTCACAACAGCAAATGCCGCAATATAATGGCAGGCTTTACTGCCTTTAGCTCCGAGTGGAAAAAGGATGAGGAAATTGTGCGCATAATCGTCATTGACGATAAAAAGAACCTTGAAAAGATGAACTACTATAAGGACTATCCCTTTGTTATGGAAACCGTTGAAGCGGATATCTACGACAAGGACCTTATATGCGAGACTATTGACCGCTTTGTTTCGGGCAATAAGGAGGATACAAGTATACTTATCCTCTCAGACGACTCTGCCCTTAACGAAAACATTGATGCCGGCGCACTTGCCAGCTTGGTTTACGTAAGAGACATTATTAACCGTAAGATAAAGACGCTTCCCGACTTTGACCCGGAAAGCATAGACGTAATAGTGGAAATAATAGACCCCAAGCATCACGACGTGGTAAACAGCTACAGCGTAAACAACGTAGTTATCAGCAACAGGTACATAAGCAAAATGATAACCCAGATAAGCGAGGTAGAAGCGCTGTTTGACTTTTACAAGGACATTCTTTCCTACGATACCTTTGACGGCTCCGGAGAAACCTACGAGAGCAAGGAGCTTTACATTAAAAAGGTTGCCCGCTACTTTGACGAAACTCCTGCGCCTACCACAGCGGATAAGCTTGTACGTGCCGTTTATAACGCCTCTGTGGACGTAAAACAATCTGCCTTTGTTAACCCCACCATAGTTTTGGGCTACGTTAAATCCTGCGAGGAGATAGTTTTGTTCAGCGGCGACCTTAGCAAAATACCCGTTGCCCTTGAAAAGAAGGATAAGCTGATACTGTTCAGCGCCCATTAAAGGAGACGCATTATGGAAAGAATAGCAAAATTTGAAACGGTTAGTGCCGCCCAATACATAAAGGATGCAGGAGCGGAAAACGCCGAAAGCTTTGCCGCCGTTCGCCTGCCCAGACGTGCTACGGCACATTCCGCAGGCTACGACTTTTTTACGCCTACCGATGTTTTTTTGCCTCCTCACGGCAGTGCTGTGGTAAAAACGGGCATCCGTGCCGCCATTAAAGAGGGCTGGGTGCTGCTTATATATCCCCGCAGCGGGCTGGGCTTTCGTTTTGGGATAGGACTTGCCAACACCGTTGGCGTTATAGACGGTGACTACTACGGCGCAGACAACGAAGGGCATATTATGATAAAGCTTACAAATCCCTCGGAGCAAAGCATTACCCTGCAGGCAGGCACGGCTATCGCTCAAGGTGTGTTCACCCCCTACGGCATCACCGAGGACGACGGGCAAACGGCTGAGCGTAAGGGCGGCTTTGGCAGTACGGACGGAAAGTAAAGGACAAACGTTATGAGCGAAACAAATAAAAACAATTCAAAAAGCAAAAAGACCGTAAAAATAGCGGCAATAGCGGTTGCGGCGGCAACTGTTTTGACCGTAGGCGGCATACTTGCCGCAAAGCTTATTCCGCCCCTTACGGACTACAAGGCGGCAAAAAAGCTGCTTAACGAGGGCAAGCATACCGAGGCGTATTATGCGCTTACCGAGCTTGGCGACTACAAGGATTGTAAGGCGCTTTTGGAAAGCTTTACCTTCCATTATAAGGAAATTAACACCTCCGCCTACCAAGACGGCAAGGAAGCGGGTAAATACGTTTATAAGTACGACGATAAGGGCAATCTGATACTTGACGAATCCTACGATAAAGACGGAAATCTAATGTGGAAGCTTTTGTACGAATACGATGGCAACGGCAACGAAACCCTTAGCGAAACCTTAGATAAGGACGGAAATCGGATAGATAAAATAGTCCACACCTACGATGGTGAGGGGCGCATAACTCTTAAAGAAACCTACGAGGGTGATATGCTTGCCGAAAAGCTTGGCTACGAGTATACGGACAACGGCTACACGGAGCTTGTTTACGATACCGACGGGAAGCTTGCCGTAAAATACGTTTTTGTATACGGCAAAAAGGACTCCGAAACAAAGCTTCTTACCGTTACAGAACACTATACAGACGGCAAATGCACCGAAAAAACAGTTCAAAAGTACAACGACAACGATAAGGAAATACTTAAGGAAACCCACCTTGAGGACGGAACTGTTGTAAAGAATTCAGTATACGATTACGACGATAAGGGCAACCAAATTCTTTATCAAACCTTTGCAGACGGGGTGGAAACAAAAACACTTTCCGTTTACGAATACAATGCCGAGGGCAAAAAAACCCTTAGAAAAGACCTGGATAAGGACGGCAACCTTATTAAAACCGTAAAGTACGAGTACGAAGCAGACGGCAACGTTTATGAATCGCATTTTGGCAAGGACGGCGTGCTTTACGAAAAAACGGGATACAACCGAAACGGTAACGAGATTTTAAAAGAAAGCTACAGCAAAAACGGCACCGTAAACGCAAAAACCGTTTTTGAGTACAACGGCGACGGCATAAGAACCTATTTCTCCTATCAGTGCTTTGAGAACGGTCAGTGGATGCTTAAATCGCTTGAAGAGGTGGAATACAACGGAAGCGGCAACCTTGTTATGAAGATAAACGACGACGGGGTGAATTACAGCAAGCATTGCTTTAAGTATAACGAACACGGTAAGCCTACCGAGGAAATAAGCTATAACAGAGAGGGCAAGGCGCTGGAAAAAGTAATGCGTGAGTACGACGAATACGGCTTTGTAACCCACGTAAAGCAGGAAGACGAAAACGGCAAAGTGATTTTTGAAAGCCGTTATGAAAACAAAGGCTTTTTTGCCGTATACTCTCCCAAAACAACCGCATAAAGCAACAACACCTAATAACACGCAAAAAAGGAACGTCTCAAATCAAAACCGATTTGAATATTTATCCACACTTTCTTCCGCTGTTCCCTAATAGTTTTATCATACATTGTGTTTCCCCTCCTTGTCAACAAAGCACCCGGACCTTGACAAGTAGGTTGGTTTAATGGTATAATCTTCTCACAAAATCCCGTGGAAAAGGAGAACAACTATGAAAAAAACTATCTGCTTTGTTCTTTTGGTTTTGCTTTTATTAACCGTTTGCAGCTGCAAAAAAGCAAATAACGATAACGTAAGCTCGTCGGAAGACGCCGTTTTGTCGGGTGAAGAAAGCTCTTTGGAGGATGCTGTTTCCTCCGAAGACCTAAGCTCGGAAGACATAAGCTCCGAAGACCTAAGCTCGTCGGAGGATGCCGATTCCTCCGAGGATACAAGCTCCGCCGATGAACCGCTTTCGTTTTTTGAGGATTATTTGTTGGGAAAAACAGAGGGCAACGTTTATACAAGCACCTCTATCGGTATGACTTTCGAAAAAGAGGAAGAGTGGGTTTATTATAGCGACGAGCAGATTAAACAGATCAACAATATAGCTATGGATATGATAGGTGACGAGTTGGCGGAAATGCTTAGAAACGCCCCTATCATTTACGATATGGTTGTTGTTGATGGCAACAACAATATGAGCGTGCTTCTGGGTAAAGTTGACAGCGACCGCCTTAAGGAAATGGATATTGCGGAATTTTTCGAGGAGGCAGCGCCTGCAAGTAAATCCGCTTGTGAAGCTATGGGATACAAGAACTTAGCCCACGAAATAATTAAAATAGACGTTGACGGAGTAACACTGGACGCCTTGCTTATAACGGGGGAAATACGTGGTATGCCTATGTATCAAACCAGCTTTGTAAAGAAATGCGTTGGTTATTTGGCAACTGTAACCGTTACCGTATTTTCGGAAAACACCACTTCCGATTGGCTGGACAATTTTACTTGGTTGGAACAAACAAGCCCACCTATCGTGCCGTTGTCCTGCACTCCCCAAAAGGGGCGTTTTCAGGCGCCTATAGAAGCGGCTTAGCCGGAGCGAGGACAAGCCCGCTCTTTACGTCCCCTGATGGAATATACAGAAACAACAAAAAACGCCTTTCGTTTTTACCGATAGGCGTTTTTTTAAACTTTAATGCAAAGCGTTTAGCAACAAGCCAAATTTTATTTTTCTTTGTATAAGGTATCAATGTCTAAAGATACGTCGCAGTCCTCCGTTTCCGGATCATAGGTAGCTTCAGCATCATATTTTCCGGTATATTTGTCGCCATATTTGTCTTGTACCGTAATCTTTCCCGTAACTTCAAATTCATTGTTTCCCTTATCCTGCACATAACACGTTATAGTAGGAAGCCCTACCGTATCGTATTGTAACGCTATTTGAACTCTGATACGACTTTCAACCTCATCCCTGACTATCTCGGTTACAGATTTCGGTTGTTCCTCCTCCTTGGCTCCTCCGCAAGCGCACAAAGAAAAAAGAAAAGTAAAAATCAAGAACAGCGCTAAAAACTTTTTCATACTCAAATCCTCCTAAAATTTATTTCTTAACGGTATGCCGTTAATAAATAATAGCACATCTCCGGCCAAAAGTCAACGGTAAACCGACAACTTTTTCGCTGATATTATTATATAATTGCTTGGGGAGGCGATTGTATGAGTATCTCGGAAGCCGTGGCGCAAAGAATACTTGGGCTGTGCAAAGAGCGAAATATAACCGTAAACAAGCTTTGTACTATTTCAGCGGTCACCCAATCCACCGTAAACGATATTGTAAACAACAAAGCAAAAAACATAGGCATAATAACCATCAAAAAGCTTTGCGACGGACTTGGAATAACGGTAGAGGACTTTTTTCGGCACGAAACCTTTCGCAATTTAGAGCAAGAAATAAAATAGAGAGTTCTTATTACGTGGATAGAACTCTCTGTTTTTTACCAATCTTCAGGATTTATCTTTTTGTGTAGTATACTACATCCCGCTTTTTTGTAAAATCCAATTTATTCATATGCAAAAAATTCTTTCGGTTCCGTTTTAGTAATTACTTTTCCTTGTACTGTTTTTTACGAATTATACTATGTTTTCGCAAAATAGACAATAAAAGCTTTTGGGGATTTTAAAAGGGAGCTTCTTTCAAAAAGCTCCCTTTTGTTATGCTATTTATCAAACTCGGGATTATAAGCGTAAAAGTTTTTGTGATTTAAAATTATGTATTTTCTGCGGACACGTGCCGCAGAAAATACACCTTAGTTTCCGCAAGTGACGCACAGAATGTGCGGTGCGCAGGCGCAAGCGAACGGAAATGGTGTTTTATTTTTCGGGGTCCCCGTTACGAACGAAGTGAGTAATGGGGTTATTTATCAAACTCAGGATTATAAGCGTAAAAGTTTTTGCTGTTAAGGTTATCCTGTATTATACGCAAACCTTCGCCGAAGCGCTGGAAGTGTACCAGCTCTCTTTGACGAAGGAACTTGATAGGCTCTCTTACGTCGGGGTCGTCTGCAAAGCGCAGGATGTTGTCGTAAGTCTTGCGTGCCTTCTGCTCTGCTGCAATTGTGTAAGAACGACAGTCCCCAAAACATAAGTATTTATGCGGGTTTTCAGGATCGGCATTTTTGGGTAGCTGCAATCGCATAAGTGCAACATATCAGACCGAGAAAAAATTTCGGGGACAAGGCGCACCGCAAAAAAGCAAGGCGAAGGCGTAGCAACCTACGTCGAGCCGCTTTTGAGGAGCAACGCCGTAGCCGAAAGAATTTTCGACGGTATGATCAAAAATTCCAGTGAATTTCAATGGGAACATCGGTGGTTCCTTTGATCCTTTTTCCTACGGAAATATAGTCAATCAGGATCTCAACCATCTCACGATTCAGGTGCTCAAGATTAGTATAACGCTCAATAATTTCCTTTCGATTGTCACCAACTTCAAGCTTTACATCCAGTTCGTGGGCCCGCCTGCGGCTGTCTGCAATCAGGCGTTCCAAACGGTCACGATCATCAACAAAGTCTTTCGACATTACAGAGTAATCAGATGCACTGATCAGTCCTTTAACTTTGTCCATGTACAGTTCCCGAATACCCTTGGACAGTTCTGCAACACGCTTTTCGTATGCGGCAATGTTTTTGAGAATGCTGTCTTTCTGTGCTTGCAG
>JAZSLS010000154.1:0-5311 GCA_045535465.1 Eubacteriales bacterium
CCATGTCGTTCTGTGAGCCAAGGAGTTGAATACAAATTTTGTCTTCCTAAGACCGCTTGGCCTCCGACTTAGGAGGTTATTGCCGCATCAAAGGCGGCATCCAGCCACGACTTTATTATAAAATACCCCGATGGCTACCAGACTATGGTGGGCGTTGGTAACAAGCAGCTTTCGGGTGGTGAAAAGCAGCGTATATTCATAGCCCGTGCCTTGCTTACCGACCCTCGTATACTTATACTGGACGAGGCAACAGCGGCAATGGACACCCAAACCGAAAGGCAAATACAAGCCGCCCTTAACCGTATAACCAAGGGGCGCACAACCATTATGATAGCCCATAGGCTGTCTACTCTCCGTGAGGCAGACAAGCTTATAGTTATAGAAAAAGGCGCCGTTGCCGAAAGCGGCACGGCAGAGGAATTGCTACGCAAAAAGGGCATCTACCACAAGCTGTATAAGCTGCAGGCGGAGGCTCTTAAGACCGTAGGTGTGGAATAGGAGGTAAAAGGAATGGCAGAATCTTTTGTGGATTTAGTTGAGATAATATATTTTACCCCCGAAAACGCTAAGTTTTACAAGACCAAAAACGGCTTTGCCGCCCTTGAGGCGTTTATACCTCCCGTTGTTAAGGATGACCTTTCCGAGGAAGCGGTAAAGGATGGAACCGAGGACAAAACGCCCGTTTGGCAGGACCTTGGCAGGGTGCTTTTTCACCGTGCTTTTCCTTACGCAAGACCCAACGAGTTTATTTCCGTGCAGGATGAGGACGGTAAGGAATACGGTATTATAAAAAATTTGGCAGACTTTGACGGTAAGGGCAGAGAGATAATTGACGAGGCTTTGCACCGTAAATATTTCTGCCCCGAGATAAAGAAAATAAATAAGCTTGAGGAGCAGTTTGGCTACTCCCTTTGGGAAGTGGAAACCGACGTAGGACCTATGGAGCTGGTGCTTAAGGATACCTTTGGCAGTCTTATTCGCATAAGCGACACCTATCTTGTGGTGGTGGACGTAAACGGCAACAGGTACCTTTTACCCGACGTTTCCGCTTTGGATAGAAAAAGCTACCGAAGGATAGAGCTTTATCTGTAAAAAGGAAGATGTTATGGGAAACCCCTTTTCTAAAAGGAACAAAAAGCGTCTTTCCTCTCCGATAAAGCAAGAGATAAGGGAAAGACTTAACAACATACTCAGCGGCAAAACCGCCGAGGCAATAGCGGAATACAATTTAAGCTTTTCCAATGCACCCATACACGGAGCCCTTGCTTTGGCAGAGGGCAATGTGTATCTTTGCGATACCGAAAACGGCGAAAAAAGCCTGCCTCTTTCCTCTATGAAGGATTTAAAAACCGTTCAGTACGTGGGCTGTATAGCCGTGGAATACACCAAAGACGGGGAGAGGGCGGAGCTTTGCCGCAGTAATATGACGTGTGCGGAAAACCTGCGCCGTTTTGTGCGCCGTGCCGCCGCTTTGGCGGAGGGAAGGCATATAGCGGGAGAAGCAGAGGTGGAGCTTTGCTGTCCCGAATGCGGTAAGCCCTACCGTGCAGGCAGTAAAAGGTGCGATTTGTGTACGGATAAAAAGCACCTTTACGGCAGACTTTTAAAGTACGTAAAGCCCTATGCTTTGCCGGTGTGTATAGCAATACTTTTGTATTTTGCTAACAGCGGGCTAAGGCTTATTGCCCCTGCCTTGCAAAAAACCTTGGTGGATGACTATATAAAGTCGGGCAAGACCTTTTCCGAGATAGGCAACGGCTTTTATACGGTTATTGCCCTTATGTTCCTTGCGGCGTTGGCTGTTGTTGTGGCAAGGCTTATCCGCAGTGTGATAATGATAAAGGTGGGCAACAAGGTGGCGGTAAAGCTTAGAAGCCTTGTGTTTGCCTCGGTAAACAAAATGTCGCTGGGTGACGTGCACAGACGCACCGCAGGTGAGCTTATTACCAGGGTCACCTCGGACACTCAGGTGCTTAAGGAATTTTTAACTACTCTTGTACCGGAAATTTTTCAGTACGGTATAATGCTTATAACCACCATAGCAATACTTTTTAGTTTAAACCCAACCTTGGCTGTGTTTATACTGATACCTGTACCCTTGCTTTTGGTTGCGTTTCGTATGGTAAGACGGCATACTCACAGGCTTTACCACCAGCAGTGGAAGGCCAACTCCGAGGTCAATACCATTCTGCACGATGTTTTTTCGGGCATACGAGTGGTAAAGGTTTTCGGTATGGAGGAAGCGGAGCTTGGACGCTTTGACAAGGCTGTTAAAAGGGAAGCGGATATCGCCTTCCGTAACGAGCTTATCTGGTGCCTGCTTATGCCTACCGTGGATTTTCTTATGCGTGTGGGTGAGTATGCGGTGCTTGTTATTTCGGGCTATATGGTTATAGGGGGCGAGCTAACCGTGGGCAGTGTAGGTCAGCTTGTGGCTTATGCCGCTATGGTTTATGAGCCTATACGTTGGCTGTCTATGGTTCCCCGAAGGCTTACCCGTACATCAACCTCTATGGCTAAGGTCTTTGAGGTTATTGACGAAGAACCTGACGTTAAAGAGTCTGAAAACCCGGTAGAAAAGCCCATAGAGGGCAACGTTACCTTTAAAAGAGCGTTTTTTGGCTACGACAGCCTGGAATACGTTCTTAAGGATATAAACCTTGAGGTTAATAAGGGCGAGATGATAGGCATAGTCGGCAGAAGCGGCGTAGGCAAATCCACCCTTATAAATCTGGTTATGCGCCTTTACGACCTTAACGAGGGCGAGCTTTTGGTGGACGGTGTGCCTATTAAGGACTATTCGCAAGGCTGCTTGCGTTCCCAAATAGGCGTAGTTTTGCAGGAAAGCTTTTTGTTTAAAGGCACCATAGGCGCCAACATCGCCTACGGCACTCCAAACGCCGATGCAGACGGTATTATTCGTGCGGCAAAGTCCGGCGGCGCTCACAGCTTTGTTATGAACCTGCCCGACGGCTACGACACCGTGGTAAGTGAGCGTGGGCAAAGCCTGTCAGGCGGCGAAAGGCAGCGTGTGCAAATAGCCCGTGCGGTGCTTCGCAACCCAAGGATACTTATACTGGACGAAGCCACCTCGGCTTTGGATACCGAAACCGAAAAGCAGATACAGGACGCTATTGTACAGTTCACCAAGGACCGTACTACAATAGCCATAGCCCACAGGCTTTCTACACTGCGTAATGCCACAAAGCTTGTGGTGCTTGAAAAGGGCAAAATAGAGGAAATAGGCAGCCACGAAGAGCTTATGCGCAAACAAGGCAGGTACTACAAGCTGGTTATGGCGCAAAGAGGTATATCCAAATTAAGCAAATGACATCCGAAAGGACGGTTATAATATGAAAATTACAGTAATAGGTTGCGGCAGATGGGGCTCGTTTATAGCTTATTATCTTGACCGCATTGGCAACGACGTTAACATAGGCGCAAGGGACGACGATACAGCCGCCCACAAATTTGCTGTTGAGAGGAATAACGGCACCATAACTATGCCCGACAGAGTTGAGTTTATCTTTGATCTGCCTGCTGCGGTAAAGGATGCGGAAATAGTTGTGTTTTCCGTGCCTTCTCAAAACCTTCGCTCTCTGCTTACCGAGATAAAGGAGGATATGAAGGGCAAGGGCATTATCCTTTGTATGAAGGGCATCGAGATAGAAACAGGCAAGCGACTTACTCAGGTGGTAGCAGACGTTCTGCCCGATAATAAGTGCGCTGTTTGGGTTGGCCCCGGACACCCGCAGGAGTTTGCAGACGGCAAGCCCAACTGTATGGTTATTGACAGTGCCGACGCTGAGTACAGAAAGCTGCTGGTTGACAGCTTTACAAGCGACCTTATTCGTTTTTACTACGGGGAAGACCTTATAGGCAACGAGGTAGGTGCGGCAGCTAAGAACGTTATAGGCATAGCCGCAGGGCTTCTTGACGGCTTGGGACTGCCTTCTCTTAAGGGCGCTCTTATGTCAAGGGGCACCCGTGAGATATCAAGGCTTATGGAGGCTATGGGCGGCAACCCTCTTTCCGCTTACGGTCTTTGCCATTTAGGTGACTACGAGGCTACCGTGTTCTCCAAATTCAGCCACAACCGCCATTTTGGTGAATCCTTTGCAAAGGGCGAAAGCTACACCCTTCTTGCCGAAGGCGCATACACCGTAAAGGCGCTTATGAAGCTTAAGGAGGAGCTTTCTGTGGAGCTACCTATATGCACTGCCGTTAACGATATAGTACACGGCGGCGCAGACCCTAAAAAAACCTTGGACTCTCTTTTTGCCCGCACCATAAAAAAAGAATTAGAATAAAATATATATACGAGGTAAAGGAAATATGAAAAACACCGAAAAAACAATGGAAAAAATCGTTGCCCATTGCAAAAACCGCGGCTTTGTTTACAGCGGTAGTGAAATCTACGGCGGTCTTGCAAACGCTTGGGACTTTGGCCCCCTCGGCGTGGAGATGAAGAACAATCTTAAAAAAGCTTGGTGGCAGAAGTTTGTTCAGGAAAGACCCGAAAACGTAGGTCTTGACAGCGCAATTCTTATGAACCCCAAGGTTTGGGTTGCTTCCGGCCACGTTGGCGGCTTCTCTGACCCTCTTATGGACTGCCGTGGCTGTAAAATGCGTCACCGTGCAGACAAGCTTATTGAGGAATACGTTGCAGAAACAGGCGAGGACGTAAACCCCGGCGCTATGAGCTTTGACGATATGGCGGCTTTCATAAAGGAAAAGGGTATAGTTTGCCCCCATTGCGGCAAGGCGGATTTTACTGATATAAAGAAGTTTAACCTTATGTTTAAGACCTTCCAGGGCGTTACCGAGGACAGCGCAGCTGAGATTTATCTCCGTCCCGAAACCGCACAGGGTATATTTGTAAACTTTAAAAACATTCAGCGCACCACAAGAAAAAAGCTTCCCTTTGGCGTTTGTCAGATAGGTAAGTCCTTCCGTAACGAGATAACTCCCGGTAACTTTATTTTCCGTATCCGTGAGTTTGAGCAGATGGAAATGGAATTCTTCTGCAAGCCCGGTACCGACCTTGAGAGGTTTGCTTTTTGGAAGGATTACTGCACCAACTTCCTTTACAGACTTGGTATGGATATGGACAACCTTAAACTTCGTGACCACGATAAAGACGAGCTTTGCTTCTATTCAAAGGCTACTACCGACTTTGAGTTTATGTTCCCGTTCGGTTGGGGTGAATTATGGGGCGTTGCTGACCGTACCGATTACGATTTAACACAACACGCTAATCACTCGGGCGAGGCTATGGAGTATTTTGACCCTGAAACCAATGAAAAATACG
>JAZSLS010000068.1:0-11432 GCA_045535465.1 Eubacteriales bacterium
GTGTAAACAGCACGGATTTTTGAGTTATTGCTTGTCGTAGGACACTATGTACTCGTGAAGCTTAAACACCTCGGAAGAAACGGTGTTCATAAAGCTTTGGGTGTTAATACCGATATAATCGGTAAGTATGCAAAGAAAATAGGGTCTGTCCTCGTAAAAAACTATTGCAGCATCGTTGGAGGCGTTGATATCCATACCGTATTTGTGTGCAACGTCATAAATTGCGTTGCCCTCCGCATCCTTAGGCAAGCCGCCACGTACAAACTTGTTTTCGTTAGCCTCAAGTAAAAGCTCCACGTACCAAGTGTAGTTTTCGTCCCCTGCCTTGTAGCGCTGGTATATTTCCTTCCAACACTCGGCAACGCCTCTGGCGTTAAGCCAGTTGCATTTGTCATAGGTAAAGGTAGTACCGTAACGAGCTTTAGCCCAAGGGCCAAGCTCCCACAAGGAACGGGCGTTTACCTGAAGCATATAAAACCCCGTGTTGTCGCTGTGCCACACAACGTACTCAATTATCTCCCTAAGGGGAATCTTAGCGCCTAACTCGTAGTCATAGGGGATTTGAGTAGTGCCGCCACGCTTGGTATTATACGTGTACTTGGTATCGTAGCTTATTTCGCCGTTTTCTATCATTTCGAATATCATCATAAGATACTCGGCTTTAACAAGACTTGCCCCTGCAAACATTCTGTCAGGGTCATAAGACATAGAAAGCCCCGTTTCCAAATCCACGTAATACAAAGAGCAGGCATAAGGAGCGTTGTCAAGATGCTTTTTTACGTTGTTGATGTAGGCTGTATCAATTGTGTCGGGTAGCTCAATGCCGGTATCTGCATACGCATTGGGCGGCACGGAAAGGGATAAAAGGGGTAAAGCATAGCTTTCTGCGCTTACCTCGGTGCTTTCATCAAGGCTTTCCTCGGCAACCAAAGATTTTTCTTCCACGGTGCTGTACAAGGTATAACAACCCGAAAGCGGAAAAATCATCAAAACAGCCATTAATAATATGAGAATACGCTTAAACATCAAAAGCCCCCTAAACTCTAAGGAAAAGGTCCATAAGCTTGTAGCCGTCTTCAATGTAGATGCCGCCTTCAAAGCCGCTCTTCTCATCGTATACTTCTATGCTGCCCTTACGCTTTTGGTTGCTTTTGTAAATAACAAAAGGAATAGCGTCAAGGGTGTGGGTGCGGGCAGAGATGGGTGTAGGATGGTCGGGTGTAAGCAATATCTTATAGTGCTCACCCGCCTTGTCAAGCTCGTTCATCATATAGCCAAGTATCTCTTTATCAATAAGCTCAATAGCCTTAACCTTGTTGTCAATTTCACCTCTGTGGCCGCATTCATCGGGTGCCTCAACGTGGATATAAACAAGATCCTTGCCGTCAAAAAGCTCTCTAAGTGCAACGTCTGCCTTGCCCTTGTAGTTGGTGTCGATGTTGCCGGTAGCGCCCTCTACCTCAGGGGCAGTCATCCCCGCACAAAGGCCAATACCCTTTATAAGGTCAACGGCACAAACAACGGAAGCATCAAGCCCGGTCATTTCCTTAAAGGAGGGAAGCGCAGGCTTTTTACCGGGGCTCCAAAGCCAAAGCGAGTTAGCCTTCTTCTTACCCGCCGCTGCACGCTTAAGATTAAGGGGGTGGTTGTTCAAAAATTCAAAGCTTTCCTTCATAAGCTTAAGGAAAGGCTTGCTGGTGTCCTTTTTAGGAAGATATTCGCTAACCTTTTCACCCAAAATGTCGTGAGGACGTGAAAAATCATAAAAAGGAGGGCAGTTTTTCCATATAAGACAATGGCGGTAGCTTATGCCTGCGTAAAGCTTAAAGACGTCGTTTGCAAAATGCTTGTTAAGGTCTTCGATAAGAATACGAGCTTCCTCTGTGGGAATTTCATCGGAGGAATGGTCAAGCATAATTTTTTCTTCGTAGGGCTCGCCAAGGTCAGAAAGCGCAACCAGGTTTGCACGTATAGCGGTTTCATCCTCCGCCATATTAATGCCCATACTTACAGCCTCAAGAGGGGAACGTCCCTTGGAGTAAATCTCGGGATTATAGCCCATAAGAGCAAGGTTAGCCGTATCACTTTCGGGGGTCATACTGCGGGGAACGGTAAAAGCTCTGCCGTTGATGCCCATAGAGGCAATATAGTTCATATTAGGCTTATCAGCCACAGCAAGGGGAGTTTTGCCGCCTAATTCGGGAATAGGCAGGTCAGGCATTCCGTCGCCAACCAAAATGATGTATTTCATAAAAAAACCACACGGTAACGCTAAAAGACGTACCGTCGTCCTTTCTTAAAAATCTCAGTCACATTATAACACTAATGGGCGCACATTTCAACAAAAAAAGTAAAGTTTTTGTACTAAATAATTGACTTTGCAAAAAGGCTGTTATATAATAAAATGAGTTATGAGCGTCACAGAGGCGTTTTTAAAGGTAGAGCATCAGGGTAGAGGACGGAAATGAAAGCAATAGAAGCATATCTTACAACTTTATACTCGGCGGCACTTTCCGGCAAACCCTGCGAAACGCTGCCGGATGAATTTAACGGGGAGGAGCTTTTTAAGCTGGCAAGGGCTCACGGTATAGCCGAGGCTGTTTATTATCCCCTTAAGGATACGGCTTACGCTTCTTATTTTGAGGAGGCGCACAACAGTGCTTTGAAAAAGGAAGCGCTGCGTGTTTCCGAGGAAGCACGTATTTTTGCCGCTTTTGACAGTGCGGATATAAGCTACCTGCCTCTTATGGACAGCGTATTGCGTCAGTATTATCCCAAGCCCGATATGCGCGGGGAAGGGGCTACGGATCTTATGGTTGACTCATACGCCCGCAAGGCAACCGTGGAAACGCTTAAAGCTGCAGGATATCGTTCCGCTAAGGGAGGTCTTTACGTTAACGAGGCGGGTAAGACCTTTGAGCTTCACTCAAAGCCCGATGATGCTTCTGCTTTCCATAAACAGCTTATGGAGCACGCAGTGCCCGTAAGCGAGCAGGCAAACCGTCATTCTTTAAGCTACAGCGATTTTTATATCTACGCAGTAAGCAATTTTGCAAGACTGTTAAAGGCAGGAAAAGCAAAGCTTTGCCACCTTGGTGATATTAAGGTTTTCTATTCCCGCTGCGGCTCTAAGCTGGATGAAGCTTACGTGACAAAAAATCTTGCGGATATGGGGCTTATTGACTTTGAAACGGAGCTAAAAAAGCTTATACTTGTGCTGTTTTACAACGGCAAGGGCAGTAGTACGACCACAGGGTTTGCAAACTGCATTTTCTCTTTGAGCGCAAAGCCCACCAAGGAGCAGAAGAAGGATAAAAAAGAGCTTTTTGTTGCCCTTGGCATAGCTTACAGCAAAAACGGTAAACAGCGTATGTCGGGAAGCGATATTGCTCTTTCGGCAATAGTTATATTAGTGCTTATATTTTCCATAGTCTTTATCAGCACTGCTTTTTTTGAAAAGGAACACGTAAGGTTTACTCCGCCTGAATATTCGGGCGACGGTGAAAATTCCGAAGCAGATGAAAACGTCGGTGACGGTGAAGGCTCAGGCGAGGGCTTTGAACTGCCTGAGCAGTATTATGCTACTATTCCGTACCGTGGCGGCGTATATAAGGGCTACGTTACCCACAACGTACCAAACGGCTCCGGCGAGCTTACCTTGCCCAATAACGAAAGATACATAGGAAGCTTTGCAAGCGGTTTATTTAACGGCAAGGGAGTATATTATTACCTTGACGGCAGAATTTTTGACGGTATGTGGTTTGAGGGTGAGATAAACGGTGAAGGAACTCTTACCTTTGCAGACGAAAGCTATATTTTCGGCAACTTTGTTGACGGTACCCCCCAAGGCGTTTGCGTGTATCAAAATTCCAACGGTGACGTTTACGAGGGTGAGCTTAAGGATGGCAAGCGCACAGGTAAGGGCAGGTTTTCGTGGGCAAACGGCGATGTGTACGAGGGTGACTATATAGATGGCAGACGAGAGGGCTACGGCAAGTACGTGGACTGCAACGGCGATACCTACGAGGGCGAGTGGATTGACAGCGTTCCTAACGGCAATGGCACTATGAGCAATTCCGAGGAAACCGTTACAGGTGTGTTTATAGAAGGCGTTATTGAGGGCGAAGGCAAAGCCACGATGAAAAACGGGGACGTGTACGAGGGCTATTACGTTCACGGTATCAGAACCGATGACCACGGTGTTATGACCTTCCGTGACGGCAGTAAGTATGAGGGCGCTTTTGCGGATAACGTTTTTAACGGAGAAGGCAAGTTTACCTTTAAGGACGGTGACACCGTAACGGGCACCTTTGAAAACGGTCTGCTTCAGGGCAGGGCAAAATATTACGACAAAGGAACGGGCGTTACCAGAACCATCACTTATAAAGACGGAAAGCCTGTTTAATAATACGGTTAATATCAAAAGAGGCTGTCTCAAATCAATCCTGATTTGAGACAGCCTTCTTGTTTACAGTTCTTGTTATGCGTTGCTTTTTAGAGTTTTAATGCTTCGTATGTATACTATTGCCACCGCAATAGCCGTAACCGTCCATATAATAGGCTCCGCCACGCATATTCCCCAAAAACCGTAGGCGGGCACTAAAACTATAGCGGCAAAAAACTTAAGCACCAGCTCTGTCGCTGCGGTGGTAATGGGAACAAGCTTTTTGCCAAAGCCCTGCAGCACGCTGCGGAAAACAAGCAAAACCAAAAGCATTAAAAAGAAGGGACAGTTAATACGCATATAGGCGACAGCATACCTTATGGTTTCGGCGTTTTCGGTGTCGGTAATAAGCCTTACCAGGTCTGCGCCGAATATGTATATAACGCCAACGCCTATACCTGCCCACACGGTACCAATTCCTACAGCGCTTCGTATAGCCTGCCTTATACGGTCAATGCGTCCCGCACCCTTGTTTTGGCTTACAAAGGTGGCAAGGGCAGTACCAAGGGTAGAAAGAGGCATCATAAACAAGCCGTCTATACGGCGAGCACTGCCGTTTGCGGTAATAACCTCGTTGCCAAAGCCCGCCTCCGACAAAGCGTTGTTGGCACGGGTAACAGCAGCGCTGCCAAAGGAAACAAGGGAGGTAATAAGCCCCATAGATAAGCCCATAGCTACAAGCTCCTTAAACAGCATTTTGTCAAATACAAAGTCGCTGCGGCTTATATGAAGCTCTCGGCGAAAGCGTTTTATATAGAAAAGACAAAGCAGGGCGGAAGTAACCTGTGCAATAATGGTAGCTGCGGCGGCACCGCCTATACCAAAATCAAATACCAGCACAAACAAGGCATCCAGCCCAATGTTAAGAATACTGCTTCCTATCAGGAAAAAGAGTGGAGTGCGGCTGTCCCCGACAGCACGAAGCACAGCGGCGCACATATTGTATGCAATGGTGGCAGCCATACCGCAAAGTATAAAAATAAGATAAACCCTTGCATCCGCCTTAAGGGTATCCGGCACCTCCATTAAAGCCATAAGAGGGTCTACAAATAAAAGCCCAAGAACTGTGAAAAGAGCAGTGGCGGAGAAGTTTATTACCAACATATGCGCCACTATCCGTTTAAGAAGCGGTGCATCCTTAGCACCGTATGCTTTAGCGGCAATTATGGCGCAACCGTTGTTAAGACCGTTGGCAATGCCTATAAGAATTCCGTAAATAGGTCCTACGGCGTTCATTGCGGCAATGGCATTGTCACCAAGCTTCATACCTATTACTTTAATATCCGTTGCGTTATAAAACTGTTGAAAAAGCTGTCCTAAAAATATCGGCAGAGCAAACAGTAAAAGCACCTTTGTTGGGTTGCCCACCGTCATATCCTTTTTGTTTTTGTTCATATTATCTTTTCCGTTTCCTTTTTGTACGGTATACAGTATACAACGCTTAAAACCTAAAGTCAAACAAAAAATAAGCAAAAAACGTCATAAAAGCGCTTTGTATAAGCTTTGACAGTAAAAAAGGCAGCACGGATAGCTTTCCGCCGCAAACTGCGGAAACCTGGCACATAACGCTAAAGCTCGAAAAACCAAGCAAAAAAGCGGCTTGTGTTTCGGTTTTGCAATTGGCTATGCCTCCCGACAGCTCCAAAATCCCCCGTAGCTTTTCCGGCAGAAGTACGCCTATACTTCCAAAAAACACAACGCAACCGCAAATAATAAGCATATTAAAACAGCCGTCCCTAACAGCCTCGGCAAGCCCTTTGCTTTTAACAAGACCTAAGGAGGGCGCAATGTGCCTATCCTCCTTCGGCAGAAAAACGTATCTAAGCAAGACGGCGGATACCACGGCGCTCAGTACAGTCAAAATGGCAAGCACAGCCCCTGTTTTTTTACTGCCAAGCACAGCTCCTACGTAGCTTACCGTAAAGGAAAGGGAAGGGTTATTGGTAAAAGCGCACAGGTACTCCGCCTGCTTTTTGTTCACTTGCCCTTCGGCGTATAGCTTTTCAGCCACGCTTGCACCCAGTGGAAAACCGCCCAGCACTCCTAAAATAAGCAGTGCCGTTTCCACTCCCCAAAAGGGAAAAAAAGCGCAAAGTCGGTAAAAAGCCTTGCTTCCGCAAATAACGGAGGATAAAACGGAAAACACAAAAAGTGCAGGTATCAGCTTTTCCCCGCAAAGCTTTAAATATATGCCGCAGCTTTCGGCAACACGGCCGCTGTTTAAAAGGCAGTAAACAAAAGCTCCTGCCGCCATAAGCGCAGCAGGTGCACGAAATATAGTTTTCTGCATCAATATCACCCCTTTAATATACGCTTTTTTCGTTATTTTAAGAACAAAAGCTACATATACTGTCTTAGAGGTGAAACTATGGTAGAAAACACGTTTACAGCCCCTCTTTTTCAGCTTTTCGGCAGAAAGGAGCTACACGCCGAGGGGGTTATGACTCTTATGGAATACAGCCGTGAAAGAGTGGTGCTTCTTTGCAGAGGAATACGGGTGCGTATTTGGGGAGAGGGACTACAGGTAGCACTGCTTAGCCAAAGTAAGGCGATAATAAGCGGAACGGTAAACGGCTTTGAGTTTTTTTAACGGGGGATGGGCTTTTGTATAGAATACTTCATTTTCTAACAGGCTATATACGCATAAAGATAGGTGGCAAGGAAGCACTTAATCACATAAACACCCTTCACGGTGAGGATTACAGATTTTGGAATATGAGTGTGGAGGAGGACGGTTACTCCATAAGCTGTTCCGTGGCTGTGGCAGATAAATTGCTTGCAAGGCTTAGCGCCTTGGAGGCAGAGCATCGGGTAATTGATAAAAAAGGCTTGCCCTTTTCTGTATACCGTTATCGATTAAGGTGGGGGCTTTTGGCGGGTATGCTTATTGCAATGGCAATAGTTTTTTTATCCACCACCGTGATATGGGAAATACGCCTTGAGTGTAACGGAGACTTTGACAGAGAAGCGGTGCTTTCCGAGCTTAAGGACTTGGGGGTATACGACGGCGCACCTATAAAAAAGATTAACGTATACCAAACGGAGTTAGGCTTTCTTGTAAGAAACCCGCACTTTTCCGATATAGCGGTAAATCTGCAGGGCACGGTGGCGGCGGTAAAGCTTAGAGTACGTACCGAGTCGCCAAGGCAAGAGCCCAAGGAAAACGCTCCCTACGACGTGGTAGCGTCAGAGGCAGGGATAATAACCTACGTAAGCGCTGTAAGAGGAGTGCCTGTGGTAATAAAGGGCGAAACCGTTGACAAGGGAGATGTGCTTATATCGGGTATTATGCAAGGCGCCTACGGTGAATATTATCTGCACCACGCCTACGGCAACGTAAAGGCAAGGGTGTACAGAGAGTTTTCGGTAACGGTGCCGCTTTCTACCGAAGAGAAGGAGTACACGGGTAATACCTGTCGCAAAACGGCATTTTGCGTGCTTGGCAAGAATATAAACCTTTTTAAAAGTGAATTTTCAAGCTTTGAGAGGGCAGATATAGAGGTAAGCAAAAACAAGCTAAGCTTTCTGGGAGCAAAGCTGCCGGCGGAAAAGCAAAGCCTTATCTATAAAGAGTATATACTTACACAGCGTATACTAAGTCAACAAGAAGGAGAGGAGAGGGCAAAAAACGCTCTTTCTGCGTATATAAAATCACTTGATGGCGAGGTGCAAAACACCTTAGCGGAAAGCTTTTATGACAAGGAGCTTAACGCCGTGGTACTAAACGCCACCGTGGAGCTTGTGACTGAAATAGGCGTAGAAGCGCCAATGTCTTCTTTCCCCGATTAATACGGTCTGCGTGCAGGCTTTTATGCTTGTAACGCAGGCTTTTTTTGTGTTTTTTGCAAGAAAATTGTTGCAATTTGTAAACGGTTGTGATATATTGTTATGTGATAAACTGAGTTATCTTGGGCATTGCTCTTTTTTTGTACGAAATTGCCATTTTTACCCGTGCTTTTGGCGTTTTTCATTGCAAAAAAGTTGCAATATTAACATAAGGTTAAACTTTGCTTGTTTGGTTTTTAATGGGAGTTTGTTTTTTGTTATGTACAAGTACGTTGTGAAAAGGCTTTTAGATTTTGTGCTTGCGCTCCTTGCGCTGATTGTTTTGGCACTTCCTATGCTTATTATTGCTCTTGCCATAAAAATAGATGACCCGGGTCCTGTTTTGTTCAAGCAAAAAAGGGCGGGCAAAAAGAAAAACGGCAAGATGACCTGTTTTATGATATGGAAGTTTCGCAGTATGAAAATGTCTACTCCTCACGACGTACCTACCCATCTTCTTGAAAACCCCGAGCAGTACATAACCCGTGTTGGCAAATTTATTCGAAAAACAAGTATGGACGAGCTCCCCCAAATATGTCAGGTGCTTACCTTAAAGCTGTCTTGGGTTGGGCCTCGTCCTGTTATATGCTCCGAAAAAGCTCTTATAGAGGAGCGTGACAAATACGGCGCTAACGATATTAAGCCCGGTATAACAGGCTGGGCGCAGATAAACGGCAGGGACGTGCTGGATTCTCCCGAAAAGGCAAAGTTTGACGGTGAATACGTTGCCGCATTAAACGGCGGCTTCTTCAAGGGCTTTTTAATGGATGTAAAGTGTTTTCTCTACACCATTATCCGTGTGCTTAGATGCGACGGCGTAGTAGAAGGCAGTGCAGGCGCTATTAAAAAGCAGGAAGAAAGCAAAGAAGAATTGGTGCTTAAATAACTATTGTAATTCAGAACGGGTTTTTGTAAATGAGCAAGCATATATTGGTTGTTTCTCAGTATTTTTATCCCGAACAGTTCCGTATTAACGATATGGCGGCGGAATGGGTTAAGCGTGGATATAAGGTGACCGTACTAACGGGGATACCCAACTACCCTCAGGGCAAGTTTTATAAGGGCTATGGGTGGTTAAAAAAAAGAAAAGAAACGATAAATGGGGTAGAGGTAATAAGAATACCCCTTATAGCGAGAGGCAAAAGTAAAATAGGTCTGGTGCTTAATTACCTTTCCTTTGTCTTTTCAGGCTTTTTTTGGAAAAGCTTTACACGCCTTAAGGCGGATATCGTTTTTACCTTTGAGGTGTCGCCTATGACGCAAGCCCTTATTGGTGTTTGGTTTGCAAAAAGGCGTAAAATACCGCATTACATATACGTTCAGGACCTATGGCCCGAAAACGTGCAGATGATAACGGGTATATCAAGCCCCATAGTTATCACCCCCATAAGCAAAATGGTAAACTACATATACAAAAACTCCGATATGATTTTTGCAACCTCTCCCTCCTTTGTGAAGGTAATTGAAGAAAGAGTAGGCAAGGAGTGCAGTGAAGTAGTTTATTGGCCTCAGTATGCTGAAGAGTTTTATGTGCCACTTCCCAAGCAACCGGTTGATGAAATACCCGATGACGGCAAGTTTAAGGTAGTCTTTACAGGCAATATAGGGCAGGCGCAGGGGCTTCAAATCTTACCCGTTGCGGCAAGGCTGCTAAAGGAAAAAGGTATGCACGACGTAAGCTTTGTAATAGTAGGCGACGGACGACATAAGCAAGCACTTCTTGACTCTATAAAAAATGAAGGGGTTGCGGATAGCTTTTTGATGATAGACCGCAAACCGCCGGAGGATATACCAAGGCTTCTTTCGGCTTGTGACACCGCCTTCATTTCCTTTGCAGACGACCCTATATTTAAAAAGACAATTCCCGCAAAGCTCCAATCGTATATGGCTTGCGGTATGCCCATAATAGCAGCGGCAACGGGGGAAACTCAGCGCATTGTAGAGGAAGCCGAATGCGGTCTTTGTACCGAAATGGGCGACGCTAAGGCTTTGGCGGAGAGCATAATTTATATGAAAGAAAAAGGCGACCTTAGGGGTTATTCCAAGAGGGCAAAAGCCTTTTTTGATAAAAATTTCAGTAAAAAGATGCTTATGGACGAGATGGATTTACATTTGGCAAAGGGCATCGGCAAAAAGAAAAAACAAAAAATAAAATAAAAAGGAGACAGCAATGAAACAAGCAAACAGAATCTTAGCATTTGTTCTTTGTATGGTTATGGTTCTGGGTACCTTTTCAACCATCACCTTTGGTGGCTTTGAAGTAGGTGCTGCAGGTGATTTTTCCTCTGCAAGTCTTTCTATCGCAGTAGAGAAGAATTCCACCCTGGCACCCGGTGTTACCCTCGACTCTTACACACTGTACAATAACAAATCCGAACAGGTGAAAATGTTCGTTACCAAGGCAGATATGAGTGTTGATACAGTTAAGCTGTATGCATCCTACAAGGATATGGATCCTACCAATTACGGTATGTCCAAGCTTACCGAGCAGGTTGCAGCGTTCAACAACAAGGTTGCCGCAGGCGATGAATATTATCAGGGCACCGTTGTAGCAGGTATCAATGCATCCTATTACAATATGATTACCGGTAAACCCACCGGCACTTTTGTAATGAACGGTATTGATGTTACCACTGAATCAGAGGGCAACGCATACGGCTATTTTGCCGTTATGAAGGATGGTTCCGTAAAGATCGGTAATAAGGAAGACTATTCCAAAGATAAGGGTAACATTCAGGAAGCTATCGGCATATATACAATGCTGATTGTTGACGGTGAGATTTGTTCGGGATTAAACACAACACAATACTATCCCCGTCAGACCATTGGTATCACAGCTGACGGTAATGTTATTCTTATGACTGCAGACGGCAATCAGGCCCCCAAGTCTGTTGGTCTTACGGTTCTTGAGCAGGCTCAGGTTATGCTTGATCTCGGCTGTGTATGGGCGGGACACCTTGATGGCGGTGGTTCGTGTACATATGCTGCAAAGGCAGAAGGCTCCAATGATTTTGTTATTGTAAACAGTCCTTCTGACGGTTCGGAACGTTCGGTTTCAAACGGTTTTATCATGGTTTCCACCGCTGTTTCTGACGGAAAGTTCTATAGTGCATCGTTGACTGCAGAGAATGAGTATGTTACTCCCGGTTCGACGGTTGCTATC
>JAZSLS010000083.1:0-3449 GCA_045535465.1 Eubacteriales bacterium
ACGACATGGCTACGATCCGACTTAAAAGCATTGTGTTTTTAAGAGTGTAAGGAGAAAAAACAGAGGATTGACGTGCCGTCAAACGACGATTGTCTTTTTGCACAATTAACAAAAAAGCGTATTTGAAACTGTGATTATCTACGAAATATCTGCTGTGCTATTTACATAATATGTTATTCGTGATATTATATAGGTATATATTTATACAGACGGAGGATACATATGAAAAAAATCATTTCTGCATTTCTTGTCTTGGCGCTTACACTTTCGGTTGTTGCGTCTTTGGCAGTGGTGCCTGTTTCGGCAGCTACATATAAAACGGGCGCAAACTCCGCATCTACTTCATATAAAAATAGCATCTACTACAAAAATTTTCAAAACGTTACCTTATCCGGTGACCAAAGAACTGACGTTATAGCCATTGCTATGTCACAGGTTGGTTATCTTGAAGGCAACTCCAACGGCGCTTTTTCGGGCACCGTTGCGGGCAACGGTAACTATACCGAATATAACTACAATATGGGTGACTGGGGCAGTGGTTACACCTACGAATGGTGCGCTACCTTCTGTTCCTGGGCCCTCTTGCAGTCCGGTGCTACTAATCAAAATACTATGAGTGCTTGGTGCCGTAAGTATAAGTACACCAACAGCGCATATATTTGGCGTGAGGTTGGTTGCGGCCACTGGGCAGACCAGCTTAGATACTACGGTTACTTTAAGTATTCCAAGCGCCACGGCGGTACCTACGCACCTCAAACGGGCGACCTTATATTCTACGCTTGGGACGGCGCTGCTTCTAATGAAGACCATATAGGTCTTGTTGTATACTCCGACAGTAATTACGTTTACACTATCGAAGGCAATACCAGCGACCAGGCAGGTCTTGTGTCTGCAGGCGGTGGTGTTTTCTTCAAAAAATACGCTTTGGATTATCAATACATAAACGGCTACGGCGTGCTTCCTTACAAAACAAACTCTTCCGCTATTAAAATAGATTACAGCGGTGCAAAGCCCGGTCTTGGCTACTATGTAAATCCTACCGCTGTTAAGTATCTTTATACCACCGAAACAGGCTCTACCTATAATTACACTATTCCTCGTTTCTCTATGTTCGAAGTAACCGAGGTTTGCTCCAATGGCAGACTTAAGGTAAACTGCACCATTAACGGTACAAGCCGTACCGGTTACGTGCTTAATAATACCGACCGTGTTGTTCAGATAACTGCATCTGCGGCTGCACCTGAGGTTAAGAGGGAAGTAGGTCAGTACAAGATAACAGGTACGGTTCCGCTTCTTTCCTCCGCCTCCTCCTCTGCGTCTACCATAGTTAACGTTGCGGTGGGTAAAGAGCTTTCCGTTACCAGCGTTGTTGATAATCTTTACGGCTACACCCAGTATGGCGACTATAAGGGCTATATCAAGCTGGATGGCGCTGTTACAAGAACAGGCGCTAACGACTTTACAAGGACTGCAACCTTTACCTGTTCAAGTCTCAGATATGCAGATAACGATTACGTTGTGTCTTGGAACGATATACCCGGTGCCGCAGGCTTTAGCTGTAAGGTTATTCAGCTTAACGGTCAGCCAAATCCCGGCAACTCTGACGAAGCCAACGACGGTGTAGTACTTTACGATAATACTACTGTTGTTACTCAGGGCACTTCATTTACAATTCCCGCCGCTAACATAGAAAACGGCAAGTATCTTAAGATAGCGGTAAGAACTACCTATCCGGGTGCAGCTACGTGGAAATCTATGTACGTTACTCCTGTTAATATTCCATTTGCTGATATAAACCCCGACTCTTGGATGTACGGTCCCATTGAATATTGCTATAACGAAGGTCTTATGAACGGCGTTTCTACCACTAAGTTTGACCCTAACGGCAATGCAACCTTGGCTATGTTGGTTAAGACTATTCACATAATAGCAGGCTCTCCTAAGGCAAGTGAAAATGCAGTTATGCCTTATGCAGATGCAAAGCCTACCAGCTACTATTATGATGCCCTTCTTTGGTGCGTTGAAAACGGCATAATCCGTACCGGCGAAACCCCCACTTTTTCTGCAAATGCAACCGTAAGCCGTGAAATGGCTATTTTGTACTTCTACCGTATGGCAGACCGTATAGGCAAAAACGATAAGAAGCTTATCGATACCGCTTTTGACGGCTATACCGACGTGGACTCCATAAGCAACGAGTGTCTTGTTGCAATGCAGTGGGCTGTTGGTAAGGAGCTGATTTCCGGTAACAACGGTGCGCTTAACCCTAAGGGTAACGCAAACAGAGCTCAGCTTGCCACCCTTCTTGCAGGTGTTGATAAATTTGTTGAAAACACTACAGAGGTTTACTATCCTCTTTCCAAGGGCGACCTTGATAATAGTGGCTCCGTTAACACCAGCGACTATATCAATCTCAAGCTCTATTTAAAGGGTACAGGCACCATATATGCCACCTTGCTTGAAGCGGCTGACGTTGACAACGATGGCTTTGTTAGCACCATCGACTACGTTGCACTTGCAAGTATGCTTAAGCATTAATCAAATAAACATTCAAGACCGCCCTTTTTGGGCGGTCTTAAGTTTTTAGAAAAAACTTAGGAGCTTTGCTCTTTGGGTTGTATATATTGTGTAACTCTAAGATAAATCAAATAAATTTCCTTCATATAGTCTCACAAATATTTTTGTGCAAGATTAACAAAAATATCACAAACCCCTTGACAATATATATATATATATATAATGGATATGTAAAGAAAAAACAAGCTTTAAGCTGTTATACCTTCACGGAAACAAAGTAGGCTTTTTATATGCTTTTTACAAAATTAATAAGGAATTGAATTTTTACCGGTAAGGTCATTGACAACCCAATGTTTAATGTGATAAACTTTATGTGGCGAATGAATTTGAAAATTTAATTAATAAAAGGAGGAACTACTATGAAAAACATCGCAAAGATTTTAATCGCAGCGCTTTTGACGCTTAGTATGTTACCCTTGGCAGTATCCGCAAATGAGGGTACAGACACTGCTTGGATGGAAAAGCTTGACCAATGGTCCTTGGCGGAATATGAAAAAATGACAGACGATGACCTATGGGATATAAGCTTATGGCTGATACATTCGGATGATGATCTTGTTGTTCGTCCTGCCGATAGTGAGGCTCCCAATTATTATGAGGATAACCTAAGCTTTTTCGAAAAGTACGTGCCCGAGGAAAGAAGAGCCAATGCTACTATTTTAAGCCTTACTCCCATAATAATGATAGATGCTACCAAGGCAGAGATTGAGTATTATGCTCGTCTGGATGAGGTGCAAAGCATCAATATTGACGAGGGAGTTGAGATAATACAACCGCCCGTTAATGTGTACCCTATGCACAAGTCGGAGGCCAAGCGGTCTTAGGAAGACAAAATTTGTATTCAACTCCTTGGCTCACAGAACGACATGGCT
>JAZSLS010000130.1:0-8493 GCA_045535465.1 Eubacteriales bacterium
CAGCTTAAGGGAGCTTCTGCCCCCGTCAAAGGCGGCGGCACAGCCTGCCATTATCTCCTCCTCGCTGATGTTTTTGTTTATAACGTCACGCAGTCTCTGGGTACCTGCCTCGGGGGCAAAGGTAAGACCGCTTTGGCGTACGTTCATCGCCTTTTCCATCAGCTCCGCATAAAAGCTGTCTATACGCATAGAGGGCAGGGACAGGTTTACCCTCTCCTCCTCCGTCCAGCTGAGAAGCCTTGTAAGCAGCTCCTCCAGACCCGTATAGTCACTTATACTGAGGGAGCACATGGATATTTCGTTATAGCCCGTGCTTTTATAAAGCGCCCTTGCCTGGCAGACCAGGGATTCGGGGCTTCTTTCTCTTACGGGGCGGTAGACCATACCTGCCTGACAGAAGCGGCAGCCGCGGATACAGCCGCGGAACACCTCCAGCACCATACGGTCGTGGACTGCCTCTATAAAGGAAAGCTCGTGCTTTGTGGGAAAAGGGGCAGAGTCCATATCCGTAAGGAAGGTCTTTTCTATTACCGCAGGTACGTCCTCGTACTTAGGGGTAACGGCGGCAATGGTGCCGTCCTCCTTATAGGAAACGGTGTAAAGCGAGGGCACGTACATTCCCTTAAGCTTTGCTGCTTCTCTTAAAAACTGCTCCTTGCTTTTACCAAGCTTTTTGCACTCACGGTATAGCGCCGCAAGCTCCTGCAGGGCGTATTCACCCTCACCTATAGAGAAAACGTCCACAAAATCTGCTACGGGCTCAGGGTTATAAGCGCAAGGGCCGCCCGCTATTACCAGCGGATACTCCTCTCCTCGGTCGGCGGAAAACATAGGTATGCCCGCAAGGTCAAGCATATTGACCATATTGGTATAGCTAAGCTCATACTGCAGGGTAAAAGCAAGTATATCAAAGTCACCTAAAGGGTCGCCGCTTTCCAAGGCGTAAAGAGGTACTCCCGCCTTTCTCATTTCCCTTTCCATATCGTCCCAAGGGGCGTAGCAACGCTCACACCAAACGTAGGGAAGGCTGTTAAGGCAGTGGCGCAGTATCTTAACGCCAAGATTTGACATACCTATCTCATAGGTATCGGGAAAACAAAACGCCATTCTTACGTCTATCTCGTTTTTATCCTTTATAAGCTCACCGTATTCGCCGCCTGTATATCTGCCGGGCTTTTCCACCTTGGCAAGCAAGTGCTTTATTCTATCTGTATTCATACTCTTTCTCCCTTTAGATAAGCTTTAAGATATTTACCCGTGTAGGACGCTTCACACGCCGCTACCTCCTCAGGTGTGCCGCTTACGACCACCGTACCGCCGCCGTCGCCGCCCTCGGGGCCCATATCTATAATATAGTCTGCCGTTTTTATAAGGTCAAGGTTGTGCTCTATTACAACCACGGTGTTGCCTGCCGCCACAAGACGCTGAAGCACGTCCTTAAGCTTGTTTACGTCGTCGGTGTGCAAGCCCGTTGTAGGCTCGTCCAGTATATAAAGGGTTTTGCCTGTACTTCGCTTTGCAAGCTCCGAGGAAAGCTTTACCCTTTGGGCTTCACCGCCCGAAAGAGTGGTGCTGCTTTGCCCTATCTTAACGTAGCCAAGCCCCACGTCACGCATAACGGAAAGCTTGCGCTTTAAGGAAGGGTAGGCGTCAAAAAACTCTGCGCCCTCGTCAACGGTCATATCCAGCACGTCGCTTATGGTCTTGCCCTTGTATTTTATCTCCAAGGTTTCCCTGTTGTATCTCTTGCCCTTGCATACGTCGCAGTTAACGTACACGTCGGGCAGAAAGTGCATTTCTATTTTCAAAGTGCCATCGCCCTGACAGGCTTCGCATCTGCCGCCCTTTACGTTAAAGGAAAACCTGCCGTCGGTGTATCCCCTTGCCTTGGCTTCGGGAGTGGAGGCAAAAATGGAGCGTATCTCCGTAAATATTCCCGTATAGGTTGCGGGATTTGAACGTGGTGTGCGCCCTATGGGGCTTTGGTCTATGGCTATTACCTTGTCTATGTGTTCAATACCCTCTATGGCACGGTGCTTACCGGGTGAAAGGGTATATTTACCAAGGGTTTTGCCCACGCTGTTATACAGCACAGAGTTTACAAGGCTGGACTTACCGCTGCCGCTTACACCTGTAACGCAAATAAAGCATCCGAGTGGAAAGCTTACGTCTATATCCTTTAGGTTGTTTTCCGTAGCGCCTATAACCTTTAAAAAGCTACCGTTACCTTTTCTGCGTTCTTCGGGTATATCCACCTTAAGCTTGCCCGAAAGATAAAGCCCTGTAAGAGAGCGCTCGTCACGAAGCAGCTCCTCCGGCGTACCCGTAAACACCACCTCGCCGCCGTGGATGCCTGCACCCGGGCCTATATCCACAACGTAGTCGGCGGCAAGCATTGTTTCCTCGTCGTGCTCCACCACTATAACGGTATTGCCAAGGTCACGAAGCCTGCCCAAGGTTTCAATAAGCCTGCGGTTGTCACGCTGGTGCAAGCCTATGCTGGGCTCGTCCAATATATAAAGCACACCCATAAGGGAAGAACCTATCTGGGTTGCAAGACGTATGCGCTGGGCTTCACCGCCGGAAAGACCGCCGGACTTTCTTGAAAGCGTAAGGTAGTCAAGCCCTACGCTTTCAAGAAAGCTAAGCCTTGCCTTTATCTCCTTAAGTATCTCTTTGGCGATAGAGGCTTCTTTTTCCGAGAGGATAAGCTTTTCAAAAAACTCCTTGCACTTGCCAACGGAAAGCTCGCAAAGCTCCGCTATATTAAGCCCACCTACGGTAACCGCAAGCGCCTCGGGCTTTAATCGTTTGCCGCCGCAGTCGGAGCAGGGGATGTTTTCCATAAACTCCTCGTAATACTCTCTGGTGGCAAAGTCGTTACCGCTTTGGTTGTAGCGGCGCTCTATCATAGTAATAATGCCCTCAAACTTAGGCTCGTACACGTCACGGCGGCGTGCCTTTACTGCGCCCATATTGCCGTAAAGAAGCACGTCGAGAGCCTCGGGGCTGTAGCTTTCTATGGGGGTATGAATATCAAAGCCGTGGAATTTACCAAGGCGGTTGTATATCTCACCGCTGTAGCTGCCTGCAGTAATGGATTTAAAGCCGTTGCACACCACCGCACCCGTATAGAGGGAACGTGTTTTGTCGGGTATAAGCTTATCCGGAGAAAGCACAAAGCTTTCACCAAGGCCGCCGCACTTTTCACAAGCGCCGTAGGGGTTGTTGAAGGAAAACATACGGGGTGTAAGCTCACCCAAGCTTATGCCGTGGGTCTTACAGGCGTAGTTTTGAGAAAAGCTTATCTCTTCTCCGTCGCTTCCGTCCTCTTTAAGGGTGAGCACCGCCATAATGCCCTCGCCAAGCTTGGCGGCAGTTTCCACACTGTCCGTAAGACGGGTGCGAAGGTCGCCTCGCATTATAAGACGGTCAACAACTATATCTATATCGTGCTTTTTGTTTTTGTCAAGCTCCGGTCTGTCTGTCAGCTCGTACATAAAGCCATCTATACGCACACGCACAAAGCCGCTTTTGGAAGCGCTGTCCAGCACCTTGTCGTGCTGACCCTTTTTGCCCTTTACCACTGGGGCAAGCACAAGAAAACGAGTGCCCTCGGGCAGCGCCTCTATACGGTCAACTATCTCGTCCACGGTTTGTTGAGCAATAACCTCGCCGCATACGGGGCAATGAGGCACACCCACACGGGCGTAAAGCAAACGTATATAGTCATATATCTCCGTAACCGTACCAACAGTGGAACGGGGGTTTTTGGAGGTGGTCTTTTGGTCTATGGAAATAGCGGGAGAAAGCCCGTCTATGCCGTCCACGTCGGGTTTATCAAGCTGACCCAAAAACATACGGGCGTAGGAAGACAAGGACTCCACGAACCTGCGATGCCCTTCTGCGTATATAGTGTCAAAGGCAAGAGAGGATTTACCCGAGCCCGAAAGCCCCGTAAACACCACCAGCTTATCCCTTGGGATAGAAAGGCTTATGTCCTTAAGGTTGTTTACCCTTGCGCCTCTTACCGTCAGTTCTTTGTTCATATTTTTGCTCCTTTACGCCATAAGCGCTCGTATCTTGTCACGCAGTGCGGCGGCCGTTTCGAAATCCAGCTCCTTTGCCGCTTGCTTCATTTGCTTTTGCAGCTTTTCTATAAGCTGTTTCTTTTCTGCCTTATTAAGCTTTCCGTCGGGAGCGGAGCCCTTTACCGTTATCTCAATAGGCGCTCTTATCTCCTTAACTATGGTGGTAGGCGTTATTCCGTGAGCCTTGTTGTAGGCATCCTGCTTTTCACGGCGGCGGCGGGTTTCGTCCATAGCACCCTGCATAGAGCCCGTTATCTTATCGGCATACCTTATAACTCTGCCGTCCTTGTTTCTTGCGGCTCTGCCTATGGTCTGTATAAGGCTCATTTCGCTTCGCAAAAAGCCCTCCTTATCTGCGTCAAGGATGCCTATAAGGGCAACCTCGGGCAGGTCAAGCCCTTCACGCAGAAGATTTATGCCCACAAGCACGTCGTACTCCCCTGCACGAAGCTGACGAAGCAGCTCTATCCTCTCTATGGTTTCTATATCGTAATGCAGGTACTTTGTTTTTACGCCGTTTTGCAAAAAGTATTCCGAAAGGTCCTCTGCCATCTTTTTGGTAAGAGTGGTAACCAGCACACGTTGGTTTTTGCTTATGCAGTCTCTTATCTCGCCAAGCAGGTCGTCTATCTGCCCCGCCACGGGACGTACCTCTACCAAGGGGTCAAGAAGCCCTGTGGGCCTTATTATCTGCTCCGCCACGTTCTCTGCCCTTTCCTTTTCAAAGTCGGCAGGGGTGGCGCTTACGTAAACGGTAGTGCCCTTTTTGGAAAGAAATTCCTCAAAACGCAGCGGCCTGTTATCGTAAGCCGAAGGAAGACGAAAGCCGTAATCTATAAGGTTTTTCTTCCTTGCGCTGTCGCCGCTGCTCATACCCTTTACCTGTGGCACGGTAACGTGGCTTTCATCTATTATAAGCAAAAAGTCATCGGGAAAATAGTCAAGCAAGGTGTAGGGCACGCTTCCGGGCTCTCTTCCCGAAAGCACACGGGAGTAGTTTTCAACACCGCTGCAGTAGCCTATCTCCCTTATCTGCTCCATATCAAAGGTGGTGCGCTCCTTAATACGCTGGGCTTCTATAAACTTGCCCTGTGCTTCAAAAAACTCCACCCGCTCAAGCATCTCATCGTATATCTCGGTAAGCGCCTTTTTCCTAAGCTCCTCATCCGTAACGTAGTGGGAGGAAGGGTACACCGCTGCGTGGTTAAGACGAGCAGTAACCTCGCCAGTTACGGTATCCACCAAGGAAACACGGTCTATCTCGTCGCCAAAAAACTCAACTCTTACAGCGGCAGCACCACTGTTGGAGGGAAAAATCTCCACCACGTCGCCCCTTACACGAAAGTTGTTACGCTCAAAGCCTATGTCGCTGCGGGTGTACTGCACCGCCACAAGACGCTTTATAAGGTCTTCCCTGCTCATTTGCAGCCCTGCACGCAAGGAAATAACCTGCTTGCGGTACTCCGCCGGGTCACCAAGGGAGTAAATGCAGGAAACACTGGAAACTATAATAACGTCCTTACGTTCAAAAAGGGCGCTGGTGGCGCTGTGGCGCAGCTTATCTATCTCGTCGTTAATGGATGCGTCCTTTTCTATATAAACGTCCTTGCCGGGCACGTATGCCTCCGGCTGGTAATAGTCGTAGTAGGATACGAAGTATTCAACTGCATTGTTAGGAAAGAATTCCCGAAATTCAGAGCATAACTGCGCAGCCAACGTTTTGTTATGGGCAAGCACAAGGGTAGGCTTGTTTACGTTTGCTATAATATTTGCCATAGTGAAGGTCTTACCGCTGCCCGTAACGCCGAGTAGCACCTGCTCCTCCATACCGCCAAGGATTCCCTCGGTAAGAGAAGCAATAGCCTGAGGCTGGTCACCTGTAGGCTTATAGCTTGACACCAATTCAAACTTATCCATAGCAAAACCTCCTTTTCGTGCCCAAAAACAGCTTAGTATAATATTATACCTTATTTTATGTCAAAATAAAAGAGGAAAGCTACATTTTTTTGCAAAATGTTTAGGTGAATTTGCATTTTAAGCCATTCAACAGCTCCGTCGGGGACGACGGTCCCCGCAATAACCGTTTTCTGACCGTCACCGCCGATTAGATTAATCGCTATGGGACAGCAAAAACCGTCTGTAAAACGGCGTTACGGTTTTTATGTAGGGGACGTTCTCGAACGTCCCGCCACCCTGTGGGTTTTGCCGCGTTATCTGTCAGCTCGGTTTTAACGTCGCGTGGCGGGCGATTCGAGAATCGCCCCTACGAACAACCCCATTACACAGCTTCGCCGCCGAATAGATAATTCCCCCAAGGAATAGAAAAAACCGTTCATAGCTAAAGAAAAAAGCGGCATACTGCCGCTTTTTTAAAAATCTTTATTCTTCAAAACTGAATTCGTCTTCAAACCTTGCTTTAAAAAGGTCAAAAACGTCGTTCAAAACCTCCTCGTCCTCCACGGGAAGATAGGTTTCGTCGCCATCTTCATCGGCTTCGCCCACTACCTCGTATTGGTTGTATTGAACGCTACGAAGATGCAGAACGCCTTGTTTGCAAATGGGCTAGCGAAAATACAGAACTGAAAAATCTCAAAAACATATCGACTCGGCATATTTATCCGTATATGGAAAGTCTTTTTGACAGAGATTGCAAAACTACCGTGATGGAGACAATACAACATTATCACAGCCTTTGCACACAACAAAAACCTCTCGCCGTCAAACAAAGAGCTCGACATATCCGAAAAGAATGACTATGAATTTGACTGTCAATACTTTAATGCATTGAAGGGCGATTGCATATAAAATACACTCGCCCTTCAAAATTTCAGTTATTGCTTTGCCGTGTCTTTCTACTCAACATATGTATATTCACCTATGATTTCATATTCATCATAGCCCATACCATAATGAAGTTTCAGCCCTTCAAGTTTGCTTACATCCAAAACAGTCAGCGGATTAAAAGCAACCCCCAATGTCTTTAAATTCTTAAGGTGGTTAACCTCAAGTTCTGTAAGATTATTGTTTTCACAGAAAAGGGTTTCCAAACTGTCGCAGCCTGTTGTAATCAAACTTTCCATCTCGTTGCCCTGACAGTCAACATAACTCAAAAATTTAAAATTACTCAAATCCAAACTTTTAATACGGTTGTCACTTAAATCCAACCGTTGCAAATGTATGCAATCGCTTATGTTCAATATCTCAAGTTCTGTTTGTTCACAGGTAAGCTCTCTCAATTTTGTGCTTCCGCTCACATCAAGACTTTTAAGAGGAGCGTTTGATATATAAAGCGTTCTCAAAACATCCTTGCTTAAAACAAGTTCCTTCAATGGAGTATCATGTATGGTTAACGCGGTAAGATTCTTAAACTCACTCAAGTCAAGGCTTTCGATATTAACGCCATTAAGAGAAAGTTCTTGAAGATTTTTAAAGTTTTCTATACCCTTAATGCTGTCTATGTTTTGACCTTCCGGCAAATTGTACCCAATAGCTAAATCAAGTGAAGCGTTGATTTCATAATAGGACAAATAGCCGTCCTTGTCAGAATCCGCTTGTTCTGTTATACAAGCTCTAAACATATCATCCGGGAAAGCGTTTTCGTCAATAAACAAGCCTTTCTGTTCAATGCTACTTGTTTCATCGGTGCCACCGTCATCAAGCGTAATATCTTTAGAGGTAATGCTGTCATCAAGCGTAACATCTTCGGAGGCAACACTGCTGTCCGCAGACGATTGTTTTTTCGGGTCGTCTTCACCGCAAGACATAAGAACCAAGGAAACGATTAACAATAATGCTGTAAATAAAATAACGTTTCTTTTCATAGTTTCTCCTTATGATTCAATTCCTGCTAATTCCTTATATGCGGTAACATAACACAAACCACATAGTTAAACACAAAACTAACATCAAAATTTAGTAAACCTGCTTTGTTTTTTCATCATTTTTCACTCCTTTGTACTATATAATACGTGTATAGCTGAAATTCCCATTTTGATGCAATGCTTCTCCTTAATAAAGTTTTTTGAAGACTTAGCAAAACGTATTATACTCTCTCCTCTAAAAATTCGATTTATAGTGATCTTCACCGCGCAAACTCTTAAAGAAACTGCACGGCTTATTTAAACCCGAATATCGTCCAAAATTCAGGTTGTTTATCAATGCACATAGGACTCTCCTCCTATCAGTTTATAATTTATATTTTCCTATTTTTTCTCTTTACTATACAGTGTCGAAAAAAGCAAAAACGTGTATAAAAAATTGAAATTTTTTCAAAAGTTTTTCTTGCACAGAATAAAATTCGTATCTATGCAGAATTTTGATATAAAAAACAGCTTAGTATAATATTATACCTTATTTTATGTCAAAATAAAAGAGGAAAGCTACATTTTTTTGCAAAATGTTT
>JAZSLS010000057.1:0-20073 GCA_045535465.1 Eubacteriales bacterium
TCTCCGTTGACGGCGGCGTTTATTCTGTTTGTTTCAGTCCCGACCGCAGAAATACATTTTTTACCTTCTTTAGTTGGAACTCGGCTTAATGCCGAGTTCCTTCTGTTTATATTTTTATTTTTTTCGAACACAGAAAAACGGCTGAAATCAGCCGTTTTTCGTTGTTCATATTTATTAAACCTCAACACCGAGGAATTTTTTTGCAAGAAGACCAACGCCGAAGGAGATAACCGCAACGCCTATGCTGATAAGAGCCATTTCCCAAAAGCGTGAGCCAAAGGGACGGTCTTGGGCTACGGAGGTATAATAGGTAAACGCAGCTATTATAAACACTATGGTTAACAGCATACACCCAAGAGCGTACAAATACTGGTCGGAGTCGAAAAAAAGATACGGGGTTATAAGCATTATAACCGTTACAAGGTACGCCACACCTGTGTATGCACAGGATTTAAGCGCATCCGTCCTGCCTTCGCTTCTTGCCGAGAGGAATTCGCTGGATGCCATAGAGAAGGTTGCGGATATGCCAACAATCAAGCCCGATACCGCTACCAGCTTGGTATCCTGCAAAGCAAAGGTAAAGCCCGCAATACTGCCTGTAAGCTCCACCAAAGCGTCGTTAAGACCAAGCACCATACTGCCAACGTACCTTAGCCTTTCCTCGTCCAGCATACCAAGAAGAGCTTTTTCGTGTTCCTCCTCCTGGATGCGGATGTGAACGCTTTCCTCTATCTCGTCAGCAAGCAAGGCGTACTCCTCCTGAGCCGCCTCCTCGCCTCGCTCCATAAGCTTAACCGCAAAGGTAAAGCCTAAAATACGAGCTATAAGCGTATACCAAAACACCTTAAAACGACTTGGCTTTGTTTCCGTTTGGGTGTATTTTTTCCACGTGTCATAGTGGGCTTTTTCTTCTTTTGAAAGGCGAAGCAAGGTCTTTTTGTTATCCTCGCCTTTAGCAAACCGGGATATTTTTTCATAGATAACACTTTCGGTTATCTCATTTTGCTGCATCTTTTTTATTATAGACAAGGCTTTTTGAGAAACGTTAGTTGCCATAAAGCACTACCTCCTACTTTACTTTTTCAAGCACGGCGGCAGTTCTGCAAGGCAGGTATAGCCTAAATCCGTAGCCGTACTCCTCTTCCTTGGCGTGGTATACGTAATCCTTGGATATACGGTCAAAGCCGCCAAAGTCACCATCGTCACTGGAAAGCACCACACGGTATGCGTCACCGCCAAGGTCACGGCAGTTAACAAAAATATCCGTCTGCGGGCAGGTAGGGTGCATATTGAAAGCGTAAACCAAATCCCCTCTGGTGAACACCAGCAGGTTTTTGTCCTTATCAAGCCACAAGCTTTTTGCCTTGGGACTAAGGTGGACGTTGTATTTATTTGCAATACCCATCATCGCCCTGTCAAAGTTGGCAAGATACTCATATTTAAGGAAAGGGTTAACCAGATACCACTGACGCCTTGCGTGATGATAGCTCCAGCCGTTACCCTCACGAGGGAAGTCAATCCATTCAGGGTGGCCAAACTCGTTCCCCATAAAATTAAGATACCCGTCGCTTGCCAAGGTGTTTGTAAGCAGCCTTATAAGCTTATGCATATCTATCGCCGTATCCATTGTGGGTGAATGGTAGCTTTTTTCCATACCCGTGTACATTTCCGCATCGGCAAGACGGAAGATGATGGTTTTATCCCCTACCATTGCTTGGTCGTGGGATTCGCTATAGCCTATTGACTTTTCCAAGGGTCTGCCGCCTGTAAGCTCGTACCATATATAAAGCACGTCCCAAGCTTCCATACGCTGTTCCTTGATAAGCTTTATCCACATATCGGGAACACCCATAGAAAGTCGGTAGTCAAAGCCAAAGCCTGCAGTGTTAAGGGGCAGGCACATACCAGGCATACCGCTCATATCCTCCGCAATGCTTATTGCCTTGGAAGAAATATCGTGTATAAGCTCGTTTGCCAGCATAAGATACACCCTTGCATCCACGTTAGTGTTTAGTGAATAATACTGAGAATAGTCGGTAAAGGCAACACCAAGGCCGTGGTTTTCGTAAAGCATAGAGGTTACGCCGTCAAAACGGAAACCGTCAAAGTGAAATTCCTCTTTCCAATATCTTAAGTTGGAAAGGAGGAAGCGAAGCACCTCGTTTTTTGTATAATCAAAGCATTTTGTGCCCCAAGCACTGTGCCAACCGCGCATACCGTACAGAAAATACTGGTCCTCCGTACCATCCTGCAGGTTAAGACCTTCCCCTACGTTGGGACAAGCGTGGCTATGCACCACGTCAAGAATAACGGAAATGCCCATACTATGAGCTTTGTTTATAAGATACTTAAGCTCTTCGGGAGTGCCGTAACGGTGAGAGGGCGCAAAAAAGTTGGTAACCTGATAGCCAAAGGAGGCGTAATAGGGATGCTCCTGTATAGCCATAAGCTGAATGGTGTTGTAGCCCGCATTCTTTATCCAGTCAAGGTTTTTATCGGCAAATTCCACATAAGTGCCTACGCCCGCATACTCCTGCGCCATACCTATATGAGCTTCATAGATTAGAGGAGCCTTACGGCTTTTCCTTCTGTGCCACTTTTCGTCCGTCCAATTAAACTCCGCATCAGGCGCCCATATCTGACCGCAAAGCTTTTTACTGTTCATATCCAAAACGGCACGGATAGCGTAAGCAGGTATCCTTTCAAAGGAAAGCCCTTGCCTGCCCACAATAAGCTTAACGTACTGGCCGTGCTTTAGGGCATCACGCCCCGAAAGCCTTATTTCCCATACTCCGCCGCCGATATTGGTAAGGGGATGGGAATATCTGTCCCACCCGTTAAAGTCACCGAAAAGCCAAACGGTATCAGCACCGGGTAACCATTCTCTAAACACCCAACCATCCTCAGTGCGATGAAAACCGTAGTACAAATGCCCGTCAGCGGCATTATAAACACTGCCCTCCCCCGCAAAGGCTTTACGCTTTGCGTTGTAACGTTCTAAATGCATAGCAATATCCCCGGTAAAGGGCTTAAGATACGGGTCTATTTTTATTAGCTTTGAAATAGCATTTTTTACATTTACCATACAAGTTAGCTCCTTTTTGCAGTAAAACCGCAAACCTTGCTTTTACTTAAACAGTTTCTCAGTTTATTATAACACAAAGAGTGCTATTAATCAAACATTTTTTGCCACGCTTTACAAAAAAATCCTTTGCAGCTTGAAAACCGCAAAGGATTTTGACTTTTGTTTTTTAGCACTTACCGCCTGAGCCACCGCTGCGAGAACCGCCACCTCCACCACCGCCGGAGCTTGTGGACTTGGGTCTTGCTGTTCTGGTAACGGTACGATAAAGGTAAATGTCCTTGGAGTTGGTTATTTTAAGGCTGCCGTGCTTTTGGTATGTAGAAGCGCCGGACTGAAAATGCACGGACTTGAGCTTACCCTTCATAACACTTACGCAAATGAAAGCAATAACAAAGCCTATAACAAGGGAGATGCCAAGCTTTACGAGGAAGTTAAAGGGAGCACCGTTAATCTCAATGTCGATATAATACTCACTCTCATTGGCAAAGACATCAAAAGCTTTAACAAAATTATCATCTCTGAGATATACGACAACGGCATTTTTTACACTTTCAGAATCATATTCGAGATCATTGTAGTACACATAATAATCTCTGTTGCCTTTTTCACCTTCAGAGCAGAAGAGAAGCATCGCACCGGATTTTTTTGTGCCAAGGCCGTAACCATTATCGTTGTAATAGGACTTGGTAAAATCAGCTACAGGTTTGCCGCCAAGGGTTTCAACGGTTACCACTGCCACGTCAACGTCATACTTTTCGCTGATAGCATCAAGCTTTTCTTTAAGAGCATTTTCCTCGGCATCGGTAAGTACGTCAGCGCCGTCTGCCACACGGGAAGGATGTTCTGATGCAAAAACGTTAACGGCACCAAAGCAAATAACGAACATTACCGCAAGAAATGCGATTAGTCTTTTAATCATAACGCATACCTCCTTACAGCAACCAAATCAGGTAGGATATGCCAAAGCACGCCGCACTAATGGCACCCGCAAGACCGAACAGCCATCTTCTGTACGCCTTTTTATCCATAGGAAGGTCGCCTACAAGCTTGCCCGTCTGCCCGTTCATAGCAAAGGTATACTTTTTGCCCTGCCAGGTGGTGTTAAGCAGCCACACCGGATAAAGAGCATACTTAGCCGTACCGTTTGCCAGCTGAACGCTGGAATGCTCTGTCACCACGCTTGAATAGCCCTGCACCGTTGCGGCAAAAGCCTCCTCGGTGCTGCGCTTTATTCTTTCGTTAGCACGTTCTACACTCTGCTCGGAATCAACGTCATATTTATCTGCAAGGTAACCGGACAAGTATGCCGTTTGAAAATCCACCGCATCCTTAAAATTAAAGGGCTCAATAGACTCCATAAGCTTATCTTCCATCTTGGTAGTGCCGTCAACGGGTACACGCTCAAAACCGAGAGAGCCGCTGCGAATAACGGAATAAAACTGAGTTTCGGTATAGTTATAGTTGCTGTCGCTCCACGCTCTTACTCTGGTTGCCTTGTAGCGCACGTCTGCGCTTGCATCCGCATCAAACAGCCAAAACGGAACGTAAACGCCCTTTATCTCATCTATATGGTTTTCATTTTTGAAAACCTTGGGAAGAAGACGCTTACCCTCGTAATGCTTTTTAAGTGCCGCCTTAGCCGCCTTTTTATCCAGCTTGAAGGGGATAACGTAATCGGGCTTAAGCGCACCCGACAACTGTCCCATCATTACCACGGGGTTATCACAGAAAGGGCAGGCAGAAGCCGCAGTTGTTTCGTCCGCTACTATTTCACCGCCGCAGGAGTTACAAACGTAAACACGCATACCCTCGGCTTCACCCTCGGTCCATTCACTGCCTGCACTGCTATCCCAGGACATATCGTCCTTTTGCTCGTTATTCAACACATCATCATAGGATTTGAGAGTTTCTACCTCGTATTCCGTGTCACAATAAGGGCATTTCATATTCTGCGATGCACTGTCAAATTCTATCTGACCACCGCAGCAAGGGCATTTATACTGTTGTATTTCAGCCAAAGCTATCCCTCCTTTAAGGTATTACAGTTTCTAAAATCATTTTACGTCGCCGCCGTCAAAGGGGTCGCCGCATTCGGGACAGAACTTGGGAGGGGTAACCCCCTTCTCAGGTTCCCAACCACACTTGTCGCACTTATACTGAGGAACGCCTGCGGGCTTCTTGCCGCCGCAGTTTTGACAGAACTTACCCTTGTTAACGGTCCCGCAGGAGCAGGTCCAACCATCGTCTGCAGGCTTGGGGGCTCCACACTCAGGACAGAACTTTGCAGTTGCAGTTGCGCCGCAAGCACATTTCCAGCCGCCTTCTACCTTAGGCTCGGGCTTCTTTGCGCCGCATTCGGGACAGAACTTGCCTGTTGCGGTTGCGCCGCAGGAGCACTGCCAGCCCATTACGCCTTTGCCTTCGTTCATTGCGTTTTGAACTGCAGGATTAACAACACCCTGCTGTTGCTGCATCTGTTGCATCTGCTGTTGTTGCTGACCCATATTATAGAAGTTCTGTGCCGCATTAAAGCCGCCGCCCATAGCGCCGCCTGCCATACCCAGACCCATAAAGCCTGTCATCGCACCTGCAGAATTGTTTGCAGCGGCGTTCATAGCATCAGCCGTAGCGTTGGTCATTCTGCCTGCCATCATATACGCATTGCTGCCCATAAGCATTGCGTCTTCCATATCCTTGATGGCTTTCATATCCTCATCGGAAAGGCTTATGGGGTTAAGCGCAATTTTGCCTATGGTTATACCGCGGCTTTCTTCCCACTCCAGCTTAAGCGCATCATTCATTGCCTTCCTAAGCTCGTTTACCTTACCGGGAATCTGTGCAGGTCTAAGCTCAAGCTCCGCCAATGCAGAGAATGCGGGCTGGAGAGCAGAAACAAACTCGGTCTTTAAGGTTTCGTCTATCTCTTCTCTGGTATACTCATACTCCACGTTACCGCATACGTTGGTATAGAAAAGCAAAGGATTGCTTATAACGTAGGAATATATACCGTTACATCTTATACCAACCGTTTTGGTAAAGCTAAGCGCCTTGCTGGCAACCTCAAACATTATAGGTGTTTTTGTTCCAAACTTGTTGCCGAGAATTTCCTTGGTGTTAAAATAATAAACCCTTTGATCCTTACCTGTGTCACCACCGTAGGTAAAACGTTTACCAATAGTCTTGAAGGTGTCAAGAATGCTTTTACCAAGGCTGCCCGAGAAAATAGAGGGTTCCGATGAGGAGTCGTATGTAAACTCACCGGGTTCAGCACACACTTCAACTATCTTACCCTGCTCTACTATAATCATACACTGGCCGTCAGCAACTGCTATGCCGGAGCCGTTGGAGATAATGTTATCTTCGCCGCTTGTGTTGGAGGAACGACCGCTTGTTCTTTTTTGCCCTTTTTTTACAAGCACGTCGGTAGGAAGAGAATCACAATAGAAAAACTCCTTCCATTGATCTGCCAAAGTGCCGCCTAAAGCACCCATCGCCGCCTTTATAAGTCCCATACCTGATAAACTCCTTTCAAAAGTAAATATATTTGTTACACAATTACAATAACATATAGTATATTGTACAATGTCTTTTCGTTTTTTTCAACCGTTTTTTTGTAAAAACATCTAAATTTTTTTAAATTTTTGTTCCTAAAACGAAAAGGATTTTTTACCAACCCATTGAAAAAGAAAAAAATATGGTTTATAATAGGTTTACTACATTTTTGAGGTGTTGTATATGACTATTACTAAGGACGTTAAATACATTGGCGTTAACGACCGTAAAATTGACCTTTTTGAAGGGCAATACGTTGTTCCTAACGGTATGTCCTATAACTCCTATGCGATTATTGATGAAAAAATTGCTGTTATGGATACGGTGGATGCGGCTTTTACCCACGAATGGCTTGATAATCTTCAAAACGCTCTTGAGGATAGAAAGCCCGATTATCTTGTGGTTCAGCATATGGAGCCTGACCATTCCGCAAACATAATGAACTTTGCAAAGGCTTATCCAAATGCCGTTATAGTTTCCTCCGCAAAAGCCTTTGCTATGATGAAAAACTTTTTCGGCACAGATTTTGCAGACAGAAGAATTGTTGTGGGCGAAGGCGACACCCTCTCCCTAGGCAAGCACGTTCTTACCTTTGTTACTGCGCCTATGGTGCATTGGCCTGAGGTTATAGTAACCTACGACAGCTACGACAAAATACTGTTTTCTGCCGATGGGTTTGGCAAATTTGGCGCGTTGGATGCTGATGAAGACTGGGCTTGCGAAGCAAGGCGTTATTACATAGGAATAGTTGGTAAATACGGGGCTCAAGTGCAAGCTCTTCTTAAAAAGGCAGCAGGGCTTGACATAAGCATCATCTGCCCCCTTCACGGGCCTGTGCTTACCGAAAACCTTGGCTACTACATTAATCTTTACGATATCTGGTCCTCTTATCAAGAAGAAGAAGACGGCATAGTTATTGCTTATACATCCGTTTACGGCAACACCAAGAAGGCTGTTATGCTTCTTGCGGAAAAGCTTAAAGCTAACGGATGTCCCAAGGTTGTAGTAAATGACCTTGCCAGGTGCGATATGGCTGAGGCTGTGGAGGATGCTTTCCGTTACGGCAAGCTGGTTCTTGCAACCACCACCTACAATGCCGAAATTTTTCCCTTTATGCGTGAGTTTATAAACCACCTTACGGAACGTAATTACAGTAACCGCACAGTTGCTTTTATAGAAAACGGCTCTTGGGCGCCCCTTGCGGCTAAGGTTATGAAGGGGATGCTTGAAAAAAGCAAAAACATTAGCTACGCAGATACTACCGTCAGAATAATGTCGGCATTGAACGAGGAAAGCACAAACCAGCTTGATGCTCTTGCAAATGAGCTTTGTATGGAGTATTTGGCACGTCAGGATGCCACCGCTAATAAAAACGACGTTACCGCACTATTCAACATCGGTTACGGACTATATGTAGTTACCTGCAACGACGGCAAGAAGGATAACGGTCTTATTGTTAACACCGTTGCGCAGGTTACCAACACTCCCAACAGAATAGCGGTAACCATAAACAAGGAAAACTATTCCCACCACGTTATAAAGCAGACCGGCGTGATGAACGTTAACTGCCTTACGGAGGAAGCGCCTTTTTCCGTATTTGAAAAATTTGGCTTTACCAGCGGCAGAAACACGGACAAGTTTGCGGAGTGTTCTCCGTTACGTTCTGATAACGGACTTGTTTTTCTTCCCAGATACATTAACTCTTTTATCTCACTAAAGGTGGAGCAATACGTTGACCTTGATACCCACGGTATGTTTATTTGCTCAATTACCGAAGCGAGAGTTATATCCGACAAGCCTACGATGACATATACCTATTATCAGGAAAAGGTTAAGCCCAAGCCTGAAACCGAAGGCAAAAAGGGTTACGTTTGCAGAATATGCGGTTTTGTTTACGAAGGCGAAGATATACCCGATGATTTCATCTGCCCTCTTTGCAAACACGGGGTGGCTGATTTTGAAAAAATAGTATAAATTACGGAGGTTTTATTATGAAAAAGTACGTTTGTGAAGTTTGCGGTTGGGTTTACGATGAAGCTTTGGGCGACCCCGATAACGGTATTGCTCCCGGCACCAAGTTTGAAGACCTTCCCGAAGATTTTGTTTGCCCACTTTGCGGAGTAGGCACAGATATGTTCGCTGAAGAATAGTATATCATTGGGGCGCTGTTGCTTAAGTTAACCCTGCAACGGCGCCCCAAAAAACTAGTAAAGTGTTTTAGGATTGTTTATTATGGAAATTGTTTTACTGACAGCTTTGGGGGTTGGCGGCGCAACCGTTATAGGTGCTGTTATAGGCTTTGCTTTTAAAAAAGCATCCCACAAGTTTTCGGATATAGTTTTATCATTTGCTGCAGGGGTTATGTTAGCGGCTGCCGTTTTGGGGCTTATACTTCCCTCCCTTGAAAGCGGAGGTAAGCTTGGACTGCTTATAACCATTGCAGGTATTTTTGCAGGAGCAGTTTGCCTTAATCTTATAGACAAATTAGTGCCTCACCTACACAAAATGGTAGGAACCGACAGCGAAGAACACGAAAACAAAAGCCTAAGCAAGGTGCTTTTGTTCGTTACTGCCATTGCCATACACAACCTGCCCGAGGGTATAGCCGCAGGTGTGGGCTTTGGCTCAGATAATACGGCAGAGGCTTTAGTTATTGCAGGCGGCATCGCTTTGCAAAACGTTCCGGAGGGTATGGTTATTATCGCTCCTATGCTTGCGGCAGGGGTAACACCGAAAAAAACCTTTATACTTGCAATGCTTACAGGTGTTATAGAGGTTATCGGCACACTTATCGGCTACTTTGCGGTAAGCATTTCCGCAGCAATTTTGCCCTTTGCCCTTGCCTTTGCGGGCGGTACTATGCTTTACGTTATAAGCGACGAGATGATACCCGAAACCCATTCACACGGCAGCGAAAGAGGAGCTACCTATTCTCTGCTGGCAGGGTTTTGTCTTATGCTGATGACCGACGTGCTTATTGGATAAAAACGTTTAAGGAGATAAAAATGAAAAGAACTGCAAAAAGACTGTTTACACTTATTTTGTGCTTGGTTTTAACGGTAAGCGCCGCCTCGCTTACGGTTTACGCCGAGGACAGCGGTGACGTAATAGTGCTTTATACTAACGACACCCATTGTTCTACTGAAAATTTTGCCCTGCTTGCCGCATATCGCACTATGCTTATTGAAAAGGGGCACACGGTTATTACCGTTGATGCGGGCGATGCGATACAGGGAGAAATGATAGGCTCGCTTACAGAGGGCGCAGCTATTGCCGAAATAATGAACGCTGCAGGCTACGACTATGCCGTACCGGGCAACCACGAGTTTGATTATACCGTGGATAAGCTTTTAAGTCTTGTTTCCGACGAGGTTGACTACGAATTTTTGTGTGCTAATTTTAATTACATTCCCGAAGACAGAGACGTTTTTGCTCCCTACGCTATTGAGGAAATAGGCGACAAAAAAATTGCCTTTGTAGGCATTGCTACACCCGAAACCTATACAAAATCTACCCCCACCTATTTTCAAGATGAAAACGGTAACTTTGTTTACACTTTTTTTGAAAACGACCTTTATGCGAAAGTGCAAAGTGCCGTTGACGAAGCTATATCCAAGGGTGCAGACACGGTTATTGCCGTAGGGCATTTGGGAATAGAAGCAGTTACCGACGGATACAAAAGCACCGACCTTTTGGCAAACACCGTAGGCATCGATGCTTTTATCGACGGTCACTCCCATCAAAGAATAGAAGGAGACCTATACAAAAACAAGCTGGAGGAAGACGTGCTTCTTTCCTCCACGGGCAGTAAGTTTGAAAGCTTTGGTATGCTTACCGTAAGCGACGACGGAGATATTACTACGGAGCTTATTGACCCTGCTGCCATTGATATCACTGCTTTTTCAGACGGCGCAAAAGCGGCATATGACGAGGTTAAAGGGATAATAGATAACTACAATGCCGAGTTTGACTATTTGTTTGAAATAATAGGCGAAAGCGAGGTTTACCTCACCGAAAACGATGCAGAGGGAAATTGGGTTATAAGGCACGACGAAACCAACCTTGGCAACTTTGTTACCGACGCTTATCTTGCAGTTACAGGCGCAGATATTGCCTTTGTTAACGGTGGCGGCGTACGTGCAGAGGTAAAGGAAGGGCTTGTTACAAGGAAGACCATTATGGATATTAACCCTTGGAACAACGAGATGTGCGTGCTTAAGGTAAGCGGCAAGCAAATTATCGACGCTTTGGAATACGGTGTTTCCGCTATGCCTACGGATTTTGGCAGCTTCCCCCACGTGGGCGGCATCAGCTTTGAGGTGCATACCTACATTGAAACACCTGTTATTACAAACGAGCTTGGCGACTTTGTAAGCATAAAAGAAGGCGCTGAAAGGCGTGTGAGAAACGTAAAGCTTGGCTCTGCTCCAATTGACGAAGAGAAGCTTTACACCCTTGCAGGCTCCTGCTATATGCTTCAGCTTAGCGGATATAAGATGTTTGACGGTGCGGAGGTAGTAATTGCCGCAGACGAGCTGCCTACCGATACGGAAACCCTTGTTAAATACTTTACCGAAAATCTTGGTGGCAGACTTACTGCAGATAAGTACGGCAACGCAGAAGGCGACGGCAGAATGACCGTTGTAAGCGAAAAAGCCGATGATATCGTAACTCCTCCCACAGGGGATAGCGATACCGCTGTTTGGTTAGGCTTACTGCTTGTGTGTACCTTACTTGCCGCAAAAGCTTTAAAAAAATCAAGATAGTAAAAATGCCTCTCGTGGTGTAACGAGAGGCATTTTTGCATCGAACGGTTGTATTTTGTTGTATTCAGGGCACTTTGACGAAAAGCAGCTTCGTTTCTCTGACTCTGTTTTAATTATATTTTCTACAAAGCTTTTTACACAAAGCGGCAACACCCATATAAATAAGCATCATAATATATGCTGCCAGCGTGAAGCCCAAAATATAAATAACGAGACAGAAGGGATAAGGCACCACCGCCTGAACGTTGCTGTAAACAGGCAAATGCCCCTCCAAATGGCGGCTTATGTAAAACATATTAAAGCTTTCCCTTTCCAAAAGGCCGCTGAAATAGGCTATTTCGTTAAACAGATTGGCAATAAAAAGCGCAGTCACAAAAACGGGAACCGCCTTAAGAATTGTCCTATGCTTAACCTCAACCTTGCCGCTGTACATAAGAAGTACGCCGATAGGTATCATAGAAGCGTGACAAAACATAGTTTCTATATTAACGCCTATGGTGCTTGTAAAAACGTCGCCGGGATACGCCATAACGCAAAGGCCTGCAAAAATGGCGTAGGTGGATAGGAATGCGTACAAAGCGTTATGCACCCTGCCCTTGCGGAATATGCCTGTAAGCAAGCCCACGTACATAGGCATAGAGCAGAACTGGAACGGAAAACTATACCACTGATAATCGGTATTAATTTTCCCGTCCTCTACTGCAAAAGTATAGTTTACCTGCTTATACACCTCAAAAAGTGCCACCGCTACCGCCGTAAAGAAAACTATACGCCCTATGGTTTTATCCGAAGAGCGCCCAAACCTGTAGCACAAGAACACAGTAGCGGCAACCATAAGCACCAGCCACGTTATATGATACCAACCGTAAAGGTCGGGCGTTGGCATTTCGCTATCTAAAAAAACTAAAGCCTTTTTAATAAACTCCAAATCAATCGCCTCGATTCAGCCTTTGGATATTTCTGCTGTTAATCATATTACGGTTTAATTTACCACTTTTTGCCGAAAAAAGCAATAGTTTTATTAAATTTCCCTTTAACCCCTCTTGACAAAACGGTCTACAAGGTGTAAACTAAACTCAGGTCTACAAGCTGTAAACTGTATAGGGGGTACATATTATGAACGATTATCAGATGGGAGCAGTTGAAGCACGTTTTGCAGATATAATATGGGAAAGAGAGCCTATTTCGTCCACCGAGCTTTGTAAGCTAAGTCTTGAAAAGCTTAAATGGAAAAAGTCCACCACCTACACGGTGCTTAAAAGGCTTTGCGAAAAAGGCATATTTAAAAACGAAAAAGGAGTTGTATGCTCCATTATATCCAAAAAGGAGTTTTTTGCTACCCAAAGCACACGCTTTGTGGAGGAAAACTTTGGTGGCTCGCTTCCTGCCTTTCTTGCGGCGTTTACTGCAGGTAAAAGTCTTAGCTCCGAGGAGATAGCCGAGCTTCGCCGCCTTGTAGCTGAATACGAGGAGGTGTAGAAATGACCGCCCTTTTTATTAAGCTGTTTAATATGAGCGTTACCGCCACTTGGATAGCATTTGCGGTAATGCTGTTTCGCTTTTTGTTCAGAAAAATGCCCAAGGCTATACGTGCCTCAGCGTGGGCATTGGTTGCTTTAAGGCTTGTTTGCCCCTTTTCCATAGAAAGCGTTTTTAGCCTTGTTCCCAGTGCAGAAACGATACCGCAGGATATAGTTTACAGTCAAACGCCTACCATACACAGCGGTATATCAATATTTAACTCTACCGTAAACCCCATTATTTCCGAAAGCCTTGCGCCCGACGTTGGCAACAGCGTTAACCCTATGCAGATAATTTTGACAGCAGCAGCAAGCCTTTGGGTAATAGGTATGGCGCTTATGCTTATTTATGCTCTGTACAGCTATATACGCATAAAACGAAAGGTTAAAGAGGCGGCGCACTTGGAAACGAACGTGTGGGAATGTGACAGCATTGACACACCGTTTATCTTGGGTATAATAAGACCTAAGATATATCTGCCCTCTGCCCTGAAGGGCGAGGACAGAGGATATGTGATAGCCCACGAAAAGGCGCACCTTAAGAGACGTGACCATTTTTGGAAGCCCTTTGGTTATTTACTGCTTACGGTATATTGGTTTAACCCTGTGCTGTGGGGTGCCTACGTTCTGCTTTGCAGAGATATTGAGCTTGCAACCGATGAAAAGGTCATAAAAAAGCTTGGTGAGGAAGCTAAAAAGCCTTATTCGGAGGCGCTTATCAATTGCAGTGTTAACAAAAAAGCCATATCCGCTTGTCCGCTTGCCTTTGGCGAAAGCGGTGTTAAAGAAAGGGTCAAGGCAGTGCTTAGCTATAAAAAAGCCCCTTTTTGGATAATTGTTGTTGCCATAGTAAGCTGCATTGTGCTTGGGGTAGTGTTCCTTACCAATCCCAATACAGATAATAACGACAGTAGCTCCGTTTCTGACGTGGGCGGTGTATCACAGCCTGAAAACGTAATTGTGATACCTTCACCCGAAAAGCTTGACAAGCTTAAAGCTGCTTATCCTGAGTATTTCACCTTCGAGCCTGAGGGCCTTATTGACGTTTATATATGGCAAAACGAGGATGAAAGCTATTCCTGCTTTGCATTTAAGCATATAGAGGAAGCCTCGTCTTATGACGAAAGTACACTTATAAGCTCACGCTTTGAAGCTACTCAGACCTCTCACATTATCCCTATAGAGGATTTGAAGTTTATACTTGCCTATCAAAGGATAAGCCGTGAGCAGATAAGACTTTTCCCTTCGGCTTCTCCCGACACATACGTTGAGCTTGACGGAGATGCCAAAGAACAAGCAGAGGCGGAGTTTTGGAAAGGCTATGGTGTTTTTACCCCCTACGCCGAGGGCTTTAATTATCTTTTGGATCCTGCCGAATTTGACTTTGACGGTGACGGCAAGAAAGAAAGCATAACTATGACACCGGGACCTACGTCGGGGCTTTATACCTTTGTTATCAATATAAGCGGCGGCTACCGCAACACATTTTTGGCTACGGACTACCACCCCGAAAGGTTTGTGGTAACCGAGGACGGATGTTTTCTTGAGTGTATACCTGCACCGGGTAACAAAGACACAGAAAGCCGACTTTACAAAATAAGCATTGAAAAAGGGACTATTGTTATGCGCTACGGTGATGAGTTTTTTGGATATTGCGGTGTATAGACTGCGGAGATGAAAATGAATAAAATACTTGTAATACTAACAGGCGGAACAATATGCTCTGCCCGAAGCGAAAACCTTAAAAACCAATCCGATGCGGAAAAGGCGAAGAATTATATTATATCCGATTTTGAGGAAAGCGACAGCCCCTTTGCAAAAGCCGTAAGCTTTGACACGATAAAGCTTTCACCCGATATTCTCAGCGAGAATATGACCATAAAGGCGTGGAATGGGCTTGTAGACCTCATTAAAACCGTCAAATGGGAAAGCTACAAGGGAGTTATAATGCTACACGGGACGGACACCTTGGCTTTTACCGCTTCCCTGCTTTCGTTTCTGCTTTGCGGTGCGCCTGTGCCCCTTTGTATGGTTTCCGCACAGCTTCCGCTTAGGACACCTACGGGTGAAAAGGAAATGCGCACCAACGGCTACGCCAACTTCCGTACTGCTGCAGAGCTTATTATGAACGGAATAGCCCCAAACGTTTACGCAGTTTACCGCAATATGGACGGAAGGATGCTTGTACACTACGGAGCTCATCTTAAGCAATGCCCCAATTACAGCAGTGATTTCCACAGCATTAGCGAGACGGAAATTATAGGCACCGATATAAAAGGTGTGCCTTTTAAAAGCGACAGCTTTTACTTAAATAAGCTGCAAAAGCTTAAGGACGAGGTAATGCTTATTACCCCATACGTTGGCATTAATTACCGCCGTTTTGATATACGGGGGCTTTCTGCGGTGGTTCACGGCACCTACCATTCCGACACGGTGTGTGTGGAGCGCAAAAAGGACACGGAGCCTTACGGTGCAGAGTCCGTACTGTATTTGCTTGACAGATGCAAGGAGGGGGATATTCCGCTGTTTTTAGCCCCCTGTGACGAATGCGCCTTTGCCTACGACAGCACCGGTGACGCCCTTAGGAACGGCGCCCTTTCCATAGCCCACACCACGGTAGAAGCCGCCTATACCAAAACCCTTGTAGGCGTTTCCTTGGGATATAAAGGCGACGAGCTTTTGCGTTTTTTAAAAACCGATATAAACGGCGAGTTTGTTTATTAAACTGCGGCAAAAGGAGCTGTTGCGTTATCGCAACAGCTCCTTTTTACATAAAAACTAAAACTCTACGGATGCGCCGAAGTATATATCCGACGGCACTTCTGTTGTTCTCAAGCTTTGTGCTATATCAACCAAGCCGGCATCGAATTGAATAATTATCGTAGAATCAAGATTATCGACATACCAACCCTGCATCGTATTTTAGTATCATTGCCGCATCAAGGTTGTCAACATAACCGTCGCCGTTATAATCTGCGGCGACTTCATCTATAAGGTCATTAATACCTGCATCGTATTTAAGTATTACAGTTACATCAAGATTGTCTGCTGCAAGATCACAGTTTGCATCTCCTTTGGGCTGTACAAAATCAAAGGTTACAGGACAGTCTTTTAGTGATGAATTACCGTATTCGGACATTTTAACACCGTTCCATTTTTCCTCTGAGCCCGTGTAGTATATGTTTACATTTGTACACTCAAAGAATGCGTGGGAGCCAATTACCTCAACAGTCTCGGGGATAAGTATTTGTTCAAGTTGTTTGCACTCGTAGAATACTCCATCGCCAATACTGTTTAATCCAGAATGTATAACCACTTTTCTAAGAGCGTAGCATCCATCAAACGCCAGGTTGCCAAGGTAGGTCACAGAAGAAGGTATAACTACTTTTTTAAGGCTGTAGCAGTAGGAGAACGCACTATTACCGATGGTTGTTACGGTAGAAGGTATAATTGCTTCTTTGAAATTCCACAAGCCGCTGAAGGCATATTCCGAAATAGCTTCTACTCCCTCGGGAATAACGCTTTTTCTGCATCCTGCAATTACTGTTTTGCTTGCCGTTTCGATAAGACAGTTGCCCTCGCTATGGTAAACAGGGTTATCCTTATCAACGGTTATTTCCACAACACCTGTTCCCGAAAATGCTCTACAAGCGATAGATTTAACGTTTTTGGGGATGGTTAATCTAAGCAGACCGCACGACCAAAAAGCCGCTTCGCCTATGGTTTCTACACTTTCGGGGATGTTTGTAGGGCCTAAACTCCGGCAATCAGAAAAAGCAAATGTTTCTATAACCGTTAATTTGTCGGGTAAAACAATCTCTTTCAACCAAACACAGTTAAAAAACGCCTCTTTGCCTATGCGTGTAACAGAATCAGGAAGGATTACGTTTGTTAAAAACTGATGACTCTTAAAAATACCGTCCCCAACAGAAGTAATGCCTTCTTCCACAATAATAGTCTTTACCTTGGTGGAGTCCCAGCGGGGTTCAAGATCATGATCAGGATAAACGGGTATGTCTTTCATCTCGCCCTCACCGCTTATGGTAAGGGTTCCGTTTTCGTCAAGTACCCACGTAAGCTGTCCCCACGTCCCGCTGGTCGCCTCTTCCGCAGAGGCAGAAAAACCGCCAAAGGATAAAGCCCCCGCCAATAACGAAAATAAAAGTAAAACGCTTACAAGTTTTTTCATAGATATACCCCCTATAACGCTTCTACTATACTAATGTCCAAAAAAGGAAAATATCAAAAAATTTTTTGTTTTTTATAAAAAAATTTTTCGTGCTCAAATAAAACTTTAAAATCCCTGTTTACAAAACGTGCAAACAGGGATTTTGGCATTAAAGGCTGTTTATATGATCTATGAGTATGGTTCTGAGCACCTGCGGGTCGCAGTTGCCCTTAAGCTGTTTCATACACTTGCCGAAAAGCGCCATAAGCGCCTTTTCCTTACCGCCCTTAAAGTCTGCGACAGACTTAGGGTCGGCGGCTACGGTTTCCTTAACCACGGTTTCTATAAGGCCGGTGTCGTTGGAAACGATAAAACCGTTAGCGGTAGCGTATTCCTCGGGGTTGATAGAGGGGTCGTCAAAAATAGCTGCCAGTATCTTTTTAGCGTTGGCTCTGCCTACCTTGCCGCTGCTTACAAGCACTATAAGCGCACCTAAGGTTTTGCCGTCAAGGTCAAGCATATCGTAGGTCATCTTCTTTACGTTAAGTAGGCTCATAACCTCGGATATCATCCAGTTTGCCGCATCCTTTGCGCTGCCGCATACGGAGAAAGCAGCCTCAAAGCATTCGCAAACCGCAATGCTCTTGGTAAGCTGGTCAGCATCATAATCGCTAAGACCGTACTCACCGGTGTATCTTGCCTTTTTTACCTCTGGAAATTCGGGAAGAGTTGCCTTTACGGCATCAAACCACTCGTCGTCTATAACAACGGGCATAACGTTAGGGTCGGGGAAATAGCGATAGTCGCCTGCTGTTTCCTTAGTACGCATTGCGTAGCTCTTGCCCTTTACGTCGTCCCAACGTCTGGTTTCCTGCACCAAAACCTCGGTACCGTTTTCAACGGCATCGATGTGTCTGGAAACCTCGTACTCGATAGCACGCTTTATAGCCTCGATGGAGTTCATATTCTTCATCTCGGTACGAACGCCTAAAACGTTGCTGCCCTCGGGACGGATGGAAAGGTTAACGTCACAGCGCATAGTGCCGTGTGCCATTTCACATTCCGCAACCTTAGCGTAACGAAGTAAGGTCTTAAGGCGTTCAAGGTAAGCCTCTACCTCTTCTGCACTTGAAAGGTCCGGCTGACTTACTATCTCAATAAGAGGAACGCTGGTACGGTTAAAGTCTACGTGGGTGGTATCCTCACGAATATCGTGAACAAGCTTACCTGCATCCTCTTCCATATGAATTTGCTTTATGCGAACCTGCTTCTTACCCCCGGAGGTTTCTATCTCCACTAAGCCGTTAACGGCAACGGGAGCAAACCACTGGGTAGTCTGATACGCTGCAGGAAGGTCGGGATAATAATAGCTTTTTTTATCAAAGGTGGTGGTGCGGTTGATATGGCAGTTAAGCATCATACCCGCTTTCATACCGTAGTCAACAACACGCTTGTTAACCACGGGAAGCATACCCGGCATACCGCAACAAGCGGGACAAACGTGGCTGTTAGGCTCAGCCCCGAAGGAGTGCGCCGAGCAGGAGCAGAATATCTTGGATTTGGTCGCCAGCTCTACGTGAACCTCAAGACCTATGACAGTTTCATACTTCATACTACTTTGCCTCCTTTTCGTATTCTTTTGCAAAAGCCAGCAAAGCACCGTCGGAAAGTGCCTTACCCACAAGCTGTACACCGTCTATCACCAAGGCAGGAAGACCTGTGATAGATGCAGGTGCAGTATAATAGTTTTCTCTGAACGCCGCAGACTTTTCGGTTTGCTCTGCGCTGTATGCCATAAGAGAGCAAGCGGGCATCAAAACCGCATCGTACTCATTAAAGAGCGCATCAAAAGCTTCACGTATTACTCGGCGTACACGAAGCGCCTTGTCATACACCTTCATATAGTTTTCGGTAGAAAGGGTGTCGGAGCCAAAGAGGATGGCGCACTTAAGAAGCTCACCAAAAGCCTCGGTACGGCTGTTGGTATAAAGCTCGTCAATACCGCTGAAGTTCTCGGCACGGTAGCCGTATTTAACGCCGTCGTAACGGGAAACGTTATTGCAAAGCTCCGCACACATAAGAATATTCCAAGCGGCGTTAGCTGCAGAGATAGTTTCGTTTTCGATTTCGCAAAGCTGTATTCCCATAGAGGAAGCCTTTGCTTTAAAAGCTTCTATCTTGTCGGTCACTGCGCTGTCTATGCCCTTTTGCATATTGGTAAGCACCGCTACACGGCGTATGGGACTTACTTCCTTAGCCTTTGCACACATATCCTCGGGAAGGCTTGTGCCGTCCTTATCGTCGTGGCCTGCTATTACGCCTAAAACGGTAGCCAAATTCTCGGCATCGTTTGCCATAACGCTTACAGTTTCACCCGAACAAGCAACAGGGATGGTGCCGTAGCGGGAAACGGTGCCGTAGGTGGGCTTGATGCTTACAAGCCCATTTTGTGCCGCCGCACGACGAACAGAGCCGTTTACATCCAATCCAACGGAAGCGATAGCCTCTTTTGCCAACAGTATCTCAGCCGAAGCGTTAACAAAAGCGCCGTCCTTTACGTTTGCACCGTTGTAGGCGGTTTCGCCTACAAGGTCGATAGCAAACTCACCCACGGAGGCTTTACCGATATAAGGAAAGCCTGCGTTTGTAAGGCGGGTTATCACCTCTGCCTCAAAAAGGCTTTCATAACAATGAAGCATTCCTGAACCGGCGGTGGTTCTTATTTCATCCTTGGTAAGAAGCATATCGTCTACAACTATGCCCTTATCAGTTTCAAAGTGTAGTCTTGTGTTGTATAACATCATTTTCGCTCCCCCTTATTCCATTACCTTGGGAACGCACCAATAACCCTCGTCGGTTTCGGGTGCGCCCTTTTGAAGCTCTTCAGGGGTGAAGGGCTGGAAAACCACGTCCTCACGCACTACCGTCATAATAGGCATTACGTGTACCATTCTTTCCACTTCTGCGGTATCTATTGCATCA